>JBOGEA010000025.1:0-26121 GCA_050743205.1 Egibacteraceae bacterium | reverse complement strand
AGTCAAGGCTGGGGGTTCTCCAACACGTTGGCGCGGATCACGCCGATGACCTTCCAGTCGGCGCCGATGGGGGCGAGGATGACTTGGAGAGGCTGTGGCGACGTGATCGGGACGGTGCGGGCCCAGGTGAAGACGTCGGGTCCGTAGGCGGAGACGAAGGGGGTCGTGTCGTCCAGCTGCGACAGCTCGGAGGCGCCGCCCAGCCGCAGCTCGCCTTTCGCCTGGCACAGGCTGCCGGCCAGGAAGGGGGAGCCCTTGAGGCTGGCCTCCAGCTCGCTGGTCGGCTCGCATGAGATCCGCCGCGCTGCCCATTGCCGCGCGACCTCGTCCGCTGCGGCGTCCCCTGGGTACAGAGGGCGATCGGTGCTCTCGGTGAACACGACCCGCCAGACCCCGTTCTCCTGAACCGTCAGCCAGCTCGAGCGGGCGCGGGCGGTGACCAGCCCGAGGATCTCGTCGAGACCCGGGCGGTAGCCCGTAAGCGTGGTCACCCGCACGCCGTCCACCTCGGGAGCGGCTCCCTCGATCTTGAACCCGGTCACGACGGGGAAGTCGGCGTGTGACTGCACCCAGGACGCTGGCGTGCCGAGCATCTGGTGGTCGGCCGTGGCGAGGTAGGCGTACGAGCCGGCGAAATCGCCGGTCGCCTCGGCGGTCAGGAAACCCGCCACGGCCTGCTCAGGGGTGGCCGTCTGGTCCGGTGCGATCGGCGCGCCCAGCCCTGGCAACTCGGTCAGCGCGTCTGGGTCGCCCGCCGAGGTGACCCCGCTCGCAGTGGCGGTCGCCGGGGTGTCCACGCCGCCAGCCGAGCCCCCGCCCAGGCGGCTGGCGCCCACGCCCAGCCCGATGCCGGCGAGCAGCACACATGCGAGTACTGCGAGTTGGATCGTCTTGCGCTTCCTGTCAGCCATGCGGCCAGCTCCCGATCGTTCTCGGTACAGAGGGCTCGATTCTCGCAGAGGGGCGGACCCGTACTAGTCGAAAAGGGCCACCTGAACGGTAGGCCACCCATCCACTATGACCTTCGCGACGAAAACGACAGAGAGGTCAGGAGCGCTGGGGTAGCGCGCCAGGGTCGTTTCGGGGCCCATGACCTTCGCCAGACTCGTCGCGGCGTCGCTGTTCGTCCAGTTGGGGCAATCCGCACTGGTCCTGGACATCTGGACCACTGCTGATCCGCAGCGGTGAGGTTGACTGCCTCGGCAGAGTCTGCTGGGAGGCTTGCGTGATCTGACGGAAGCTCGTGGGGCCATTTTCGTTCTCGGTCGTTCGGCAGGGCGATCGGGTCTGAGCAGCTCATGAGTTCCACCGGGGGAGTTCACCGGTCCTCTCGCACCGGTTGTGCGGCTGGTCCGTTGAGGGCTGTCCGTACATCGCTCTTTGCACCCGTCCACCAATAGATCGGCTGGTTGATGACATCTATCCGCTCCGGCCCGCGGGCGCTCGTCGCGCTCAGCGCGGCTGCTGTGCTGGCCCTCGCGATGCTCGCGCCCGTCGGCGCGTCGAGCCACCGTGAGGCGCCGCTGATCACCGAGGATCCGGTCGCCGACAACACGGACGTCTACGCGTTCGTGTCGCCGGACAAACCGGACACGGTGACCCTGATCTCCAACTGGATCCCGCTTGAGGTCCCCGCTGGCGGCCCGAACTTCTTCAACTTCGGCGATGACGTCCTCTACATGGTCCACATCGACAACAACGGCGATGCGGTCGCGGACATCACCTACGAGTGGCGGTTCAGCACCCAGCTGAACAACCCGCGGAACCCAGTGCCCAACACGTTCCTCTACAACACCGGCCCGATCACGACCCTCGACGACGCGGACTGGAACATCAAGCAGACGTACACCCTGTCGGTCGTCGAAGGCGGCAAGCGCACGGAGCTGGGCAAGAACCTCCCCGTCCCGCCCAACAACATCGGCCCGCGCTCGACCCCGAACTACCCCGCGCTCGCCGACAAGGCGATCGTGAAGGTCGGCGAGCTGGTGTCCTTCGCTGGCCAGCGCGACGAGGTCTTCCCCGTCGACCTGGGCTCGATCTTCGACCTGGGTGGCCTGCGCCCGTTCAACGAGGCGCACCTGATCAAGCTGCCGAAGGAGAAGGGCGTCAACGCCACCGATGGCGTGAACGTCCACTCCGTCGTCCTCCAGGTCCCCATTAAGAAGCTCGTCAAGAAGGACGATCCGGTCATCGGCGTGTGGTCCACCACCGCCCGCCGCCAGACCCGCACGTTCGTTGACGGGAACGGCGCGAAGCCGAAGCACGACGGCCCGTTCGTCCAGATCTCGCGTCTGGGCAACCCGCTCGTGAACGAGGTCGTCGTTCCGACCGAGATCAAGGACACGTTCAACGCCATCCCACCGTCCGTGGACGCCGACGTGTTCCCGACCATCAAGGCCCCACCGCTGTCGACCGAGGGCCCCATCCCGCTGGTGACCGACCCGATCCTCGCGAACCTGATCGAGGTCCTCTACCCGGGCGTGAAGGTCCCCAAGCCCCCGCGGACTGACCTGGTCGCGATCTTCCTGACCGGCATCGAGGGTCTCAACCAGCCCAAGAACGTCCGCCCGGCCGAGATGCTCCGCCTGAACACCTCGATCAAGCCCTCCAACACGGACCCGAACAAGACGAACCCGCTCGGGCTGCTGGGTGGCGAGAAGGACGGCTTCCCGAACGGCCGCCGTCTGAACGACGACGTCGTGGACATCGCGCTCCGCGCGCTGGCGGGCGGCACGCCGTTCACGCCGGACTTCAACAAGGCGCCGAACAACCAGCTCGGCGACGGTGTGTCGGGGAACGACCAACCGTTCCTGACGCATTTCCCGTACATCCCGCATCCGTTCAACGGCTACAGCTACCGGCCGAACCCCGGCAAGGTCACCGACCCGGCCGAGAAGTCGCTGAAGTAGCGCCATGACGCCACAGACCAGGACCCCTGACACGCAGACAGGTTCAGGTCGAGGCGACCGGAAGGGGGCCGAGCATCGGCCCCCTTCCGGCGCTCGGGGCCATGGACCCTCTGGCCGGTTCATCGGCGCGCTCGCGCTGGTGCTCGTCCTCGGCCTCGCTGTTGGGCGGTTCGTGCTGGCTGACTCCGAGGCTGGGCCGGACTACCCGATCCCGGCACTGGACCAGTCCCTCGCGACCGAGATCGCGCGGCTGGAGCAGCGGACGGCCGCGCAGCCGGATGACCTGCTCGCCTGGCAGCAGCTGGGCGTGCTCTACACCAGGCGGGCGGTGCAGGTGGGAGACCCAGCCTTCTACGATGTGGCGGGCAGCGCCTTCGACAAGGCGGACGGCGTCGTGCGGGACGACCCGGCAACACTGCTGGGCCGTGGCAACCTCGCGCTCTCGCTTCACGACTTCTCCGAGGCCCTGGACTACGGTGAGCGTGCGTTCGCCGCGCTGCCGCGCAGCGCCGACGCGCTCGGCGTGATCGTCGATGCCGAGGTCGAGCTGGGCCGCTACGCCGCCGCCGCCGAGCATCTCCAGCGGATGCTCGACACCCGCCCTGGCCTGCCGGCGCTCGCGCGCGCCTCGTATCTCCGCGAGCTGCACGGCGACCTGCCCGGCGCGGTCATCGCGATGCGCCAGGCCGACGCGGCCGGCGCCGGCGCCTCGTTCGACCACGCGACCGTCGTCGCGCTGCTCGGCGACCTGTACTGGAAGCAGGGCGAGCTTGCCGCCGCGCGGGTCGCCTACGAGCGGGCCGACGGGCTCGCCGCCGGGATCGTGCCCGCGTCCGTGGGCCGGGCGCGCGTGCTCGCCGCGCGTGGCGAGCGAGCCCAGGCGATCAGCCTGCTGTCCCAGGTCGTCGACCGCTACCCGCAGCCCGCCGCCGTGATCCTGCTCGGCGAGCTGCAGGCTGCGGGTGGTCGCGCTCAGGACGCGGCCAAGACGTTCGCGTTGGTGCGGACCATCGCCACCCTGGCGCGCCAGGCCGGGCAGGTGACCGACCTGGAGATGGCGCTGTTCGAGGCCGATCACGGCGATCCCCGCCAGGCCGTCGAGCTGGCACGCGCGGCGCACGAGGCGCGGCCGGACAACATCTTCGCCAACGACGCCTTGGCCTGGGCGCTGCGCAAGGACGGCCGCGCTGGCGAGGCCATCGGGTACGCCGAACGGGCGCTGCGGCTGGGCACCGCCGACGCGCTGCTGCGCTACCACGCCGCCGAGATCTTCGCGGCCGCTGGGCAGCCGGACCGGGCGCGGGACGAGCTGCGCCGAGCGTTCGACCTCAACCCGTGGTTCTCCACCTTCCACGCGGCCGACGCGATCGCGCTGGCCGACCGGCTGGGAGTCATGGCGCCGGAGGGTCCGCGGCGATGAGGCGCCCGCTTGTCCGGCTGTTCGCGCTGGCCGCGGCCGCGGTGCTCGGCGTGTCCGCGGCGATGAGGCGCCCGCTTGTCCGGCTGCTCGCGCTGGTCGCGGTCGCGGTGCTCGGCGTGTACGCGGCGATGAGGCGCCCGCTTGTCCGGCTGCTCGCGCTGGTCGCGGTCGCGGTGCTCGGCGTGTACGCGGCGATGAGGCGCCCGCTTGTCCGGCTGCTCGCGTTGGCCGGAGCCGCGGTGCTCGGCGTGCTCTCGTGGGGTGCCCCGGCCAGCGCGCACCCGCTCGGGAACTTCACCGCCAACACCTACGCCGGGCTCATCGTCGGTCGCGACGCGACCCGGATCGACTACGTGCTCGACCTCGCCGAGATCCCCGCGTTCCAGACTCGCCAGCGGGTCGACGCCGACGCCGACGGCGAGGTCAGCGACGCCGAAGCAGCCGCCTACCGCGACCGCGAATGCAGGACCATCGCCCAGGGCCTCGACCTGACCGTGAACGAAGGTCGCGTCCCTGTCCGGACCGCCGGTTCCACGCTGTCGTTCCCCGCGGGCCAGGCCGGGCTGCTCACGCTGCGGTTGGAGTGCGCCTTCGTGGCGTCGACGGGCCCGCTGGGAGGCAGACCCTCGATCGAGTTCGAGGACCTGACCCTGCGAGACCGGATCGGCTGGCGGGAGGTCACGGCCGTCGGGGACCGGACGATGCTCGTCAATCACAACGTCGACGGCGAGTCGATCAGCCGGCGGCTGACCGCTTACCCCCAAACGCGCATCGCGTCGCCCCTGCGCCAGACCACCGCCAGGCTGCTCGTCGATCCGACCCGCGGTGAGGCCGCGAGCTTGCCCGAGACCTTCGCTGAGGCGGAAACGGGGGCGTTCGGCGCGGTCGACGGCCTGTCTCGCTCATTCACCGCGTTGGTCGCCCGCCAGCATCTGACGGTCTCGTTCGGCATCCTGGCGTTCCTGTTCGCGGTGGCGCTGGGCACGCTCCACGCGCTGGCGCCTGGTCACGGCAAGACCGTGATGGCGGCGTATCTGGTCGCCCGCAGCGGCGCGGCGAGCCAGGCGCTGACGCTCGGCCTGACCGTCGCGGTCACCCACACCCTGGGCGTGTTCGTCCTGGGAATCGTGGTGTCGGCCAGCCAGTCTCTGGCCCCGCAGCGCCTCTACCCGACGCTGGGGGCGGCCAGCGGCCTGCTGTTCGCGGTGGTCGGATTCACGCTGCTCCGCCCCGCCCTCGCGCGCTGGCGCACCGGTGAGCACGGCCATTCCCACGACCACGACCATGACCATGACCACGGACCCTCGCACGACCACCATGACCACGGACACTCGCACGACCACCATGACCACGGACACTCGCACGACCACCATGACCACGGACACTCGCACGACCACCATGACCACGGACACTCGCACGACCACCATGACCATGACCATGACCATTACCACGGCCACGGACACGGCGATCCGCACGGCGGCCATGACCACCCAGCGGAGGTCGGGGCTGAGAGGACGCCGTGGCGCAGTCTGATCGCGCCGGGGCTGGCTGGTGGGCTGGTGCCGAGCCCCTCCGCGCTGCTCGTGCTGCTCGGGGGTGTCGCGTTGGGGCGTGCCTGGTTCGGGGTCGTGCTGGTGTTGGCCTACGGGTTGGGCATGGCCGCTGCCCTCGTCGGCGCTGGCTGGCTGCTGGTCCGGGCCAGCGCCGGGCTCCAGCGCCGACTGACGACCTGGGGCTGGCTGGACCGAGCGACCCGAGTCCTGCCCCTGGTGACGGCCTGCCTCGTGATCGTTGGCGGTGTGCTGATCGCCGCTCGCTCACTGTCGGTGCCATAGCCTTCGGGTGTGATTTCAGCCCAATCGCTGTGGGTGCGACCTCGCTGTCCGCCGCCGGATCGCGGTCTGGGAGGCTGAAGAGGGGGCAGGGGCGGCAGTCACGGGCTGGGCGGTCGGGCAATCTCCAGTTGCGCGGCGGCGGTGCTGATGATCTCTGCCATGGCAACGCAGGTCCGTGCCTGCGCCGCCTGTGTCCTTGGCCCCATTGGGAGCGGGAGGCGGGTAGCCTTGGCGGTTCCCACGGCGCCGGGTCGATCCGGGGTGGGGGCATCCCCTCGGTGGCGCCCCTGCTCCGCCCGACCACCCGCGTCGCCGTCCCCTCAAAGATGGCCACGACCGGGTTGTCCGGGTCGAGGACCAGCTGGGCCATTCCCTCCTCGGCCAGCCGGTTGACATCGGTGTCCAACCCGACGGCAAAGATGCCAACGGTTCCGAATCGGCTCTCCGATGCGCTACGCGTCGCGTGTTGTACCCTCACCGTCTCGGAGAGACGCGCCTCGCAAGGCGTGGGTCAGGGTGGTTGGAATGTGGCAGAGGCTCGGCCGGTTCAGGGGGCGATCGCCTACCACGAGCAGGAGGCGAAACTGGCGGAGGCGACCAGAGGCGGCGGCTGAGATGGGGTGGCAGTGGCCACGCTGAGTTGGGCGGCGTTGGGAGGCGACCCGGCTCCGGGTGATCCCGGCGCGTTCGACGGGTTAGCGCGGGCGTTTTCGACGACGGCCGGCAACGCCGGTGAGGCGCAGTCCAGGCTGAACGCGTTCGCCGCCTCGGTGGATGACAGCATCTGGCGGGGTGAGGCGGCGGATGCGTTCCGTGAGAAGATCGCGGAGCTTCCTCCGCGTCTGGCGAAGCTGCACGACTCCTATCAGGCCGCCTCGGAGGGCATGGGCGGTTACGCGCGGGCTTTGGGTGACCTGCAATCCCAGGCCAGGGCCCTGCTCGCCCGAGCCCAAGGCGCGCGGGAGCCTGGTCCGCCGTCGTGACCAGGCCCAGGCCGCGGACCCGACCGCGTCCACGGCCGGCTACGACCAGGCCATCGCGGACGCGCATCAACGTCTGCGCGGCGTATCCGGCCAGGTCGCCGACCTTCGTGGCCGGCGTCAGGCGGCGGAGAGCGCCGCCGTCGGCAGGTTGGAGGACGCCCAGGATCTGGGGGTCAAGAACGATCCTTGGTACAAGCGGGCGTGGGACGCGGTGGACCGCTGGGTCGACGAGCACGCCGACATCCTGCGGGGGCTGTCCAACATCCTCAAGACGGGCGCGGGCATCGCTGGGGTCCTGTCGCTCATTCCCTTCCTGGCTCCGATCTTCGGGCCGATCGCGCTGATCGCCGGCGGCGCCGCGCTGCTGTTGGACGCCGCGTTGGCCGCCACCGGCAACGGCGACTGGAAAACCCTGCTCGTCGACGCCGCCCTCATGGCCCTGCCCGGAGCCGGCCGGCTCCTCTCAGGCGCCGCCCGAGGCGGGCGAGCGCTCAGTACTGCCGGACGGGCGGGACGCGCCCTCCGGAAGGCAGGGCAGAGCCGCCTTCCATCGACGGGAGTCGCCCGCTTTGACCGGCTGGTACACGGCACAAAGACCTACACGCGGTGGGCAGAGAATATGGGCCGCCGTGGCCTTCGAGTGATCGAGAAGACTTTGGAGCCCGGCAACGCGGCAAACGTGCTCAATAACCAGACGGTAGAAATAGACCCGAGGCAGTTCCGCTACATCGATCTTCTCCACGAGTCCAGACCTCCTGACATGGTGAGATAATTGGTGCGGTGTCGCCAGTCGGTGCTCCTCACCCGCCAGCACCACACAAGAACATCGGGCCGACGCCGTAACCGTCTCGACGGTTGCCGCAAACTCACCCGACCCACGGCTTTCCTTCGTATGCGAAGGAAAGCTGCAGCTCAACAACGTGGCCGATCCGTTCGCCGCGGGCCTTATGAAGTGAAGGGTGGTGGCCATCTGATCGGCGACTTGTTCGACGCCGGGTTCGAGGGGTGGGTTGGAGGTATGCCTGCTGCCTGTGGTGCATGGCGGTTCGTTAGCAATTTTTGGGTCCTTTCACACGTCCGTGGGTGGCTGGGTCAGGCCTGGTGATGAGCACATCGTGACAGATGTGGCTGGAACTGCTCATTCGCCCGGAAGTGCACACCAGGACGTTCGCCCTGGAGCGTCAGGAGGACTGGTGGCGGCACCACCCATGGGTGCATACCAAGAGCCCGATTTTGGGCGGTGACGTCTCCGCTTTGGCGGATCCTCACCTCGATGAGTTGGCGTGCCAGTTGAGTGTGGCCAACGCGCCGCTTATGGGCAAGCGCTGATAGCTGATCAACACTTTCCGGGTCGAGTCGTACCGTTATTGATCTGGGCGCCCTATGTGCGACGGGCACCAATGCCTGGCGGCGCGGGTGATCACAGGGGCATCTTCCCATGCGTCTGCGCCCTGGGCGTCGGCTGGGCCGTGCCTGGTTCGGGGTCGTGCTGGTGTCGGCCTATGGGTTGGGCATGGCCGCGGCGCGCTGGTCGGCGCTGGCTGGCTGGCTGCTGGTCCGGGCCAGCAGCGGACTTCAGCGGCGGGTAGCGACCTGGGGCTGGCTGGACCGAGCGGCCCGGGTCCTGCCCCTGGGGACAGCATGCCTCGTGATCGTGGGCGGTGTGCTGATCGCGGCTCGGTCACTGTTGGTGGCATAGTCTTCGGGCCGTGACCTCAGCCCCGACCTCGCCAGCGCCGGTTCGTCCCGCGTATGACGGCGCCTGGGTCGGGGCTCTGGTGCCGGCGCTGCTGGATGGGGAGACCCCCGCGTGGCTGCCGGAGCCGGCGGCGATGGCGCGCAGCGTCGTGCTGCTGGTCCTCGACGGGCTCGGCTGGGTGACGATCGAGCAGCACCGCGACGCGCTGGCGCACTTGGGAGCGATGGAGGGCGGGCCGATCACCGCCGTCGTCCCCTCGACGACCGCGACCGCGCTCACGTCGATCTCAACCGGGTTGACGCCTGCTCAGCACGGCATGGTCGGCTACCGGATGCGGGTGGGCGGCCAGGTGCTCAACGTGCTGCGCTGGCGTGTGCCGGGCGGTCGCAACAACGCCCCCGACCCGGCGCGGGTGCAGCCGGTGCCGCCGTTTTTGGGGCACAAGGTCCCGGTCGTGACGCGCGCGGAGTTCCGTGACAGCGGGTTCACGGCCGCGCACCTGCGGGGCAGCGACTTTTTGGGCTGGCAGACGGTCGCGATCCTCGTCGAGCAGGTGCGCCGGCTGGTGGCGGGCGGCACGCGGTTCGTCTACGCCTACTACGACGGCGTCGATAAGGTCGCGCACGCCCATGGGCTGGCCAACGGGTTTCTCGCCGCTGAGTTGGCCGAGACCGACCGTCTCGTAGGGCTGCTGCTTGACCGCCTGCCGGGCGACTGCGCGCTGCTGGTCACCGCTGACCATGGTCAGGTCCAGTCCGGCAAGCGGGAGTTCGTGGGCCTTGGCGAGTTCGACCATCTGGTCGCCGCCTATGCCGGCGAGGGCCGGTTCCGGTCGTTGTACGCCAGGCGCGGTGCGGCGGCTGAGCTGCACGCGGTCCTGTCGGAGCGGTTGGGCGGCCTTGCCTGGGTGTTCATGCGCGACGAGCTTTTCGACGACGGCTGGTTGGGCACCGGCGCCACCACCGAGATCCGCCACCGCATCGGCGATGTGGTGCTGGCCGCCCGGGGCCGGGCCGCTTTCACCGACCCGAAGATGCCCAATGAGGTCAACCTCGTCGCTCAGCATGGCAGCCTCACCCCCGACGAGATGCTCGTCCCGTTGCTCGCCGCCTACGGCCGCGCCTGACAGGCGGGCTGACGCCACGAACAGGTTTGCGCAGCAGCCGTTCGTAGTCGCCTGCGGTCTTGCGGTTGATCCGCGCCGCCTCCCGCGGGGTGAGATCGGTCACCACACCCACGGTGTCGTCGGCCGCTCGTTTGACGCGCCCAGCACGCCGGCGCCACCTGCCATTCGTCGAGGAGGACAGGCTCCTCAAACCTCGCAGCGTTGCGTCGGGATCGGCGCGGAACGCAGCGGCCTCGGCCTCTCGAACGACTCGAACGACTCGAACGACAACGCTGCCGCCTTTCCGCAGCATTCAATACCGTTTTTCTGCGGCGCCGATGGGTCCAACCCCGTCAACGTCTCGCGGGATGTGCCCCGGATCCTCTGTTCGCACGCTCCGGCAGCAGGCGCGCGGCACGTCGGTGTCGTGGGTGCCAGTACCCCCCGGCCAGCATGCCGCCGAGCACAGCGGGCGCCTTCGCGCCGCTGTTGGCCACCGGGCCCGGGCTCCAGGCGCACGCGGTCCCCATAAGCTCAGCGATCCCCAGCCGCTGCGCCGGCAACGCTGGGCGATCAAGCCGGCATTGGGCACGAAGTTGTCCTTGTCGAAAGTCACGGCTGCTGCGGAGGTTCTGGAACTTGTCCTTGAGTGTTTCCGCCGGGCTCGCTGTCTGGCATACTCTCGACGCGGGATGTGAATAGGGATAACAATATGCCTCTTGAGGGGCGAATGCCCTGCGGGAGGGCGGTACGAGAAGAGCGGGCGGATAAAACGTGATGGGCGTTGCGTCTATTAGGTTAATTCAGCCGTGTCGCAAATAGGAAAATAGCGGTGCGGATCATTGTTCATGATTATTCCGGGCATCCGTTTCAAGTGCAGTTGAGCCGTGAGCTGGCAGGGCGGGGTCATCGGGTGCTTCACGTGTACTGCGCGTCGTACGAGACGGGCAGGGGAGCGCTTTCCCGCCGCCGCGATGATCCGGCAGGGTTTGCCGTGGAGGGCATTGACCTTGGACGTCCATTCGACCGGTACTCCTGGGCGCGCAGGATGCGTCAGGAGCTGGCCTACGGCCGCGCCTTCGCCCGGCGGGCGTCCCGCTTTCGCCCCGACGTCATCCTGTCCAGCAACGACCCGCTGTTCGCCAAGGCCAGAGCCGCCCGATGGTGCCGCCAGGCCGGCACCCCGTGGGTCTTCTGGCTGCAGGACCTTTACAGCGTCGCCATGAGCCACTACGCAAGTGCGCGCATGGGACAGGCCGGGAGGGCGGCCGGTTGGGGGTTTCAGCTGGTCGAGAGGGCCCTGTTGCGGCAAGCGGCGGGTGTGGTGCCGATCACCGCTGATTTCCTGCCGATCCTGTGGCTGTGGGGGGTGGACACGCGTCGCTGCACGGTGATCCAGAATTGGGCGCCGCTCGACGAGATCCAACCGTGTCCGCGCGGCAACGCATGGGCGTGCGAGCACGGCTTGGACGGTAAGCGGGTGGTGCTCTACGCGGGAACCCTCGGATTGAAGCACAACCCTAAGCTGCTGCTTGAGGTCGCGCTGCGCGGCCGGGACGATCCCGATCTGCGGGTTGTGGTGATATCCCAGGGCATGGGCGCTCAATGGCTGATTGAGCAGCGTGACCGTTTCGGAATCACGAACCTTTCGGTCCTGCCCTATCAGCCCTACGAACGCTTGCCAGAGGTGCTGGCCACCGCTGATGTGCTGTTGGCGATTCTGACCAGTGAAGCCGGCATGTTCTCCGTGCCCTCGAAGGTGCTCACCTATTTCTGCGCGGGCCGTCCGATCGTCGCCGCGATGCCGCGGGAGAACGGCAACGCGTGGAGGCTCGCCGAAGCCGGAGCGGGCCTCGTCGTCGAGCCTGACGACACGGAGGGCTTCGCGATCGCGGTCGAGAAGCTGCTGGCGGATGACCAGCTCTCAGAGGAATGCGGACGCCGGGCCCGCGCATACGCCGAGAGCGTCTTCGACATCGAGCCGATCGCCGATCGGTTCGAGCGGGTGCTGACCGACGCTGTCAGTCGAAGCGGATGACCGAGACGACGCCAGCGCCATCGTGCGGGTCTCGTCAGGAATGCGGGACTGATCCGGCGCAGTGCAGCGAAGCCCGGATCGAGGCGCCGATCGTCATCCTGGGCGCGCCGCGGTCGGGGACCACCCTGCTCGCGCAGGTGCTCGGCAGCCATCCCGACGTCGCCCTGGCCAGTGAGCCGAGGATGATCTGGCGGTACGGCAACGACCGGCGGTCCGACGAGCTGCGGCCCGAGCATGCCACGCCGAGGGTGGTGGCTGGCATCCACGCCGGGTTTGCGGCGATCCTGCGCCAGCGAGGCGCCACCCGGCTGGTGGAGAAGTCGCCCAGCAACTCGGTGCGGCCTGGTTTTGTCGATGCCGTGTTCCCGGACGCCCGGTTCGTCCACATCACCCGGAATGGATGGGGCGCGGTGCCGTCCATGCGGGATTTCTGGGCCCGCCGCGCGCAGGGGTTCGACGGCAAGCAGGTCCGAAAGCTGCGCCGGCGTGTGGGAGAGGCCCGCCTGTCACAGCTGCCGTTCTACGCGCGTGAGCTGCTGAGCCGCGCGGTGGGTGGGCTCAGCGGTCACGTGCCCCTCTACGGCCCACGCCTCGCCGGGCTGCAGGCCATCGCCGACGAGTTGGGCAGGCTTGAGGCCTCGGCGCTCCAATGGCGCGCGTGCATCGACCAGTCGTCGACCTTCGGCCGCGGCCTGGGGCCCGCGCGGTACCTGGAGCTGCGTCTCGAGGAGCTGGATGTTGAGACGATCGGCCGGATCCTCGCGTTCTGCGGGCTGCCGCCGGCCGCCGTGGTCTTCGAGCGGTTCGAGACCACCTACCGGCGGGAGGCGGCGGTCCGCCGGGTCCCGTTGACGGCACGGGAGCAGGTGCGGATCGCTGCGTGCGTCATGCCCGCCAACGCCTGGCTCGGATACCCCGGCGATCCAGGCGACCCAAGCGACGCGACCTCCGCCTCGCCACTGCGGGGAGGACGGCGGCTTCGTGTCGCCTACCTCGTCGGCGCGAAGAACTGCGGCTCGACGATGCTCGACGCCCTCATCGGCCAGGCCGAGGGGGCTCGCAGCCTTGGCGAGGTCGGCAGGTTCCCGAGGTTCGCCCAAGGCGGGCCGTGTGACTGCGGGTTGGCTGCGGCCTCGTGCGATCCATGCCGCGCGGTCGTCGCCGGACTCGATCGATCCAGCGACTTGAGGCGCCTCAACCTGCTGTTCCGTCTGCCGCTCAAGGAGCGGCGCCTTCACTGGACCCTGGTGGGGACCCCCGCCCGCCGCCAGTACGCGCAGGTGTTCGACCAGATGTTCTCGCTGGTGGCCGAGGCCACCAGCAGTTGGCTGCTGGTCGACTCGTCCAAGAACATCAGCCGGGCTGCGGCGCTGGCGCTGGACAGCGAGCATGACATCAGGGTCATCCACCTGGTCCGCGACGGTCGAGGGTTCCTCTCCTCCCGACGCCGGCGGACCCAGCTGGATGGGCAGAGTTACCAGCCAGCCCTTGCGCTGGCGGGCTGGCTCGCCAAGAACCTCGCGGCCACGGTCCTGCTCCGTCCCCGGCTCGCCCCTGACCGGTACCTGCTCTGCCGGTACGAGGACCTCGTCGCCGATCCCGAGACCGTGCTGGGCCGGATCGGCGATTTTCTCGGGACCGATCTGGTGGGCGTGGGAACCCAGGCGCTTGAGCAGGGGGTTCGCCGGACGCATCTGTTCGAGCCACAGCGGCGGGCCGACTACGGACTGGTGCGGATCGAGCGCGGGCGACTGACGTCGCAGCGCTGGTCAGGCGCTCGCAACCTCGCCTTCTGGTGCTGCGGAGGGTTCGTGTCGGCGCTGTGGCGCTACGACCGCTCCCAGAGCTACCTTGAGGGTGATGGCCGGTGAAAATCGCCCTGGTCCATAACTTCCACTCGGATGCGGTGCCGAGCGGGGAGAACGTCGTCGTCGACTCGGAGGCCGAGGCGCTGCGCCGAGCGGGCCACGAGGTTCGCATCGTGGGCGTGCGCAACGACGACATGGCCGCCAAGCCCCTCCACGCGGCGCGTGGCGCGGTGACGGTGATCAGCGGCTTCGGCATCTCGCCGCTGAGCCTTTTGGACGGCCTCCAGCCGGACGTCGTCCATGTGCACAACCTGTTCCCCTACCTGGGACGGCGATGGGTCAGGCAGCTGGACGTCCCGCTGGTGGTGACACTGCACAACTACCGGCCGCTGTGCGCCAACGGCTACCTGTTCCGGGACGGCCGCGTGTGCACGCGCTGCCCCGACGGTCAGCGCTGGTCAGGCGTGCGCTACGGGTGCTACCGGGACTCTCGCCTGGCCACCCTCCCCCTCGCGGTCGCCAACCTGGGGGGCGGCGCCGGCGATCCCCTGCTGCGGGCCGCGTCGGCGATCCTCGTGCTGTCCGAGCGCGCGCGGCGGCTGTACCTGGACGCCGGCCTGCCGGCGGCCAAGCTGGTACGCGACTGGAACTTCGTTCCCGATCACCTGGCGCCGGCCATTGGGACCAGCTACGGCGATGCTTGGCTGTTCGTGGGGCGGCTCAGCGAGGAGAAGGGCATCGACCGGCTGCTGGCGGAGTGGCCCGCCGACCGCCGGCTGGTGATCGTCGGGGACGGCCCGCTCCGATCCGCGCTTGAGGCGTCGGCTGCTCAGAAGCCGGTGACGTTCCTCGGCTCCGTCAGCCGATCGAGGGTCCTCGACGAGATGCGGCGGGCGACCGGGCTGGTGATGCCGAGCCTGTGGTACGAAGGGTTTCCAGTCGTGTACATCGAGGCGCTGTCGGTCGGCCTTCCCACGTTGGCGTTCCCGCCGAACACGGTGGCCGACGCCGTCGCTTTGGAGGGGACAGGCGTCGTCGCGGAGTGGGGCCGGCTGCCGCGGGCGCTCGCGCGGGCCGAGGAGCGGTTCGACAGGCTGCGCGCGAGGTGCCGGGCGGTCTTCGAGGATCAGTACGCGGAGCGGGCGTGGGTTCGCCGCCGGATCCGGCTGTACGAGGAGCTGATCGGCCGAGCGCGTGCTCCTGAGACTCCCACCCAAGCCACAGGCTGCGGTGAGGGACGGTGAAACTGATGGGTTGGCTGCCTGAGAAGCTGTATCCCGAGATCGGAGCCGGTGGGTTCAGCCGGGTCGACGGGACGGTCGAGTTCTACGGCCGGGTCAACTCCCTGCTGACGCGGGACATGACCGTCCTGGACTTCGGCGCTGGCCGGGGAAGGGAAGTGCTGGAGGATCAGGCGCCGTACCGTCGCGCGCTCCGACTGCTCAAGGGAAAAGCCGCGAAAGTGATCGGGGTGGACGTCGACCCGATCGTCCTATCGAACCCGTCGCTGGACGAGGCGATGGTGATCACCGAAGACGGCGCGCTGCCCGTCGAGGATGCAAGCATCGACGTAATCGTCTCGGACTTCTGCTTCGAGCATCTTCGCCACCCCGAGCGCGTGGCTGGCCAGTTCCACCGGGTGCTGAAGATGGGTGGGTGGATCTGTGCACGCACGCCGAACCGGTGGGGCTACATAGGTCTCGGCGCCACGCTGGTGCCCAATCAGCTGCATCATGCCGCGTTGCGGCGACTGCAGCCGCAGCGGCGAGCGTTGGATGTGTTCCCCACGGTGTACAGGCTCAATACCAGGCGAGCGGTGCGCCGCTGTTTTCCTCCAGAGGATTACCGGGACTGCTCCTACACGATCAACAGCATTCCGGCCTACTGCGGTAACTCCCTGCCGGGCGCATGGGTGTGCAAACGCATGGTGAGCCTCCTTCCGGAGAGCGTCTCGACCACGCTGTTGATATTTCTGCAGAAACGGGCGCCCACTCGGGCTGGGGAGAGGAGATGACCTCACGCGTCCTGCCGAAGGCGGTGCGCCGACCTGCTGGGGCAACGTCTCTGCCCCGCCCTGCGGCCATTGCGTTCGTGCGGGTCGCTCTGCCCGTCACGCGCTGGGCGCCTTTGGAACGAGCGAGCGGACTGCTGTTCATGGCGCTCGTCGCCACCCTCACGCTCGAGTGGATCTCACTCGGTGGCTTTCTCTCCGGGAACATCAAGCCTTACCACCTTGCGGCAGTTGCGTTCATAGCGGTTTCCCTGATGCGATATCGCCCGAGCCGCCGTCTCGCGCTGATCCTCGAAAGGCGCCGGGCCTTCTACGGCGCTTGGATCTTCTACCTGCTGCTCGTGGCTGTCATCGGCCTGACCCGCGCCGAGCCGTACTTCGGTCGCACCGAGGTGGTCCGGCAGGCGTTTTATGGCGTGACCTCGGTCTTCGTCGCGGCGTTCTTCCTCGACGTCGACGGCGGGAACGTGCGCCGGGTCCTGCAGTGGACTGGTGTCGCCTCGGTGGTGGCCGTCGTCGTCGGTCTCGGCTCGGCGGTGCTCCGGCAGGGGGTGAACCCGCTCCGGCTCATCGGTGAAGCGCTCGCGAAGGGCGATCCTGACATTCTGAGCCATCAGGTGTTTCGCCTGGCATTCCGCTCGTCGGTCCTTCCCGACGCCAGCGCCAGCCTGCGCCATAAAGTCTTCTCCGCGGTGCTGATCGGGCTCGCCGTCACGCTCATCTGCCGCGAGCGCCCTCACAGCGCCAGATCCCGATGGCGGAACTGGCTGCTCCTGGTTTCAGTGGCCTTCGGAGCGCTACTCGTCGTGGGTTCCCTGAGCCGGGCGATCATCCTCTGTCCGGTCATCGTCCTCGGGCTCTGCGGTCTCCGAATGCTTGTCCAGAACCGGGTGAGCCCGCGGCAACTCGCGGCCGTCCTCGCGATCCCGCTCGTGGTCCTCGTGATGGTGGCGTCGCCGCTCGGGTCTCTGCTCTGGAGCCGGTTCACCAGCGACACTGATTCCTACCAGGCGCGTCTGGCGGCCGTCCAAGTGGACTTCGTGCAGGGTGACGTCCCGTCCGCCGTCGAGGTGGCCGTTCTCGGTGCGGCGGCGAGCGCCGTTGAGAGGCCACCGCATAACGTCGTGCTCGACGCGTGGCTCTCAGCCGGTGTGCTGGGCGCCGCGGCCACGGCCCTGTTCCTGCTCGCGTACCTGCGCGTCTGGCTGCGGGAGGTTCGCCGCTATCTCGCGGGCGGACCAGGCTGGACGCTGTCCCTTCGCCAGCTGTGGGTCGTCGCCGTGGGCGTCATCCCATTGGTTCGCGCCGTCACCGCCGGCAACGGCTTCCACATGCTCGACTGGGTCTGCATCGGCATTGTCTTCGGGCTGGTGGAGGCCAACCGTCGTGCCGCCGCCACGCGCTGGCGATGGGTTGGACATCCATGACACGCTCGACGGACCTGATCCATCGCGTCGGCGAGTTCCTTCCCGCCCGCCTCCGCCCGGTCGCCCGACGTCCGCTGATCCGCTTCCGGCAGTTCGGCCTCACCCCAGTGGACGCCGTGCTGGTGTCCTATCCCAAGTCGGGCAGCACGTGGCTGCGGTTCCTCCTCGGTTCCGTCCTGGGCGGCCAGGAGGTCGACTTCGACTCAGTCCGCGACGCGCTTCCCCCGATCGGCCGGCATCGGGGCGCGCCTCGGCTGCTGCCCAGCGGTGGGAGAGTGGTCCGCAGCCACGAGCCGCTCGACGCGCTGACGGGGCGCGGAGGCCAGCCCGTCGTCTACCTGGTGCGCGACGGGCGTGACGTCGCGGTCTCCTACCTGCACCATCTCCGGCGGATCGGCGGGTTCACCGGCGATTTCGCGGCATTCCTGCCGCGGTTCCTGTCCGGGACGATCGACGGCTATGGACCGTGGCACACGCATGTACAGGGAGCGCTCGCGCCCCGAGACCGGCAGCTGACCGTCCGCTACGAGGATCTCCGGCGTGCAACGGTCAGCGAGTTGGCCCGCATCCTCGCGTTCCTCGGTGTCGAGCCTGAAGTCAACCTGTTAGAGGCGGCGGTGGCGGCGAACGCAAAGGATCGGATGCGGGCGAAGGAGCAGACCTCGAAGCTGCTGGCGCGCCAGAACGCCGATGGGTCGTCCTTCGTGCGCGGCGACGGCGGCCCCTCCTGGCGCCAGCTACTCGATCCGGCCGCTCTCACGGAGTTCGAGCGCGTGGCCGGCCCGGCCTTGCAGGCGTTCGGCTACCCCATGTACGCGGTCGGCCCGCCGTGAGGAGCCCGGGTGCGGTCGATTTCGTGATCGTCGGCGCGCAGAAGGCGGGCTCGACCCACTTGGGGGCCTGCCTGCTGGATCATCCCGAGGTGTTCCTCTGCCGAGACGAGGTGCCCTACTTCGAGGACCCCTTCTACTCGGCGACGCCGGCCTCAGAGCTTCATCGGGTGTTCGCCCAGGCTCAGCCCGGCCAGCGGCGGGGCATCCACCGGCCGGACTACCTCGCGCGGCCGGAGTGCCCCGCTCGTATCCGGGCCGACGCGCCGGCTGCCCGCATCCTGGCGGTGCTCCGTGATCCGGTCGCTCGCGCCATATCGGCGTACTGCTGGTACGTCCAGTTCGGACTCCTGCCGTTCGAGCCCGCCGAGGTGGGCCTCCGGCGGCTCCTCGAAGGGTGGTCTGACCCTGGCTATCCCCACGCGGGCGAGGTGATCGAGTACGGCCTCTACGCTCGCCACCTTCGACGTTACGTTGCGGCGTTCGGGCGCGATCAGGTGCTGGTGCTGCTCAGCGACGAGTTGAGCGACCCGGGAGGGCTGGCACGGGTGTACCGCTTCCTCGGCGTAGATCCCGGCCACGTCCCTGCGGCGCTGACCAGGCGTAGCAACGAGGGCGTCTACGATATGAGACGCCTGCGTGTGCTGCGGGCCCGCCGGCGCTTGGCCTTCTCGTGGGATTCGGCCACCCGCTACACCTACCGGCCACGGCGGCGCCGCAAGGCGATCAGCTTCCTGCCCAACGCCGTCATCGTCGGCCTCGACCAGGTGCTGCTGGCCCGCCTCTTCGGTAACGACAAGCCCGAACTCCCTGAGACGCTCATTGGGCAGATGCGTCAGCGTTACGCGGAAGACGTGGACGAACTGGCGATCCTGCTCGATCGTGATCTCTCGGCATGGACGTCATCATGCCCCCCTGTTGCGCTTGGGGAGTAGCAGGTCACGCAGTGCGTCTCGGCTGGCCAGGCCACGAATGAGCCGCAGTGTCTGGGGAAGGTTGAACGTCGTGAGTATGCCGATGTGCCGTCTGACCGCGATCACCTGATGGATGTTCTGCATGGCGAGGCCGATGCTCGTGGCGGTCGCCAATCCGGCCAATCCTGCCATCCGGAAACCGACGACCTGCATGGGCAGCGTGACGGCGAGGTTGAGGATCAGGATGCGCAGGTTCGTGCGCTGGCCTCCTGACATGATCAAGGCGATGGCGCAGGGACCGGTGAGGACATTGGCGATTTTGCCCATGGTGAGCAGCGCGAGCGGTATGCCTGCTCCGATGTAGAAGTCGCCGTAGACCAGCCCGCAGATCCAGCTTCCAAACGTGGCGAATACGACGAGCGCGACGAACGCCGGCGCGCCAGCGACGGTGGCCACGGTTTGCGCCACCAACTGCAGCCGCTTCGGTTTTTCCTTTGCCAGCAGTTCCACCACCAGCGGCGACACGACGAAGTTCGCGATGATCAGCGGGGTGGTGACCAGTGTGGCGAGCCGGAACGCCGCGCTGTAGAGCGCGATGTCACGGCCATCGCCGAGTGTTCCCACTATCCACAGGTCGAGCTGTGTGATCGAGTAGTTGACGACGCTCGCGGCCCAGATCGCGGGGCTGAGGAGGTCGAGGCTGCCCCGCAGGGTTCTCGGCGCGCGTGGCAGTGATCGAAGCCTGCGCCACAGCAGTGCGGCGGCGGCGATCAGGGCGGCAGCCGATGCGGCGACGTTGATGGCGAGCGCGGTCTCAAGCGACGCCGTGTCTGCCCTGGCCAGCGCGACCGCGGTGAAAGCGGCGAGCAGCACCGCGCTCAAAAACCCCCCGAAGATGCTGCCGTTGCGGAAGTCGTGGACGCCTCTGAACAGCTCAGGCGCGATGTTCTCCAGAATCCGGATGCCCGCCAGCGCGGCGAAGAGGCCGAGCACCGCTTTCACCCCGACCGCGGGGAAGGCCCGGTCGATCAGTCCCGCCAGCGGCAGGAGCACCAGCGCGCTCGCTGCGCCGGCCGCGACCAGGGCCGCCGCGGCCGCCGTTGCCAGAGCGGGTCGGGCTCGGCTTCCCCCGGCAGCGGCATTGGCGCGGGCGATGTGGCGCACGGTGCTCTGCGGAAGGCCGAGCTGAGCGACGAGCGCCACCGACCCGGCGATGCTCAGGATGAGGGTGTAGGAGCCGAAATCCGCGGGCGCGAGGAGGCGGGCGGTGAGTGCCTGGCCGATGAAGCCGAAGCCGAGCACGCCGAACCTGCTGATACCCGACCACGCTGTGCCCCGCGCGATGGTACGGCCCAATGGCGGATCAGTGGGCGGGGATCCGGGGGCTCTCGCCGGCTCCTGACGGGCGTCGCGTGCCATGGACCCGGGTCAGCCCATGGTGCCCGGCCAGAGCATTGACAGATCACGGCCGAGGAGCCGCTCCAACTCTCGGTTGGGCTCCGCAAAGTAGGCGCGCAGCTCACGTTCCGTCGCTGATGCCATTGCGGGCGGCGACCACGGCACCTCGTTGAGGCGGAGCAGGCGCTCTCGTACCGCGTCACGGACTCCGCAGGGGAGGGTCTGCTTGATCGCACGCGTCACTGGGCTTCGAGACCAACGCAGCCGGGAAAACAGGAGCGACCGGGGTTGGCGTGCGGCGTTCTGCCGCTTTGCGACCGCGGGCAGGCACGCTGGTTCGAGATCGAGGCGGCGAAACAGCCCAGCCACGACGGCATTTGCATCCCGCTGGAACTCTTCGAGGATGAACACGTGGACGCGATCACGATCGAACAGCTCGTAGAGGCGTTTCAGATGCTTGGCGTACAGACCGCGATCGAGGTACTGGCATATTCTGGCACTGTTGTGGTCGGCTTTGAAACGGGCTCGATCGCCGCGCATGGCTTCTTCGAACGATGTCAACGGCTCCCGACCCTTCAGCCGCGCTGACCAGAAGGCCGAGTAGGCTCTGCGAACGGGATCACGCAGGATGGCGACGACCTCGACGTCGGGGTTATGGCGCCGGAGCCGCTCGAGTCCTTCGGGCTCGTACATCAGTCCGGCAAGCTTTCCGAGGTGCGCAGGATCGAGGCCGCTCGGCCGTGTGACTGGGCCGAAATACCGATCCCAGTACTCGGTCAGATCCCGGCGGGACAGATGAGGATCCGTGAAATAGACCATCTCTTGCTGAGACTGGGCACGGATTCCGGGGTGGGCTCCTAAATACCGCAGCAGCGCCGAGGTGCCTGCCTTGTGCGCCCCAACGATCATGATGGAGACAACGTTGGTACATACCATTTTTCTATCCCGCCCGTTCATCCCGCCCGCATTGCTTTGCGGCCATGGTCCCCTGTTACGCGACTGCCCTGCCGACAGCCTACCGCTTCAAGGCGTTCGTTCAAGCGCGGCTGTTGCGTCCGGATCGAGGAGGAATACTGCATCACGAGGCGACACCGTGATGGTGGAGCCCGCTTCGAGCCCCGTCGGCTGTGTTCCGGCGTCCACGCCGATCAACGTACGCGATAGTGTCACCACCGCTGGACGGTCGCCGGCATTCACGTACAACTCGCCGTTGGTGAACATCCGCGACAGCAGGCCGCCGGCGCTCTGGTATGGACCCATCGGCGAGCCTATGGGAAGGTTGATGACGGAGATGTCGTTGCCGAGCTGATCGGCCGTATAGTCGTCGCCGAACTGATAATAAGACAATCCCGGTCGCCATCCCAGCAGGAAGCTGCCGAGGCAGAACCGTCCGTACCGCTCACGCTCATCCTGCCGGAGATCGTCGGGGTAGTTGGTCCGCAGGAACAGCTGCCGATCCTCGTAGCGCTCCATCAGATGAAGGTCGTCCCCGAGCGTCTGCAGCTGCCCATGGGCATCGATGCAGAATCGCTCGTTCAGCGCCCCATCGGCGACTTGGAGCAGGCCGAGGTTCCGGTTCGGGCCGACCACCACGGTGGGGGCGATGCCGTTGTAGATGACCTCGCGATCCTCCCCGACGAGTTGTTTCGCGCCCTCCAGAAGGGTGCGCATGCCCGCATTGTACGCATTGAGCCTATCCTGACCGATACGCCGCCTCCATTGGATGAAGTCCCCGTCGTCGTCGTCGCCGATGGGGACGGCCGCGTCGAACGAGATCCCAGCGTACGGCGCCGCCGCCAACCAGGATCGGATGGTAGAAAGCGCCCATTTCCGGTACTCAGGATTGGCGAGGTCGACGTACGGCACGTTCTCTGAGCCGGAGTCGTCTCGACGCAGCGTGCGGTAGACGATTTCGCCTTCGTTGTTCCGCAGGTACCATGCGGGATCGAACGGCGGGCCATCCCATTTGTTCTGCTCGAACCAGTATTTTGTTGAAATATAGGGGAAGGCCCGTATCTCTGGGTTCAGCTCCGCTAGGCGCCGCGCTGCCTCGTGCTGACGCTGTATATCAAAGCCGCCGTGAAACTTGGCGAACAGGACATAGTCGAAGTTTGCGGCCAAGAATCTAAATTGTTCGTCGGTGAACTGGCTCCCGTCGCTCGTCCCCACACGGATGAAACGCCGATGTGGCTGTGGAGGGAAATCGGCGAGTTGGCCAGGAATCTGAACCTGGACCGGCGTGCAGGCGGCAATCATGATCAGCGCCGTGAACGTCGCTGTGAGCAACAGCCATCTGGGCTGCCGGTCACCGCCCCCGGGCCCGCTGTGCGCTGACCGGTATCTGTTCCAGACCTTGTTTCCCACCGTTCTCACCCGTCTGAGAGCCCGCTTTCGCACAGTCTTGACCTTACCACCGATCAAGTCGTCAGACTGCCCCCGCGCCAGCGACCGAGGTCCAGCCCGCACATGGCTTCGAGCGCGTCGATCTCTGGCTCGAACTCGCTCCACAGCTGTTCGCGGAGGCGCGGACTGACCTCGGACGGGCTGGACTGGCTTGCTCGCCTGGACAGGAGGCGCTTGACGCCCAGCCACCTGCCGGCCTTGACGGCCCAGTCCCAGTCGTGATGGCGGAGGAGTCGGGCCTGCGCGGTGGCGGCGGCGTACGCCCGGTGGTGCCGCGGGCGAAAGCTCGCGTTCGAGGCGGTTCTTCCCGCCTGGGCGGGGAATGCCGCTGGGTCGATGCGCAGCCACTCGGCCAGCTGCCTCTTTGTGGCGACGGGGTCGCGTACCGCATCCTCGTAGACAAGGACGAGCAACCGCTCGAGGCCCCACTCTTTAAGCCAAGGGCGCAGATGCGTGGCGTAACGGCCCCAATCCAGCGCATAGGGGTAATGGGTGAGGAACTCTTTGAATGAGCCTCTGTAGTCGTCCACCTGCTGGCGGAATCGGTAATGGGAGACCGCCCGTTCGACGGGGTTCCGCACGATCAGGATCAACCGCTGGACCGAGGGCACCGACCGAATTCGCGCTGGCACTGCCGGGTCGTACAGATAGTGTGTCGTGAACTCTCCGATCGCCCGTCCCGCAGCCCCCGACGGGCCAGGAAAGCGGCGCTCGTACCAGGCGATGCCCTTGTCGAAGTGATGGTCGAAGTAGTGCACCTCCTTACGGCTGGCCAGGATCACCTCCGGATGCGTCCTCAGGATGTCGCAGATCCATGTAGTACCCGCTTTCGGGACTCCGATTCCCAAAAAGGTCGGCAGCACCCTTTCCCTCCACTCATTCCCGCACTGGTCTCTGAGCCTCATCAGCAGTGGTGCGCTGGCTGTCCGCGCTGACTGCCGTTCAAGCGGAGAATTCGTTTTTGCGGTGGGCCCGCACCTCGCATGCAAGACGCGAAATGCAGTGTAGCGGGCCGCGCAGGCGACGTCGCGACAACGGGCTGGCGTCGGGGCGTCTTCATTCGCCATGTGCCAAGAAGACCCTTGCCGCGTAACAAAACGTGATTTCGCCCGGCTCCAGAGTTCCTCGACTTTCGCAGTTATGCTGCGGCTTGTTCCCAGGCCAGACATACAGCGGTGATTTGTTCGGATGTGGGCTGGTCAGGGTGTTGTGGGAGAAATTCGGCGGCGATCAGCGCCCCGCCGAAGGACAGCGAACATGTCCGCCACCGACGGGTTGGCTTTACAGGCATACCAGCCAGCCCGTCGGCGGCGCTCAGCGACGACCTCGGGGGGTGTGCCCGGCCAGGGCGTACCACACGATGACCAGACTCCAGGCAGAGCAGTCCGAACGGCACGGTCCGCTCGACCGCCCTGGGGGTGCGGTTGCGGGCCTGGCCGACCCCGCGGTCTGTTTGGCGTGGCAAGATCGCGACCTCGATCAACCACCTGGCCGCATACCGGGCGACGATCCCCACAGCCGCGGTGTCCAGGTCGGTGGCGGCCAACGCCAGGTCATACCCGCCCTTGCCGTCGTTGGGATCGGTCTCGCGGACCAGCACGACGCGGACCTGCTGGGCGCCGAACACGCCGTAGCGCAGGCAGCGGCGCACGGCGACCCGCACCTGCTGTTGGCGCCCATAGCGGGTCACGGTGGCCTTGTCCCAGCTGGCGGCCGCGGCCAGGTCGGCGGGGGCGCCCAGCCGGCCGCCTCTGCGTCGGGGGGCGTCCCCGCTTGCCGGTTGGGGGCGGGGCCAGGTCGTAGAGCATGGCATTCTTGCGCAGCCTGGAGGTCACGCTGACCCGGCCGGGGGCAGGCCAGGTGGTCCAGGTGAGAGTGAAGCGGTGCAGTGGACCTGTCCGTACCCCAAAACCCGGGCACGTCGCGCGGGTCAATGCCTGCTGCCCCACTCACGGGTTATTTCATCCCAGTTGCACCCGAGGCAGGCGTGAAGCTGGGCATTGCGGCGGGCAACGGCGCGCCCAGGCGCGAGAATGCGAGGGGACCCGCAGCTCAGAGGCGGTGTCGGTGGGGGGACTTGAACCCCCAAGGGCATGAGCCCACACGGCCCTCAACCGTGCGCGTCTACCAGTTCCGCCACACCGACGGGTGCGTGCAGGAAGTATAGCGGTGCGGGGCCGCTGGACGGCGGATCCTCCAGAGCCCAGCCACCTCCAAGCGCACGCGACCTCGGCGATCTGCGCTGCCACCCGGCTGGGTCAGCGGCTCGTCGTGCTGTCGCAGGGGAGCGGCTGGCTCAACCGACGGCGGCTCGCACTCTGGAGGCGTCGCTGGTCAAGCGCGCTTCGTCGTGGACCTGCCGGCCGGTCTGGCCGTCCCAGCGCAGCGGCAGGTCGAGCCAGGACTTGCATCCGCCGTAGGAGTCCAGCCGGGCCAGGCGCACCGGCTCGGGCAGCTCGAAGGCGCGCACCACAAGCGCCTGCAGGGGATGCTTCGGGCGGAACTCCAGCCGGTCCTCACGGATGGAGCGCGGCGTCCAGATGTGGAGGTCGGCGATCTCGTCCAGTCCCTCGGTCCGCGCGACCGGCACGGCCTCGACCAGGGACACGCCGCAGCGCACGACGAACGTGGCATCCCGCTCGTCGACGTCCCGCGCGCCGGCGTCGAGCACGGCCAGGTGCTCGGGCCGGACCCGCTCGCGGTGGCTGTGCGCGATCGTGGGGAACAGCACGAACCGGGTCCCGCCGACCGTGAACGCCTTCTCGTGGATGCCGCCTTTGCGCAGCAGCAGGGTCTGGCGCCCGTCCAGCAGCGCCGCGGCGACGGCGGCCCACTCCTTCAACGCCAAGGTCGTGCTGGTCAACGCGGTGTCAGCGCTCATGCGCCGCCTAGTCTATGGATCAGGCAACGCAGAGGGGAGAGGAATGAGCAGCGTCACCGCGTCCACGACTGCGAGCCTTGTCGAGGTGGTCTGCAGCCGCTTCGCGCACGTGGTTGAGGCCGGGCGGCGCGGCGGCTCGGGCCGGCCGCTGACGCTTGCGGAGAGGATCCTGTTCACCCCATAGGCGCGACGTCGAGGCGCAGGGGTTCTCGCGCGGCTGGACTACGGCGACTTCCACCCCGACAGGGTGGCGATGCGGGACGCGACCGCCCAGATGGCGCTGCTCCAGCTCATGATCGCCGGGCTGCCCACGGTCGCGATCCCCTCGACGGTCCACTGCGACCATCTGATCCAGGCGCAGGTCGCCGCCGCCCAGTACCTGGCGGCGGCGCCCAAGAACGTGTTGGAGAAAGCGCGGCCTTGACTTGCGGGCGAAGCGGAGCGGAGCGCGGTTCAGGCG
>JBOGEA010000024.1:0-26166 GCA_050743205.1 Egibacteraceae bacterium | reverse complement strand
GTTCAGGCGGCATCGATGCCGCCTGAACCGCGCTCCGCTTCGCTAGAGGGCTTGGAGGGGCGAGACCTGTTGCGCGTGAGTCAAGCCTGGTGGGGTCGGGTTGCGTGCGTCGCGGGTCACGTCGGGCTGGCTTTTGTGGAGCATCGGCGACATATACGTCGCGGATGCTCCACAAAACTGCCGTCAACCGAGCGCGCTGCCGTCCCTCCCGTCCATGTCTCGTCGGGCCGGGGCGAAGCCCCGCTAGAAACGCACCACGCTGAGTGGACACAGGGGTCGCGCCTCGTCGGGTGCAGCGACCTGAAAGGGGGTTCAGCGCGGAACCCGACGAGGCGCGACCCATCCCGGCATCAGGACAGCCGCTCACGCCTTGGTCACAGTTGAGAAGTCGGTGTGCACGAACGCGGGGTGGGGCTCGAACCCGCCGATCCCCTCGCGCACCGCCCACAGGTTCGTCAGCCCCGCGAGCGGGTAGACGGACAGGGTCTGGTCGATGAGGATGTGCAGCCCCTGCGCGGCCAGCTCACGGGTGCGGTCCAGGTCGGCGGTGGCGCGGGCCTCCAGCAGCAGCTCGTCGAACTCGGGGCCGGGACCGAACCAGCGACCGTACTCGACGGGGTTGCCGGCCTCGTCGCTGATGTAGAGGAAGCCGGGCAGGAACGCAGGGTCGGCGTCGTTCTGGTTGCCGCGCTCGAGCCACAGGTCGCCCTCGCCAGCGGACAGCGTCTCGCTGTAGTCGTTGACCTCGCGGATCTCGACCGCCACGCCGACCTCGGCGAGCTGCTGGGCGATCACCTCGGGGATCGGCCGGTGCACGGCCGCGTCCGGGAAACCGCTGATCAGGACCAGCTCCAAGCGCTGCCCGTCACGCTCGTAGACGCCGTCGGCGCCGGCGACCCAGCCGTCGTCCTCCAGCAGTTGGCGGGCCCGCGCCGGATCGTGTTCGGGTCCGCCCTCGACCAGGCCGGCGGCGTCGCCGAGCATCGCCGGGGGCACGATCGTGCCGCCAGGCTCAGCGTTGCCCTGCCAGATGGTCGCGACGATCTCCTCACGGTCGATGCCTGCGGCGACCGCCTGGCGGATCACCGGATCCTGGGTCAGCTGGTAGCCCGGCGGCCCGTCGAGGTTGAACGAGATCGCCTCGTACGCGCCGACGGGAGAGGCGACCACGGCCAGCCGCGGATCGTCGTCGATGAGCCGCAGCTGGTCGCGGGGCGCGTCCTGGATGATGTCGACGTCGCCCGCCCGCAGCGCGAGCAGCCGCGCGTCGGCGTCGGGCAGGTAGCGCCAGGTGACCGAGGCGACCTTGGCGGCGTGGTCGGGGTCCCAGTAATCGGCGAAGCGCTCGACGCGCAGCAGCTCATCGGGGATGTACTCGACGAACCGGAACGGCCCCGTGCCGACCGGCGCGGCGACCGGGTCGCTGCCGGCCTTCATGATCCCGAAGATGGGGTGCACGAGCTGCTGGGGGATCTTGACGTTCGGCTCGGACGGCGTGTACTCGATCGTGTGGTCGTCGATGACCTTCGTGCCGCCTTCCCGCGCTTTGATGTTGCGGCCCCCCGCGCGGGCGATCCGGTCGAACGTCCAGGCCACGTCCTGGGCGGTCAGCTCGCTGCCGTCGTGGAGCGTCACCCCCTCGCGCAGCTCGAAGCGCCAGGTGCCCGCGGCCTCGTCGACCAGCTCCCACGACGTGGCCAGCCATGGCTCGATCGAAAAGTCCGAGCCCATCCGCACGAGGCGCTCGTAGATGTTCGCGTTCGGGCTCCCTTGGCCGAGTGTGGCCATGTCGCCCTCAAGGTTGGTCGTGTCGACCCCGATTCCCACGACCAGATCGCCAGCCGGCTCTTGCGCCGCCGCGACGTTCCCGGCGCTGCCATAGGCGACGATGAGGAGCAGCAGATGAGCACAAACGGCGATACGCCGTGACATCGAAGGTTCCTCCCGCATTTTGGATACCCGTGATGTCAGCCTACCGCAACCTGAGCCCTCTTGGGAACCGCTCGCTCTGGAGTGCTGGGACCTGGCGACCACCCTGGGCGTGACGACGCTGACGGCGCTGCGCGACCTCAACCGGCGCCTACGGCGTCATGGCCACCCGCCCGCTCCTGGAGTTCGACGGGCCCATCTGGGCCGTACCCGCCGCGATGGCCGCCCTCCTGCTGGCGCCACAGCAGCGGCCCGGGCTGAAGGGGCCGTCGCGCTGGCCGTCGCGCCGTCGCCGCCGGGGCCAGCGCCATATGCCAGGAGGCGAGTCGCGTTGTAGGCTTGTCTGATGCTGTATCAGACTCCCGCCCTTGATGACGCCGACCGCCGCGTGCTGGCCGAGATCGACCAGCACCGCCAGCAGCTGCGCCATCAGCTCATCGAGCCGCGCCGCTGGGACCGCCCCCTGCGCCGCAGCCTGACCGCCCGCGCGATCGTGGGCTCCAACACCATCGAGGGCTACGTCGTCAGCATCGACGACGCCGAGGCTCTGGTGTCGGGCGAGGAGATGTCCGCAGAGCCGGACGAGGCGGCCCGCGCGGCTGTCCAGGGCTATCACGATGCCCTGACCTACGGGCAGCACGCCGCCGGTTTCGAGGTGTTCGCCTACGAGGAGATGCTGCTGTCGGCTCTGCACTTCATGATGCTCAAGCACAGTCCCGAGAAGTGGCCGGGCCGGTACCGCACCGGTGGCATCTGGATCACCGGCGGTCCTGGCAGGCGCCCGGTGTACACCGGCCCTGATCCTGATCGAGTGCCGGGGCTGATGCGTGAGCTGATCGACTGGCTGCGCGGCGGCGACCTGGACGCTCCCGCGTTCGTTCGCGCCTCGATGGCGCACCTGAACCTGGTGGGCATCCACCCCTGGCGGGACGGCAACGGCCGGATGTCGCGTTGCCTGCACACGCTGCTGCTCGCGCGGGACCGGGTGCTGGCCCCGGAGTTCTCCTCGATCGAGGAGTGGCTGGGGATGAGCATGCAGCACACGAGCCAGTACTATGCCGCGCTGAACCGGACCAACGGCGGGGAGTACCGTCCTGAGCGCGACGCCTACGGCTGGGTGCGGTTCTGCCTCCAGGCACATCACCTGCAGGCGCAGCTGGTGGCCCAGCGGGTCACGATCACGGCCCGCATCTGGGACGCCGCGAGCCAGCTGGCCGAATCCCGCAACCTGCACGAGCGCATGGTCACCGCGCTGTACTCCGCCGCCGGCGGCCACCTGCGCCGCGCCACCTATGAGAACGATGAGGGCCTCAGCCGCGACCAGGCGATCCGCGACCTGAGCCTGCTCGTGCAGCTCGGCCTCATCTCCCCAGCCGGCCGCGGCAACCAGCGCCACTACACCGCCGGAACAGACCTTCGGGACCGCACCGAAGCGATCCGCCGAGAGATCGAATCCGTGCCGTTCACCGAGCCCTACAGCCTCAAGCAGGAGGCGTGAACGGCATTTCCGCCGGTGAGGACAGCTCGACGGACACGACCGGTGCCATCCGGGCCGGACCTCGAGCCGATTGGTCGCCCTATGGCTCGAGCCCGCGAGCGTCACCGCCCAAGCGTTTCGCGCCGGAGACGGGGGTGACGACGACGCCCGCCGGTGGGAGCAGCGCCCGCTGGCCTGGTGAGTCCAGACCTCCTGACCCAGGGGGATGAATGTGCTGGTAGAGAGGGTGAGAGCTTCCGCCTTCCGTCAGTTCTGTTCGTGTATTCGCGCGGACGCCGTGAGCGGGGTTCGCCGCCCCTGCGCGTAAGACGGTTCGGCGAGGGCCGTATGCCTGCGCTGCCGCGTTGACCAGCGGGTTTCCGTCAGTTCCGGCGGAAAGCTGTGGTTGAGCCGCCGTCTCGCCGCGTTGACCAGCGGGTTTCCGTCAGATCCGACGGAAAGCTGTAGTCGAGCCCCCGGCCGGCGATGAGCGCATCGTGACGAATATGACAGGAACTGCTCATTCGCCGCGCCCCACACCTCCCCGGATCGCGCGGAAGCTGAGTCGCGGACCGCATATTTAGATACTTTTCGGGGGCAGCAACCTGGCGGGATTTCAATTGCAAACGGCTTGCGGCTGTGTTCTAGTATTCGTGGTAGGGCTGCGCGGCTGGAGACGCTGGTGGTCTGAGATGTCGCGTGAGTTGATTTGCTCTATGCCGCGAAATCGGGTTCGTGGCGTGGCCGCTCTCCGGCGGGTGAGGAGAAGGAGAGGTCATTGTGCGTTTTGAATCGTTGAATCCGCTCTGTCAATCCACGCGTAGGATCGGAGTGCGCTTGGCCGCCTGCTGGATGGCGGCGGCGCTGATGGCGGTGGCGGGCGCGGGCGGCGCGAGCGGTCAGGAGGCCGCGGGGTACGAGCCGGTCACGATCGAGAACTGCGGGATGACGACGACGTACGAGGCGCCGCCCGAGCGTGCGGTCGCGTTGGACCAGAACCTGACGGAGATGATGCTCGCGCTGGGTCTGGAGGATCAGATCGTCGGGTTCAGCCGCAGCCACTACAGCCAGGAGCATCTGGTCCCACCCGAGTACGAGGAGGCCTACGACGAGCTGAACCTGCTGACGGAGGTGGATCTCCCGTCGAAGGAGCTGCTGCTGTCGGTCGAGCCCGACTTCGTCATCGGCGCGTTCGACAGCGCATTCTCAGAGCAGCGGGGGGTGTCGCGGGAAACGCTGGAGGATCTGGGCATCCACACCTACCTGCTCAGCGACCAGTGCCAGTCCGAGACCATACCGGTCACGTTCGAGCAGATTCATCAGGACGTGCGCAATGTCGCGCGCATCTTCGGGGTCGAAGGCCGAGCCGAGGCGCTGATCGGCGACATCGAGGCGCAACTCGCCGACGTCAAAGCCGGAGTCGAGGCGCTGGACCTGCCGAAAGTCAAGGTGTTCGTCTACGACAGCGGGCTGGACGCGCCGTTCTCGGTGGGCGGCACGGGGTCGTCCAATCTGGTGATCGAGGCCGCCGGAGGAGAGAACATCTTCCGCGATGTGCAGGATCAGTTCGTCGATGTCAGCTGGGAGGAGGTGCTGGAGCGCAACCCCGACGTGATCCTGATCATGGATTATTTCGCCAGCGACCCTCCTGATGTGTCAGCGCAGAAAGACGTGCTGATCCAGCGGTTGGGCGGTGAGCAGCCGGTCACGGCGATCGAGGAGGATCGGGTCCTGGCGCTGCCGCTGATCGGGTTCTTCCCCAGCATCCGCAACGCGGACACGGTGCAGGCCGTGGCGGAGTTCCTCTACCCGGATCTCGGCTGAGCCGCCGAACGCTGATGGCCGACACAAGCACGGCTGACCATGCTGGGCCCCCAGCAGTAGCTGGGGAGGCGGGCCACGACGCTGTGGACGCGTCGGAGCTCCAGGCCACGCGGACGGCGCCGCCCAGCGGCGGGTTCGACGTCTGGCGGCGCCGCCGGTCGAGCTTCGCGCTGGTCATGGCCGGGCTGGGCGTCCTGGTCGCCGTCTCGGTCACGCTGTCGCTGGGCATCGGCCCGGTGCGGATCGCGCCCGGCGAGGTGTGGCGGATCGTCGTGCACCGCGTGCTCCCCGGTCTGCTCGACCCGGACTGGGCGCCGGTGCGGGAGAGGATCCTGCTCGAGGTCCGCCTCCCGCGGGTGCTGCTGGGGGCGGTCGTCGGCGCGGGCCTGTCGGTGGTGGGGGTCACCCTGCAGGCGCTGGTCCGCAACCCGCTGGCCGATCCGCACATCATCGGGATCACCGAGGGGGCGTCGGTGGGCGCGACCGCGGTGCTGCTGCTGGGGCTGTCGCCGTTCGGGGTCTACAGCCTGTCGGCGGCGGCGTTCCTCGGCGCCTTCGGGGCGCTGGCGCTGGTGTACATGCTGGCCCAGCGCGGGCGGCGGCTGTCGGCCATGCGGCTGATCCTGGCCGGTGTGGCGGTCGCCTACCTGCTGTCGGCCACCACCAGCTTTTTGATCTTCCAGGCCGCCACTGGCGGTGACGCCACCCGTTTGGTGGTGTTCTGGCTGCTGGGCGGCCTGGGGGCGGCGCAGTGGTCGATCCTGGCCCTGCCGGCCGCGGCGGTGGCGGGGGGCGCGGTCTTCCTGGTGCTGCGGGCCCGGGGGCTGGACGCGCTGCTGGTGGGAGAGGAGACCGCCGCCAGCCTGGGGGTGGACACGTCGCGGTTCCGCAAGCAGCTGTTCGTGGCGGTGTCGCTGCTGGCGGGCGTGATGGTGGCGGTGGCGGGTGGGATCGGGTTCGTGGCGCTGATGATGCCCCACATCGTGCGGCTGCTGGTGGGCTCCGCCCATCGGCGGGTCCTGCCGGCTGCGGCGCTGGCGGGGGCGGTCTTCCTGGTGTGGGCGGACGTGTTGGCGCGGACTCTGTTCGCGCCCGAGGAGCTGCCGATCGGGATCATCACCGCGTTCTGCGGCGCGCCGTTCTTCATCTGGTTGATGCGCAGCCGCCGGTCGGGGCGGATGGGGAGCCCGCTGTGAGGCTGCGCGTCGAGGATCTGACCGCGGTGATCGACCAGGTCACGATCGTGTCGGGGGTGGACTTGGAGGCCGAGCCGGGCCAGATCGTGGGGCTGGTGGGGCCCAACGGCAGCGGCAAATCGACGCTGCTGCGCTGCGTCTACCGGGTCCTGCGACCGCAGGCGGGGGTGGTCATGGTGGGCGGCGACGACGTGTGGCGGATGGGGGCGCGGCAGGCGGCGCAGCGCACGGCTGTCGTGGTGCAGGAGCCGCCGTCGGAGTTCGACTTCGCGGTGTGGGAGGTCGTGCTGATGGGCCGGGGCCCCTATAAGGGGCTGCTGGACCGGGACACCGACGCCGACCACCGTATTGTGGACGGGGCGTTGGCCCGGGTGGGGATGGCCGCGTTCGCCGAGCGCGGCTACGCCACCCTGTCGGGCGGGGAGAAGCAGCGGGTCCTGCTGGCCAGAGCGCTGGCCCAGCAGTCGCGCCTGCTGGTGCTGGACGAGCCGACCAACCATCTCGACGTGCACTTCCAGCTGGAGATCCTGGAGCTGGTGGCGAGCCTGAGCGTGACGACGCTGACCGCCCTGCACGACCTCAACCTGGCCGCCGCCTACTGCGGCCACGTGTTCGTGCTGGCCGCCGGCCGGGTCGTGGCGTCCGGCCCTCCTGAGGAGGTCTTCACGCCTGAGCTGATCCGGACCGTGTTCCGCGTCCACGCCGAGCGCCTGCGCCACCCCACCACGGGCCGCCTCCACCTGGCCTTCTCACCCACCGCCAACCACCACCCCGCCCCAGGGCCTCACGTCGCCGCTGACCGCTGACGCCGCGCCTCGCCGCCCGGCGAGGAGCTGGCCGCAGCCGCCGTTCTCGCCACCGCCACCGCCGCGACGGGAGCCGGACGTGCTGGGGGGACGAATCCGCAAGGATGACGGGACAAAACGGCAGTACTCTAGGGACGAACCCGCAAGAGAATGGGGACTAATCCGCAACTGATGAGGGACGAATCCGCTGTATGATTCGTCCAATGGACTCGGCTATCCTTCCACGTTCGATCGCCTCGAGCGTGGTCACCGCACTGGCGGACACACCGGCGGTCGTCGTGAACGGGCCGCGACAGTCGGGCAAGACCACCTTGATCCGCGGGCTGCGGTATCCCGGCAGCGTCGAGATCGTCACGCTGGACGACCCCGCCGCACGGGCAGCGGCGGCCTTCGATCCCCGCGCTTTCGTGGAGCGTGTGGCTGACACACTTGCGATCGACGAGGCCCAACTCGAGCCGCGGTTGTTCCGCGCGATCAAAGCCACTGTCGACGCCGACCGACGACCGGGGCGGTTCCTGCTGACCGGTTCGTCACGCTTGCTGGCCGCGCCCGACATGGCCGACGCCCTCGTCGGCAGAGTGGAGATCATCGAACTGTGGCCGTTCGCCGAACGAGAGCTCGCCGCCCCCGCCGGACCATCCTTCATCGACATCGTCTTTGACCAGCCGGCCGCGCTGCTGCGCGGCAGAACGATGACACGTGGGGACGTGATCGAGCGTGCGCTGCGGGGAGGCTTTCCTGAAGCCATCAAGCGCCAGCCAGCGAGACGGGGAGCGTGGTTCGGCAGCTACGTCCGCACGCTCACCGAGCGCGTCATCCGGGACGTCGCGGATCTGCAGCGGCCCTCGGAGATGCCGCGGCTGCTGCGCCTGTGCGCCGCCCGTACCGGCACCGAGTTGAACACCACGGCGCTGGCGAACGAGCTGGCCATCCCAGCCCGGACGGTGAGCGGCTACCTCGCCCATCTCACCTCAGCGTTCATGATCTGGCTGGTGCCGGCCTGGTCGACCAATCTGAGCGCCAAAGTCGTCCGCCGCCCGAAGCTGATGCTGACCGACTCTGGGCTGGCCGCCCATCTCCAAGGGGTCACTGCGCAACGGCTGGAGCACCCCGACGGGCCGCTGGGGCCTCTCATGGAGACGTTCGTGGCCACCGAGCTGCTGCGACAGCTCAGCTGGTCGACGACCCGTGCGGCGCTGTTCCACTTCCGAGACCGCAGCGGCATCGAGGTCGACCTTCTTCTTGAGCATCCCGACGGACGCGTCGTCGGCATCGAGGTCAAGGCCACGGGCACACCGCGCACCGACCACCTCAGGGGGCTGCGCTTCCTCGCCGACAGGCTCGGCGATCGCTTCACGTACGGCTGTCTGCTCACCACCGCGCCGGAGGCCACCCCGTTCGGAGGCAAGCTCGCCGCGCTTCCCATCAGCGCGCTCTGGGATAGCTGATCGGTCGCGCCGCCCATCGCCGACACCACGACGAGCCACTCGCAGTGATCAACAGCACGGTCGACGGGGTGTCCCTACACGTCGCGGCAGGCGAGCGGGTCGCCCTCGCCGGGCCGACCGGGTCGGGCAAGTCGACGCTGGCCAAGCTGGCCGCCGGCCTCTGCTGGCCGACCAGGGCCACGTGCTCCTCGACGGGCGCCCCACCGCCGACTGGGATCCTGCCGCTGCGTCGGGCCGTCGTGCTGTTGCCCCAGGAGGCCACGTGGTTGAGGCCGCCGCCGACGTCGACCCCACCCCGGGGCGCTGGTCACCGACGCCCTCGACCGGCTCACCGCCGGGCGCACCGTGCTCGTCGTCACTCACCGCCCCGCCCCCGCCGCCCGCTGCCACCGCACCATCCGCCTCGCCGCCGGCCGCATCCTCCCCGACCCGCCGACCCCGGTGTGAGCTCGTCCGTCAGGGTGGGTCGAGGGCGGGCTGCGGATCGATCGTCCAGGCCGTGAGCAGGTCCCGCGGCCCGAGTTGCGCGTCGAGGCCGGTGGTCGCGAAACCGGCCCTGCTGATGCCGACGTGGCGGGTGCTGGCATCGACGCCAGGAACTGCAGCGGCGCCTAAGGCGAGACGCCGCGCGTCAGCGTCGCTGAACGTGGTCCGGTCGCGCCACTTGATCGAGCCGACCAGCTCCACCCGGGCGGGTTGCCGGTCATCGGCGATCCCGACGAGGTCGACCTCATGCTCATGGGCTCTGGCCCACCAGCCCCCGATCAGCAACGCGTCACCGAAACGAGGATCGGGAAGCAGGCGTTCCACGGCCTCGCGCGCCAGCGGCTCGATCGCGATTCCACGGTAGGTGTCCCACCCCTCCCACATGCGGCGTAGGACCAACCGGGCCCGGCCGCGCTGGAGGTTGGGAAGCTGCGGCCCGACGAAGCGGAGCCAGAACCGCAGGTATGGGTCGCTGACGCGGTAGCGCCGCTGTTTAGGAGCGGGGCGGATCGACACCGGCTCCTCGACCGTGATGACGCCTTTGCTGACCAACAGATCCAACGCGCGCTTCAACGACGGGTCTGGCACGCCCGCGCGATCCGCGATTGTCCGGAAACCGCGCTGGCCCGCGCCAATGACATCGAGCACGCGACGTGCCTGGGCGTCCGCAGGGAACTCTGTGGCCACGCTGCGCTCACCGATGACCACCAACGGTGACGTCGGATCGGCGAGGGACCGTTCGACGAACGAGGGCAGGGCCGTGCCGGGCGGCCAGGAGGTGACCACCCCGGGAAATCCCCCCACGACGAGATACGCGTCGAGCGCGTCTGCCGCCGGCAGCCCCAGCAGCGCGGCGATGTCCGCGGGGTTCAGCGGATCGACCACCAACTCGCGGCTCGGGCGACCGTACAGCGGGCGGTCGTAGGCAGCCAGCGACGCCATCATCCCCAGATCAGAGCCGACCAGCACAAGCAGCACGGGCAAGCGGCTGAGGCTGCGGTCCCAGCGTTTCTGCAGCGTCGCCTCCACGCTGGAGTCTCCCGCGACCAGGTACGGAAATTCGTCGAGCACGACGACCGCCGCCGCGCCGCGATCGAGCGTGGACGCGAGCAGCGCCAGCGCATCGTCCCAGTCGCCCGGCTTGCCGGCGGCAAACGCCGGCGCCGACGGCAGCTGTGAATCGGCCACGTCGCGCGCGAACAGCTCCACCTCACGGGCCGGCGTGCGCCGCGACGCGGTGAAGAACACCGCGGGCGCGCCTTGGCGGTCGATCCATTCCGTGAGCAGCCTGGACTTGCCCACCTGACGCCGCCCGCTTATGAGCAGCAGCCGCCCAGAGCCGCTTTCCCGCACACGGCTGAACTCCTCGTCCAGCAGGGCGAACTCCCGCTGACGGCCCACGAACACCGGCCCGGCGCTCTCACCCATGCCAGCCAGCTTGCCATGAAACTTTCAGCCATGGAAGTTTCATGGACGCACGAGTGCGGCGGAGCAGCCCGTGCCAGTCACTCGAGCCTGGGTGGACGCCCTGCTCCCGAACAGGGATTTCGGGGCACATGCGTCCCTGAATCCCTGTTCGGGAAGGCTTCGGCGGGTGGCGCGCAGCAGGGTGCCGGCCCGCTGCGGGCTGCCAGAGAGCCCGAAGTGGCTCATCATGTCCTTGACCGCCCGGCCGTCTCCCGCGGGGGAGAACAGCTCGTTGGCCTTGCCGATGATCCAGCAGACCGCGGCGGCGGCCGTCTCGGGCCTGGCCCGGCGGCGAACACCTCCGGGTCACCGGCTGCGGCGCGGGCGAGGAAGCGGCGGCAGGCCGTGCGGTACTCGACGTCGAGCTGCTCGTCGCAGCACCGGTCGACCAGCCCGAGCACCTCGGCCACCCGGGCGCCGATGTCGGGCGCGATGGCGTCCCAGGTGAAGGGCTCGTCGGGCAGCGACGCGTCGTCGAGCCGGTCGAGGGCGTCGCCGCCGACGGCGCGGCGCAGCGCGTCGAGGCTGAGCGTTGAGAAGCTCCGGTCGTCGTCGGGGGCATCGACCACGGGCCGCCCGGGTCGAGGGCGCCCATCGCGGCGAACAGGGCGGCTGGGCCTTGGGGGCGTGGGGACCGGATGGCTCTCTGGTAGGTCGGCTCGTGCTCCTCGACGGTGTCGAGGGTCTGGGCAGTCAGCTCGGCTCGGATGCCGCGCTCGTGGTGGCAGAAGCGGATGAACGCGCGCAGCAGCGCGGGGGCCTTGGCCAGGTAGGGCGCGTCGGCGAGGATCTTGCGGGGGAGCCAGTCGGCCAGCAGGATCTCCACCGCCACCGGGCTCCACCGCAGCGGATCGCCGGGCCCGTAGCTGGTGCCGAACCACAGCAGCGACTCGAGCAGCCCGCGGTGGTCGCCGTCGTCGAAGCCGGCCCCGAACGGCGAGCCGAGGAAGCGCTCGGTGAGCGCCCGCAGGGCCTTGGCGTCCCAGTCGGGGCGCTGGTAGCCGGCGCCGCCCTCCGGCAGCAGCCGGGCGACCCACTCGACCAGCGGGCGGCAGGCCGGCCAGGAGTCGCTTTCGCACGGCGGAAAGGTGATCGCGCTGAGTTCGACGGCTTCGCTGATCCGGACCCGGGCGTCGGCCGGATCGATGTCGCGGACCAGCTCCACCGCCCGGTCGGCCCGCGCGGTGTGCAGCCCGTCGAGCCAGGCCGGCAGGGCATGCCCCCGGCCCGCCACCTCCCGCCGGGCGCGGGCGCGCGCCACGCCGTCCCCGGCCAACTCGGCCATGGCGGTCATCAGCGCGGAGGGCTCGTAGTGGTCGACCTCCATGAACGTCTGCATCAGCTCGTCCCGGGACGGCACGTCGGGGTCCGGCTCGCGGTTGAACAGGTCCCGGCGGTGGGGATCGAGCGCAGCCAGCATTGAACTCGCCAAGCCGAGCAGGCCCAGCGGATGGTCCTCGTCGAGCGCGCGGCGGACGTCGCGCATCAGGTCGGGCTCCCCGCCCCGGTCATGCCGGTGCGGCGGCCTGGCGTCCCCTCCGCGGCCGGGTCTTCTTCGTGGCCTTACGGCGCCTGTCTCTCTTTGGCATCCCGGGAGTCTGGGCGCCGCCCGCCCGAGGCCGGGCTGGCCAAAGACGCGGTGATCACCCGGCGGCATCCTGATAACAGACCGAGGTGCCGGCCCGAATCGAGCGGATGGGGCACAGCTTTCCGCCGCATCTGACGGAAACCCGCGGGTCACCTCGGCGAGGCGGCGGCTCGACCACAGGTTTTCCGTCGGATCTGACGGAAAGCCGTAGCTGACGCGGCATCCGACATCTCCCAAAGCCACTTACCGGGAAAAACCCCTGAAGTCAGCAGCATTGGGGCTAGCCCCTGTACCAGGAGTTCTGGAATCATAGGACATGTCACAAGCGGATGGGATGTATGCAGATCTGTCGTAGACTCCTTCTGATCAGGCGTGATAGCCTGTGGAGCAGCGCTCGGTTCGCCCCATGGAGGATCCATACCCTCGGGAAATTCTCTTTCAGAGTGGGTCAGAGCCTCATCGAAGGGTCTGACCGGTCCCCCTCGCAGGTTCTGACTAGTCACTAAAAGCTAACGGCCATACAGCACCTGATGACGGTGAGGAGACGCCGCCAGGCTGATCCGGCGAAGGAGACCACCGCGTAATCCTTAAGCAATCTGTCGAAAGATAACTCACTCGAACAGGAACATGGACGGCAGTCACCAAGGATGGACCTGTTGCAGCTACTGCGTGAGGCCGAAGCCGGGGACATCGGCTTTCTCCGTGAGGGCGTGCGCGCCCTCGCTCAAATCCTGATGGAAGTCGACGCCCCAGCCCGGGAGCACGGGCCTGAACAGCGCACCGGCTACCGCGATCAGGACTGGGAGACGCACGTCCGCACGATTGAGCTGACCATCCCCAAGCTGCGCACCGGGAGCCGCTCCCACTCGGTCCTGCATGCCCGCTGGCTGGCCGAGAAAGCGCTGTGCGCGGTCGTGGCGCAAAGCTGCGCCGAGGGGGTGTCCACCCGCCGGATAGACGACGTCGCCGAGGCCATGGGCCTGCAGAGCATCTCCCCACACCAGATCAACCGGATCTGCGCCGAGCTCGACGAGGTCGTGAATGCTTGGCGCAACCGGCCGCTGGACACCCACCCGTACGTGTTCGTATGGGTCGACACGCTGGCGATCAAGGTCCGCGAGGCCGGGCGCATCGCCGACAGCGCGGTGGTGGTGGCCACGGCGGTCAATGCTGAGGGCCAACGCGAGATCATCGGCCTGGACATCGGCTCCGCCCCTGGCGGCCCCGTTGACGACCTGGTCTGGACGGCGTTCCTGCGCGGGCTGACCGCCCGGGGCGCCTCTGGGACCCGCCTGGTCGTCTCCGAAGCCCGCCTCGGGTTGAAGGCGGCGATCCCCCAGGGCGCGGTTTGGCAGCGCTGCCAAACCCACCTCCTGCGCGATCTGTTGACGAGCGTGCCCCGGCCCGCCCAGCCCATGGTCGCCTTGCTGGTCAAGACGATCTTTGCACAGGAGCGTCCGCAGGACATCTGGGCGCAGCTGGAGCGCGTGGTTACACAGCTGCGGGAGGCTGACCTCGCCGACGCTGCCGAGCTGCTGGTCGAAGCCGCACCCGACGTCCTGACGTACACCGCCTTCCCCCGCGAGGTGTGGAAAAAGATCTGGTCGACGAACCCCCAGCAACGATTGCACAGGGAGATCCGCCGCCGCATCGATGTCGTGGAGGTCTTCCCCGACCGCGACGCGGTGATCCGCCTGGTCGGCGCGGTGCTCGTCGAGCAGCACGACGAATGGGCCAAAGCCCGACGCTACGTCAGCCCTCAAGCCCTGCACGCCAGCCGACATGCCATCATCAACTGCCCGGACGTCAAAGAGGCGCACACGCAGCTGCTCCGCAATCGGGCAGCGGCCATCAAAGACGAGGTGGAACGCTCCCTCGCGGCCCATTCGATGGGACGCGGTCCCGGTGAGCCATCGCGCACCGCGCCTGGCGACAGTGCATTCCCTCACGCTGTTGCCCCCAGCGAGGTCACCTATCACCTGAAGGAGCTGCCACCGTCTCGCGCTGCTTCCCCAGCGCGGAACGGAACGGCACGTCAGAAACCGAGAACCATTCGACGAGGAGGTAGAGGAAATATGGCGAAGCGCCGCCGCGCCAGTCTTACTGGTTACATCGACGACGTCATGGACGACACCAAGGACTTTTTCGACGACATCATCGACCGCGCTCGTGATGTCGAGGAGGACACGCGTAACGCGCTCAGCAGAGCCATCGAATCGAATGACGATGACGATGACGATGACGATGACGACAAGCCCAGCGTCAAGCGGGTGATAAGTCCTGTCACGACAGTGGCAGGCTCCGCTGCGGGGCTGGCAAGTGCTGGAGATATGGCAAAGATGGTGTCAGCGGTGGCCGACTTGACCAAGACGGTCAACGATCTGGCAAGGCTCATCGCTCCACTGACCGGGTTGACGGAAAGACTCGGTGGTGGGTTGGCCGGCGCCGGCGCCGGCGGCTTGAAGCTGCCGGGGCAACCGTAAGGAAGTGGCTTGCGCACAGCCTGGCCCCAGGCGAAGGCCTGGGGCCAGGCTGGTACGCGGACCGAGACCGAGTAGGAGAACCCCACGTGCCAATGCCGCAGCGCCGCTCATGCACCGGTGACGTATGGCTGGGATAGGCAGGCGGGCGCGACCCCGTTCGGCGCTGCCCCCCCGGTCGCTGCGCCGGGACAGCCAAGGCGCCCTCTACGACGTCGAGGAGCGCCGGCCGGTCAGCACGGAGGAGTTGCGCGACGACGTGCGGTCCGGTCGCCGCTTCCGAGCGCACCGGCATGACACCGGCGCTGACTGCACGTACGAGGTACTGGTCGTAGTGCTCACCTCTGCGCTGCCCGCATGGAACCTTCCTCTGGAGGGCAGGGTCGGGACAACGCTGGACACGATTTGGCACGACCTGTACATAGCGTTCAATGCGCCGCCCAAAGGCTTCCGTGACAGAGGCCCGCACAGGCGGGCCGGAGATACGCCAGAATCTCACGGGGGCTCTGGTGAGGAAGCGAGCAGGGACTCGACGACACCGAGCTGATAGCGCCCAGACCGGAAGTCGGGGTGGCGGATGAGCTGGAGATGGAAGTCGATGTTGGTCGTCACGCCCTCGCAGCGGAACTCGCGCAGCGCGCGCTCCAGTCTCTGCAGGGCTGACTGACGAGATGGGCCGGCGACGATGATTTTGGCGAGCAGTGAGTCGTAGTAGGGGGGAACGACGTACCCCTCGAAGGCGTGCGTGTCGACGCGCACCCCGGGCCCGCCGGGCAGGACGAGACCGTGGATGCGTCCACACGAGCCCGCCCAGTCACGCGATGGGTCTTCAGTGTTGATCCTCACCTCAACCGCGTGGCCCTCCAGCCGGACGTCTTCCTGGGCGAGCGTGAGTGGCTCGCCGGCCGCAATCCGGATCATCCACTCGACGATGTCCACCCCAGACCGCAGCTCCGTGACCGGGTGCTCCACCTGCAGCCGGGTGTTCATCTCGATGAAGTACGCGACCCCGTCCCCGTCCACAAGAAACTCGAAGGTGCCCGCATTGACGAACCCGATGCTGCGGGCGCCCATGACGGCCGCGCGGCATAGCTGCTCACGCAGCTCGCCGTCCAGGCAAGGAGACGGCGACTCTTCGACCAGCTTCTGCGCGCGCCGTTGAACGGAGCAGTCCCGCTCGCCGAGATGGATGACGTTCCCGTATGCGTCGGCCAGCACCTGCACCTCGATGTGCCGCGCGACGGGAAGGTAGCGCTCGAGGTACACACGGGGGTCGCAGAACAGCGCTTGCGCCGCGTCTCGGGTCGCCTGCAACGACCTGGCCAGCGCATCTGGCTCATGGACCACGGCGATACCGCGCCCGCCGCAGCCCGCCGCGGCCTTGAGGACCACCGGGTAGCCGATCTCAGCGGCTGCCGAAGCAGCCTCCCCGCAGCTGGCCAGAGGGCCGTGGGAGCCTGGCAGGACGGGGACGCCCACCCTGCGCATGGCGGCACGCGCGGCGGTCTTGTCACCCATGAGCGCGATGAGGTCCGCGGACGGACCGATGAAGGTGACGCCTATCTCCTGGCAGCACCGCGCAAACATGGGGTCCTCGGAGAGGAAGCCGTACCCGGGGTGCACCGCCTCCGCGCCCGTCTTGGCGCAGGCGTAGAGGACTGCCGGGATGTTGCGGTAGCTGCGTTTGGTGGGGCCGGGGCCGATGCACACGGCCTCGTCGGCGAGCCGCACCGCCAGGCTGTCCCGGTCAGCAGAGGAGTACGCCACAACGCTGGGTATTCCCAGGTCGCGACACGATCGCACGATCCGCACGGCGATCTCGCCGCGGTTGGGAATCAGGACTTTGTCGAACATGTCAGGGTTCGAGGCTCATGAGGAGCTGCTCGAACTCGACGACCTCGCCGTCATCGACATGGACCTGCCGGACCACGCCCGCGAGGTCAGCGACCACCGGGTTCATCACCTTCATCGCCTCCACGATCGCGACCTGCTGGCCGGCCTCAACCCGCTGCCCCACCTCGACGAAGGGAGGCTGACCAGGTCCTGGCCGTCGGTGGAAGACGCCCATGATGGGCGCGACCAGCCGCATGCGGTCGGGCTGGGCGGCCGGCCGGAGCGGTTCAGCAGGCACTGACGCACCGACGATGCGGTCGGTCGCCGGGGCAGCAGCGCACTCGATGTCGAGGCTCATGTCGCCGACGCTCAGCTGGAGCCGCGTCACGGACGTATGCCGGATGAGGTCGACCACCTCGCGCACTGCCTGGATCACGTCACGCAGGTCTGAGCCAGCACGGCCGGGCTGCCACGCCGCGGTTACGACCGCGTCTGCGCCGCGGTCGTGAAGCATGCCGTCAGACATGGGCGTCTTCCTTCTCTGCCGCGGCCTCTGTCACGGCGTGCAACGTGCGGATCCGGTCGTACCGCCGAGCGACGAGATCCTCGGCGGGGATGCTGGTGAGTTCGCGCAGGTGCCGCCGCAGAGACGAGGCGACCAGGCGGGCCGCGAGCGTGGGATCAGCCTGCGAGCCGCCCACCGGCTCTGGGATCAGCTCGTCGGCGATCCCGAACCGGTAGAGGTCGGATGCCCGCAGGCGCAGGGCTCGCGCTGCGTCAGCGGCCCGGGAGGCATCGCCGAACAGGATCGTGGCGCAGCCCTCAGGGCTGATCACCGAGAAGATGCTGCGCTCCTGCATGAGCAGCCGGTCGCCCACCGCCAGAGCCAGCGCCCCACCGCTGCCGCCCTCACCAGTGACGACGCTCACGATGGGAACCCGCAGGCCGGCGGCCAGCGCCAGCGTCTCCGCGATGGCACCGCTCTGATTGGCCTCCTCAGCACGCAGGCCCGGGTACGCGCCCGGCGTGTCGATGAGGGTGACCACGGGGACGCCCAGCCGCTCGGCCAGGCCGAACAGCCGCATCGCCTTCCGGTACCCGGACGGGTGCGGCATGCCGAAGTTCCGCCGGACGTTCTCCGCCGTGTTGCGGCCCTTGCAGTGGCCGACGACGACGACGGTCGCCGAGTCCAGCACGGCAAGGCCGCCGACCACCGCCGGGTCGTCGGCGGCCCACCGGTCGCCGTGCAGCTCCACGAACTCGACGAAGATCGACTCGATGTACTCTCGCGCGGTCGGCCGGCCCAGCTCACGGGCCAGGCGCACGGCCTCCCAGGCATCACGATCGCAGGCGTCGATGGCCGGGCGGGACGGCGGGATGGGCGCGGGGAAAGGCTGGCGCGCCGCGGCGAAGCATGCGACGGCGCGTCGCACTGTCTCCCGCAGGTCCTCACGCCTGGAGACGAGATCGATGTGCCCGTGGTCGCGGAGCGACTCGGCGGTCTGGAACCCGGCAGGCAGCTTCTGCCCGATGGTCTGCTCGATGACCCGTGGCCCAGCGAAGCCGGCTCGCGCGCCGGCCTCGGCGATGATGACGTCGCCGAGGCTCGCGAAGGATGCGGTGACCCCGCCGTAGACGGGATCGGTCAGGACACTGACGCTCGGCACGCCAGCGTCACGCAGCCGGCGGATCGCGGCGGCCGTCTTCGCCATCTGCAGCAGGGAGATCACCCCTTCCTGCATGCGGGCACCGCCCGAGGACGACACGACGATGAAGGGGATCCCACGGTCGAGGGCCAGCTCGGCGGCTCGGGCCACCTTCTCACCCACGACTGACCCCATGCTGCCGCCAAGGAATGCGAAGTCGAGAACGGCCAGGACGACCGGGCGCCCACCGATTTCGGCGAGACCGACGATCGCGGCCTCTGCCAGCCCCGTGCGCGCCTGCGCTTGGGCCAGGCGCTCTGGGTATGCCAACCGATCGGTGAAGTCGAGGGGGTCGGTGGGGAGGAGCTCAGCGTGGCGCTCAATGAAGGTCCCCGCGTCCGCGAGCAATGCGATGCGCTCCCGCGCACAGAGGCGGAAGAGGTGGCCGCATTGGTGACAGGTCCCATGGTGGCGCCGCAGCTGGTCGCGGTGGAGCAGCCCCGCGCACCCCGGGCAGCCCTGCCACCGGTCGGCGGGCAGCGCCTCGATCCGCTCGAGGATCGCCCGCCCTCGCCGCGACGGAAGGCGCTCTCCAGTCGAGCCCGCATCCTCCGGGTGGACGCCGAGGACATTCACCCCGTCCCGGGGCCCGGCCTGAGCCGTGGCTCCTCCCATTCCGTTGGACGCACCCGAGATGAGACACCGGGCGCCCTCGAGTGGAATTGGCATGCGTCTCTCCTTGATCGTTCCGCTCGAGCCGTCGCCAGTCCGCCAGCGGCGCCGGTGTCCTGCGACCGGTTGGGCTGGTCAGTCGGGCCTCCGGCGGGGACGTGTTGTGAGAGCTGGGCAAACGCCCCGTTTCCCTCGGCTGTGGCGATGACCACAATGCGGTCGCGGTCGCCTTGAGCGAGCAGGCGCGCGACGTGGAGCATCGGCTCCAGGCACCCTTCCCCACCGGGCCGCCGCGGCGCATCCAAGCTCCCGTGCGGGATGACGCCGTCGGAGGATCCCCGCAGCGCCGCGGCTACGGTCGCGCTGACCGCGGAGTCGTCGAGCACCGTATGGACCGGGGGCATCTCATGGCTGGCACCGCGCAATGCGCTCAGCGTCTCCTGGACGGCCAGCCCCGCGCGCACGCGTCCCTCCCGCGACTCGAGCAGGCGCGGGGGAACGAAGAACGTCCGCACCCGGCAGGACCCGTACACCGTCGCGCCGCGCGCCAAAGCCGCCTCACGCGGCTCGACGACCAGGGCCACGGCGCCTGCCTCCGCCGTCCCGGCACCCCGCTCGTGCCGCCCGTGCGCCGGGAACGGCGCTTCGACGGCACCGGCGAGCAGCAGCGATGACCGGCCCAGCGCGACCGCTCGGCTGCCGATCTCCACCGCCTCCAGGCCGGCGACACGCGGTGAGGTGACCATGAGGTTGAAACCTTTGGGCGCGTACGGGATGGGCAGCCAGCCCGCCAACATATCGACCGAGGAGAAGGATCCCCGGGCGGGGCTGAGGTCGTAGGCGCCTCCATCGATCGCCGTCCGGGCAAGCCCGGAAACCGCGCTGTTCGTGCCTACAGCGAAGCCCCGCCGGTCCTCGTCAACCATGCTCAGGCAGTCGCCGGCGTCCGCGAGCGCACAGCGGGTCGCGGCGAGCAGATACGCCGCGGCGGGGGGAGGGCGCTTGCGCCCTCGGGGGTCGAGCTGCGCCTCCACGTCGAGCCATACATCGTCGCTCACCGAGCGCCTCGGACCACTGGCCAGCGCGTTACCGGGTGATGCAACCCCAAGGCCACCCCCAAGGCCGCCTCCAGGGCCGATCACGCCGATCCCGGTCACGACGACATCGGCGCACATCTGCCTGTTCATGCGGCGGCGCTCACCAGGATGAGGGCGGCGCCGTTGCCGCCGGACGCATGGGCGTTCACCATGACCCGCTCGCTCACCAGTGGGACCTCGCCGCCCTGAGGGATCCAGACTCTGCACTCAGGGTCCTGCTCGTCCAGCAGCGCGTTCGGCGGCACGACCCTGTGCCGCAGGATCAAGGCGGCGGCCAGGACGGCGAATGCGCCGGCGCCCCCGCCTGTGTGGCCGATCCGGGCTTTCAGGCTGTACAGCGGCACGTCCATACACCGCGCTCCGAAGACCTCCCGCAGCGCCCGGCTCTCCATGACATCGTTCGCCTCGCTCCCCGTCCCGTGGGGAATGACGCAGCCGATTGAGTCCGGCGACGCCCCCGCGTCAGCGAGCGCCTGCCGCGTGGCCCGCACGATCTGCGCGGAGGTGGGCTCCGGCGCCGCGGACTGGCGCGCGTCGCAGCTCCAGCCCGAACCGGCCAGGCGCGCGTACACGGTGGGGACCTGACGCCTCAGGGCGTGGGACTCGGACTCGAAAACCAGCAGCGCGGCGCCCTCGCCTGGGGAGATCCCCCGCCGGTGCAGGTCGAACGGCCGGCACCGCACCGGGTCTATCGCCCCCATCCGGTTCAACGCCGCGCGCGAGTACGAGTAGGTGTCGGCGCCCCCAGCCACGACCACGTCCGCCTCGCCGCAGCGGATCATGTCCGCGGCGATCCCCAGGGCGTAGCCGCCGGCCGCGCAGGCGTTGCTGATGCTGGCGTTGGCGCCGCACGCACCCAACGAGTCGCCGATCGTGGAGGCGATGGTGAAGGTGCGGGTCCACCGCTGCCTGGCGGTGACGGGGTCGCCCCGCCACTGCTCGTGCAGGTCGGTTTCTCCCATCAAGGTGCCGACCACGATGCCGAGGCGGGACGGCGGCACTTCGGGAAACGCGGCGTCGATCACTGCCTGGCGCGCCGCCTCGACAGCGAGGCGTGAGGCTCGCCCCAGCCCAGCGCCGTCCGGGCGGTCCAGCTGCGCGGGCAGGTCCGCGTCAGCGACGGTGTACCGCAGCGGCAGCTCCATGTCGGCGTGCACGCCCCGTACCTTTTCCGGCCTGCTCGGGGCCACGCTCAGACCCCGCCAGAACGCGTCCGTGCCGCTGCCCAGGCAGGAGACCACTCCCAGGCCGGTGATCAGCACCCGTTCCATCAGCCCTCCTCTCGCCAGGGCAGGCAGCAGCACGCACTAGAGCATGCCGATCGCGGGGAGTGTGGGGACGACTGGGATCCACACTGCTCATTGAGCAGGTCTTGCCCCAGGCTGCCACGGTCTGTGCGGACCAGATCGACAACTGCGCTCTTGAAGCGATCCTGCGTCGCGCAGCGTCACGTTGTCTTCCCGCTGAGGTAGGAATCTGCTCCTGCTTCCCAAGCAGGAGCCACATCTTCGAGTTCCTCCTGCAGGAGGAGCGTGGCGCTCGTCCATACATGGATGACCACATGGATGACCGAGCAGCACCGGGATGGGCTCCAGCCCACTGCTTCCCTTTCAGGACAGGAAGGACAGGGCAGGTATCACCGATAAAGGGGACAAAGGGCCCACAATGACTACCCCGTGATCAATCTGTAACATGGTTCTATCACCGAACGGACGCACAGCGTATGGTCAATGCTCACGATCTGTGGTCTCGGAAATGCCAAGCTCTAAGCACTCAGGTGTCAATTCATGCCAATGGTTGACCGGCTCAACAACTCATGCGACACTCCCTAAAGTGAGGTTGCAGCTCTCGCGCATCGCAGTCAGGTTTACTCGCGTTAAATAACAGCATGATCCGGAGGCATACGCCATCGACCATGGCCGCGCCGCTTAGGCGAACGCCTCAGTGCGGCAGCGCCACATCTGGGATGGTGGGCGAATAAAGAGCCAAGACGGCCGCCCCGAAGTTGCAACGTTGCTGATCAGAGGAGCGCGCGGCCGTCTTCGCGATTTCTTTGCCCACCCTACCTAGGTATCGATGGCATGCAGGCTGGTGGCCCCTCGATTTTGGAGTCGTCGAAGCCCAAAGACTCAGGGTTTGCCTATAGTTGTGAGCCCTAGGCGCACCAGACAGCGCCGCTGGTTTCGTTTCAGCGCACGAGCGCCGGCCTGTGGGCAGATCAGATCTGAAGAGCTATCAGCAGGTTGGTGGCAACAAGATGATAGGAATGACACAATGACCTTTCTTGGGGTTGGCCCCAAGACCACAAGGATCGTCGGTCAGCCCGTGCGCGTGGCCCGCCCATGCCACCCAGTTATGGCCTCCCACCGTTCTGGCCTCACTTCTACAGGCTCGCTGGACACTGGACTATCGGCCGATCCGCCCCCCGATGTCGATTCTGGAAGGAGAGAGCTAGTGGCCGTTCGAGTGTTGCTTGCCGACAATCAGACGCTGATGAGAACCGGGTTTCGAATGATCCTGGAGGCAGAGGGCGACATCGAGGTCGTGGGCGAAACGGCCGACGGGTTTGAGGCGGTCAAGTCTGCATTTGAGCTGAAGCCGGACGTGGTCGTGATGGACATTCGCATGTCCGGTCTGGACGGGATACAGGCGACTCATCGACTGGCTGGCCCAGAGGTTGAAGACCCAGTGCATGTGCTGATCCTCACCGCTTCCGATCTCGACGATCACATATATGGTGCGCTGCGGGCCGGCGCCTCAGGATTCTTGCTTAAAAGCACATCGCCGGACGAATTCGTCCATGCAGTCCGCGTGGTGGCCGCTGGCGACGCGTTGATCGCGCCTTCGATCACCCGTCGGCTCATCCGGGAGTTCGCTCGCCGCCCGGAGCAGTCGATGAGGCGAGTGCCGATTATAGATCTGCTCACCTGCCGAGAGGCAGAGGTCCTCCAGCTCGTCGCTCGAGGCCTATCGAACGCCGAGATCGCCAACGAGCTCGTGCTGAGCGAGACGACTGTCAAGAGCCATGTCGGCCGCATGCTGTCGAAGTTGAACCTGCGAGACCGCGTCCAAGCGGTCGTGCTCGCCTATGAGCACGGACTGGTGAGGCCCGGCGCCGCATGATCCTTTTGCCCGCGTCACGGCAGATCGGGAATATTCTGCTCAGCGGCCGGTCCTGCGACGGAGATCCAGCCACAGCACGACGGCGCCGAGCCCGATCAGCCTGCGTTGGCGTGCTTTGGCCCGTGCGTCACGGGGGGGTTCCGTCTGCTGGTTGACTCGGAGGGTGAGCTCACGGTTGGAAAGATCGCGCACGAGCCCTCGTAGCTGCTCGGCTGCGCCGGTGACGCCGATCATGAGCTCCAACGCATTGCGTGCCGCCTGCCCCTGGGAAAGGGTCTCGAAGGCCAGGTCGATTACGATGTCGCGCAACTCGTCTTCCAACACGTCGGCGGCGGCCAGCTCGGGGGCCAGGTAACGGACAGACCCGTCGAGGTTGGCGAAGGACTTGCCGAGCAGGGAGACCATGGGAGGAGTCCGGATCCCCCGTTTGGTCGAGGATTTCAGGACCTCCGTCAGCGAGAGGCCGAAGTTCAGCTCTTCCAAAGAGGCATCGGTGACCTTGGGCGCCAGCGCGGCCATGTCGCTGGAGAACGCCGAGATATCAGCCCACGGGGTAGCACGCCCCATCTCTATCCATGCTTTGGCCATGCCGAACCCGTCATTTTGGGCCAGGTTGACGAGGATGAGCAGGACCGTCATGCTCATGCGCCGGTCCATGCGACCGACCATGCCCCAATCGATCATGTAAGCTTTCTCCCCCGGGTGGACGAAGATGTTCCCAGGGTGAGGATCGGCGTGGAACATACGATCGATGAAATACCCTCGGTACATGAACGCGATCAGGTCCCGGCCGATCGCTTTCCGCTCCTCATCGCCGAAGTCCTGCCGGTTGGCATCCCGTATCGAACAGCCAGGCGCCATGCTCTGCGCCAGGACACGCGGGCTGACGAACTCGACCTTCGGGACGCTGAGGGTCGCAAAATCTTTGATCATCCTGCGTGCCTGTTTCATGTTCGTAGCCTCGACGGTGAAGTCCAGCTCGGCCTCCATCGCCTCAAAGATCAAGTTCAGCATCGCTTCAAGGTCGACGACGGCGTTGAAGCGGGGCGCCCGCTTGGCGAAAAACCGCGCGCACCTGCGCATTAACGCCATGTCCTCAAGCACGATGGATTTGATGCCGGGCCGCTGCACCTTGACCACCGCCGGGCGTCCGTTGGCTAAGGTGACGCGGTAGACCTGGGCGAGGGAGGCTGCTCCCAGCGGCAGCTCGGTGTCGATGTCCCTGAAGTATCGCAGCCAGCCGGGGCCCAACTCGGCGCTCAACACCGGCTCGAACGTCGAGAATGGCAACGGAGCGATCCGGTCATGCAGGGTTTCCAGCTCGGGGATGATGTACTCGGGGACCATGTCCGGGCGGGTGGACAACATCTGCCCGACCTTGACGTAGAAGGGGCCGAGGTCCTCCAATGCCTGCCGGACAGCCCGGGCGCGTCGGACTTGCGCCTCCGGCTCTTGGTCCTCGCCTGGCTCCCGCCGGGACCTCAGTGCTCGCGTGGCCTCATCGGAAACCAGACGGCTGAGCACCTTGACGACGAGGCGGGCGCGCTGGGCGATCATGACCTGGTCTCCTTACGCTGCTCCGGCGCCGGCCTGGCGGCTCCGCCCGGTACGACTGCTGGGACTGCCGACACGACATGAACAGTGATGCCGTCAAGGGTGGCGCAGCCAGGAGCACCGCGGCGCCTGTCACCTGTACGCTGGATCGGTCAGCTGCGGCGTACCCTCAGTCTATGGGACTGGCGGCGTCACCCCTCGAACTCGGCCTCGGCCAACAGGCGGCCGGGCACGTAGCGGTGCGTCGATGTCGATGATCACAGAGAGGGTGATACCAGCAGCCCTGACCTCCCTCAACTTCGAGGCAGGGCCTGGTCTCATACTTCCGAGCAGACAGCCGCGCGGAGGGGCCCAAGTGGGCAGTTCCCAGAATACGGCTTGTGGAGCGTTCCTTCCGTTGCGCCGGGAATGCCCCACACATCAGGTTACTCCTGGGTTTTGCTTGCCGCAGAGCAACCCTTGAGCTAAGGTGAAGGGGTTTCCGATAAGAGAAGGAATCATAGGAATATCGGAAACACCATGCGGCGCCTGCCGAAATGGGCGCCGAGTGATGTCTCTCGTCTCGTCGCGAGATACGACAGCGCGTGGCGTTGGCGCTCTACACAACCACGACACTTTGATTACACTGCCGTGAAACGCTTCGATGGTTGGAACATCGGTGATACCTCATGTTGCGAGTGCTTCTCGTCGATGATGTCAGGATCAATGCAGAACAGTTGGCCAGTGGCCTGCGCAACGAGCAGTGGGTCAGCCAGGTGACGATGGCCACCAGCCTGCAGGAAGCGCTCACCTGCCTTGCTGAGCAGGTCTTCGATGTGGTGATGCTCAGCATGGTCGTCCCGAGGAGCATGACCATCCTGCGGGCGATCACCGACAACGACCGGTCGCCCTCCGTGATTGCGCTGGGCGTGCCAGAGGTTGAGGACCACGTGCTTGCGTGCGCCGAGGCTGGCGCAGCGGGCTACCTGCCCAAGCGGGGGTCCTTCGCGGACCTCATGGCGGTCATGAAGAGCGTCGCCTGCGGCGAGACCGTGTGCTCGCCACGTATCGCCGCGACCCTGCTGCGCCGGGTCGCCACGCTCGCCACTGCGCAAGAGCCTTGCGCGCGCCCTGCCCGCCTGACCCCTCGAGAACGTGAGGTCCTCGCGCTCATCGAGCAGGGGTTGTCCAACAAGGCCATCGCCAAGAGCCTTTCCATCGAGGTGCGCACGGTGAAGAACCACGTCCACAACATCTTCGATAAACTCCAAGTGCGCTGCCGTGGCGAGGCTGCGTCACTGGCGCGGACGACACTCGGCACCGACCGGTCCATGCCGGCCGTTGACCGGTAGGCAGGTTTCCTCCGAATGTGGAGGAAACCTGGGTTGCACCCACTGTCCCAGCCACGCCGCCGTGGATCGTCGGCTTCAGGCCGTGTTTGAGAATCGCGGCGCTTGAGTCGCTCAGCTTTAATAAGACATACGACGTTTAGCGGACACAGGGGTCGCGCCTCGTCGGGTGCAGCGACCTAAAAGGCTTCGATCGCTGAGCGGAACCCGAC
>JBOGEA010000023.1:0-27416 GCA_050743205.1 Egibacteraceae bacterium | reverse complement strand
GTCGGGTGCAGCGACCTAAAAGGGTGAAGCGCTGAGCGGAACCCGACGAGGCGCGACCCCCTTACGACAGTTCTCAAACACGCTCTCAGTAGTCCAGCTCGGCGATGACGACCCCGGTTGCTTTCACTGGTGGACCGAGGAGCTGCCTCCCAAGCTCCCCTGATGCCAAGCCCTCTCGTTGTGTGCTGGATCGCGGCGGTATACCGCCGGGATCCAGCACACACCCACCACACCCCGAAGGAACCCCGAAGGACCGGCCTGACGGCCGGGCTCGACAACCAACCGCCGCCGAGGCGCGCGTATCGTCCGCCCTTTCACGCCCGTCGCCTAGGCTACGGGCGTGACGACCGCAGCCGAGACTCCCGCGCTCGTGTCCCGCCGCCAGGCGCCGCTGATGGCGGCGGGGACGATGCTGTCGCGGCTGACGGGGTTCGCGCGGACGGCGGCGGTCGTGGCCGCGCTCGGCGTGTCACGGGTCGGGGACGCGTACAACACCGCGAACACCCTGCCGAACGTCCTGTTCTACCTCGTCACCGGCGGCACGGTGACCGCCGTGCTCGTGACGCTGCTCGCGCAGGCGCCGGACCAGGCCGAGCGGCGGCGGCGGGCGGAGGTGATCGGGGGGGCGATCCTGGCGCTGACCGGACTGACCTCGCTGGCGGTGCTCGGGCTGTCGCCCCTGATCATGCGGCTCTACGCGATCGAGCTGCGGGGATCGCCGGACTACGCCGCCTACCTGAGGGTGGCGAGCCAGTGGCTGATGCTGTTCGCGCCGCAGATCCTGTGCTACGGGCTGTCCACCTACGCGACCGCGCTGCTGGCTGCGCGGGGCAGGCTCGCGCTCGCCGGCTTCGCGCCGGTGGCGACCAACCTGATCACGATCGCGGGGGCGGCGGCGTACGCCGCGACCGGCGGCGGGGGGCAGTTGGGGGAGGTCGGCGCCGTCCCGCTCGTGGCGCTCGGCGCGGCCACGACGCTCGGCGTCGCCGCGATGGCGGCGATCCAGCTGGCCGGGGCGCGGCGCGTGCTGGGGGGGCCGAGGCTGCGACTGCGGCCGCGGCTCCACCGGCGCGACCCGGCCCTGCGCGAGCTGCTCCGTCTGGGCCGGTGGACCTTCCTCTACGTCGCGGTCAACCAGCTCGGGCTGCTGGTGGTGATCGCGCTGGCGACCCCGACCGGGGGCGCGGTGACGGCGTATCAGACGGCGTTCATGATCATGCAGCTGCCGTTCGCGATCGTGGCGGTGTCGATCTTCTCAGCGTTGGCGCCGCGGTTGGCGACGGCCGCGAAAGACGACGCGGCCGGGTTCGCCGCGGCGTTCTCCACAGGGTTTCGCCTGTCGACGGCGCTGCTGCTGCCCGCCGCGATCGGGCTGGTCTGCCTCGCGCAGCCGATCACGCGGCTGCTGATCGGCTACGGCCAGGTGTCGGGCCAGGGCACGGAGCTGGTCGCGGTGGCGCTGCGCTGGTTCGGTGTGGCGCTCGTGCCGTTCACCGTGTTCCAGCTGCTGACGCGCGGCTATTACTCGCTGCCGGACGCGCGCACCCCGGCGCTGGCCAACATCGCGGTCAACGCGGTGAACATCGGCGGCGCCGTCGGGCTGCTCGCGCTGGTGTCCGGCGACGAGCAGCGTGTCGCCGGGCTGGTCGTCGCCTACGGGCTGTCCTACGTGACCGGCGTGGCCCTGCTCGGCGGGCTTCTCGCGCGCCACCGGCCTGGCCTGTGGCGCGGGGCGGTCCGGGCGCTGGCCACCGCTGGGGTCGCCGGTGGGACGATGGCCGCCGCGCTGCTCGGGCTCCAACGGCTGTGGCCGGTCCCCGACACGATGGCGGCGGCCAACCTGCGCACGCTCCTCCTGGTCGCCGCCGGCGGGATCACCTACCTGACCGTCGCGCTGCTCGCCCGCAGCCGCGAGTTCGCCGAGCTGCGCGCGCACGGCCTCCGCTCGTAGGACAACCGCGCTGCCCCGCCGCGGCCGTGCGGGGCATCCGCCCGAGATGCGCCCGTCTGGCGTAGAGTCCAGGTGATGGCTTCAGACGACGAGCTGCTTGAGGCGCTGCTGGCGGCGGCCGGATCCGACGACCTGGGCCCGTACTGCCGGCTGCTGGAAGAGATGGACGAGCGGGCGCGGCTGTTCCTGACGCTGCGGCTGATCGGCACGGGAGACCTGGACTGGGCCGTGCGGCAGACCCTGCGCGGCCTGGAGTGGACCCGCCTCCTGGACGCGCCGGGCCACGCGCGCTGCGCGGACGAGCTGTCGAGCCTGCTCGCACAGGCCGCCGCCACGCCCGCCCCGACCATCCAGGAGCAGCAGCGGCTCGCCGAGCGGGCGGAGGGCTGGTGCGCCCGGTGGCGGCGGGCAGCCGAGCAGGCCGGGGCAGCGCAGGATCTCGGACGCCAGCCCGCCCGCCAGCCCGGCTCGGCGTGGCGCCTGCGGATCGACCGGCCGCCGCTGGCGGCCAGTCCGATCGTGGACGGCAGCGAGCGCCACCTGGCGACCGTGTTCTCCAAACTGGTCGTGGACGACTGGCTCGACCTCGAGCGCACCGACACCGACCGCTGGCGGATCCGCGTCGGCGACGTGCGCATGCTGGTGTCCGTCGACGGCAACGGCCAGGCGGCCCGGGTGCTGGTCGACACCCCGCCCCAACCCCAGGCCCACACCGGGCGGAGCCCCGCGTTCCGCATCCGCTACGTCCGCCTCGACGGCGAGGACCCCGCCCACATTCAGGTGCTCGACCCCCAGCCCGACCTGGCCGCGGCGCTGCCGACCGCGCGGCTGTGGGAGGCGGGTCCGCCATGGTCCATCCTGTGCGGCCGCGGGCAGGACGCCGCGATCGAGGAGGTCACCGACCCCGAGGGCGTGTGCCGCGCCTGCAAACGCGAGCTGGCCCGGATCACCGAACTCGTCGACGGCGCCCGCTGGGAGGTCGCCCGCCGCCTGGCCAGCCCCGAGATCGAAGTCGCCGTACGCGCACGACTCCACGAAGTGCCGTTCTGACCAGCGCCCCCTTTCGAGGCACCGTGTCCCGGACAAGATAACACCAGTTGTTCCCTCCCGAGATGAACAGCTGGTGTAGTGTTGTCTCATGGTTGCCGCCGGAATCTCTGGGCAGAGCAGAACGGAGCTTGCGCGCATCTCCGGTCGTGGGCGCAGCCTTGTGACGGTCAGCGATGCCGCCGAAGCCTTGGGCATCGATCGAAGAGCCGCAGCGCGGCGGTTGGCTCGCTTGGCGGCTCAGGGATGGCTCAGACGCGTGCGCAGGGACCTGTATGTGCCGGTGCCCGTGGATGCCGAGCGGCCCGAAGCTTGGGGCGCTGACCCGCTCCTTCTGGCGGATGCCGTATGGGCCCCGTGTTACTTCACGGGATGGACGTCGGCCAACCACTGGGCAATGACAGAGCAGATCTTTCGCTCAACCGTGCTCAAGACCTCAGCGCGGGTACGCGCGAATAACCAGCGGCTGCTGGACAGTGATTACCTCGTGACGCACACCTCACTTGACACATTAGCGTGGGGTCTGCGGCGCGAGTGGCTCGATGATCGACGGATCGCGTGGGCCGCCCCTGCGCGAACCGTGATCGATGTCCTCGATGACCCGCGTCTGGCCGGCGGCATCCGCTCAGCTGCAGAGTTCCTGAACTCATACTTGGAGGAGCACGACGCCGAGACGCTGGTCGATTACGGCGACCGACTCGGCAACCGGACAGTGTTCAAACGACTCGGGTTCCTTGTTGAGCGACGCGGCACCGGCGATCATGCGCTCATCGACGCGTGCATGGAACGTCGCTCGCAGGGCTACCCGCTGCTGGATCCCACCCAGGAGCCTCAGGGCGTGCGCTCGAACACGTGGAAGCTTGTCCTCAATGCAGCGCTCGAACCGGCGGAGCCATCGTGATCCCACAGCGGGAAGTTCTGGCCCTGCGCGACGAATGGACGCTGCGTGCGGACGTGATCGAGAAGGACTGGGCGTTGGGCTGGCTTCTGGCTGGCATCGGTGCTCAGCCAGACCTGCGCTCATGGGTTTTTAAGGGAGGCACGTGCCTGCGCAAGTGTTACTACGAGACGTATCGGTTCTCTGAGGACCTCGACTTCACTGTCATGCAGGGCGGCCCCGAGGAGCCCGCTGACCTGTCAGCGATCTTCAGTGACGTCGCCAAGTGGCTTGCGGACAGCGCCGGGCTGGAGTTGATCGTTGACGATCGGTCATTCGTACATCGTCGGACGCCCCTCGTCCCGCCGCCCAGATCGGGTGTTACACGATCGTGGAACTGTTGGCCGAGAAAGTGCGTGCCCTCGCCCAGCGCTGCCGACCCCACGACCTTTACGACATCGTCCATGTTTACCGGCACCCCGACCTGCTCGGGCAAGCCGGTGCGGTAGCCGCCACCCTCGACCACAAATGTGCCCATGTCGGCATCACCGTGCCCAACCTCGATTCGATCCTGGGATCGCCGTTCCGTCGAGAGATCCAGGCAGAGTGGGCGAACATGCTCAATCATCAGATTCCCCGCCTGCCACCGTTTGCACAATTCTGGGACACGCTCGGCGAAGTCTTCGATTGGCTCTCCCAGAGGGTTACAGTCCCAGCGCTGCCCCGCCTCGAGATCGGCCAGCCGGATCCTGCCTGGACTGCGCCGAGGTGCATGTCGTCGTGGCGCGCCCCGGCGCAACTGGAGCTGATCCGGTTTGCGGGGGCGAACCGCCTGAAGGTCGAACTCGGCTACCAGGTGGAGCAGGGGCGGCAGGATCTCCGTGTCGTCGAGCCCTGCTCGCTCCGCCGAACTCAGAGCGGGGACCTCGCCCTGTTCGCCATCAACGCAGGGGGCGAACTCTGCTCATACCGAGTTGACCGCATCATCAGCGCTCAAGTAACGGCTCAGCCCTTCACGCCGCAATACCTGGTTGAATTCTGAAGTCACCCTGTAACGCACAGAAGCAAACGGCACACACCTCACCGACAGCGTAAGCTTCCGCCTCGATGAGGCAGCGTGCGATGAGTGAACACGTGCACCATCCCACAGTTACAAATCATAAACGTTGCACTCGTGGATCAGCCAAGCTGACCACGTCTACTCACGATGGCAGCCGCCGAGCTGCTAATCTGCATCTTGTATCCAGACCGGCAATGGGCTCGCGCGGCGTCGCATCGCCCTTTCGTGCGCGGCATGATACATCTCTGGAGAGATCGTATCCTCCAAAGGCTGGGAATCAACGAATCGGTACCAGCCGGCGACGGCGATCTGGGTGCCTGCCGCCTGCATGACGTCGTCCGACGTCAGCCCGACGTCCGCCAGCACCCCATCGAGCGACGCGGCGGGATCCTCGACCTCCACCTGGACTGGGCCCACATCCTGGAGACGACTGACCAGGGAGAACAGCGCGCGCTTCTGCCCGGCCGCAGGGTCCAGGCACACCGTCGCATAACCGGCGATGTCCGCTGGGAGCAAGCTCACGAGCACGTCACCGGTCCCTCGGAGCGCTGCGAAGACCCAGCTTCCGGCACCGATCACCGCGATCGCCACCAGCAGACCCACGGCGAGCAGCACCCGCCCGCGGCCCCCGAATCGAGACAGGCGATCGGGATGCGGGGGCAGCCCAGCGGCGCTTCCGGCACCGGCCCCTCGGATCCCGAATGCACTTTGGCCCTCGCGGAGGCGTACTCCGCGTCGGTGAGCAGCCCGGAGGCATGAAGCTCCGAAGGCGCCCGCAGCTACCCCGTCACGTCCTTCTCGGTCATCGCCTGCCCGGTCTTCGCGGTCGCCCGTCAAGTGTGTGACGAGAAAAGATGCGCGCGCCACGGGCAGGTGTGCCCAGCATCCGGACCGGGGCAGCGGACACTGGTACTGGTGTGAAGCGACCCCGCCGAGACAGGAGCGCCGATGACCGAATCGATCAGCTGGTTTCCCGTGCCCGACGCGCGGGAGCTGCCCGAAGACCTGCAGAAGCTGTTCGCCAAAGCCCAGCAGCGCATCGGGTTCGTCCCCAACGTCTTCCGCGCCTACAGCTTCCGCCCTGACAGGCTGCGCGCCTGGTTCACCCACTTCCGGCTGCTGCACGAGCCGACCGAGGGGCTTGACGCCGCTGAGCGCGAGATGATCGCCGTCGCCGTCTCCATGGCCAACGGCTGCCTGTACTGCCTCGTCGCCCACGGCGCCGCCCTGCGCGAGGCCCTCGGCGACCCCGTCCTCGCCGACCGCATCACCCTGGACTACCGCCGCGCCGACCTCGACGACCGCCGCACCGCCATCCTCGACCTGGCCGTCAAGGTCACCCGCTCACCCCTGGACTGCACCCCCGCCGACCTCGCCCGCCTCCGCGCCCTCGGCCTGACCGACGAAGACATCTGGGACGTCATCGAAATCGCCGCCATGTACAACTTCACCAACCGCATGGCGCTGGCCACCGGCCAGATCCCAAACGCCGAGTACCACGCCCTGTTCCGCTGAGGCGCGGGGCGCTGCGAAGCGGCCATGCTGACGGCTGTGCTCACGGATCCGTGCCACCGTCGTCAGCATGGCCAGGGGACGAACGGCAGCTTCGAGGTCTTCGTCTATGCGGGCCGCGACCCGTTGACAGGCAAAGAGCGTCGGTTGACCGGGACCGCACTGACACGCAAGGAGGCGGAACGCCTCCGTACCCGGCTCCTGGGGAGGTTGACGCGGGGCGAAGTCGCGGCGGTGGGAGTCGGGCGACCATGGCCCAGCTAATCGAGCCCTGGCTCGAGACCGCCGACCACGAGTTCACCACCCGTCACACGTACCAGGGTTACGTCAACGGCAAGATCCTGCCCGCTCTTGGGACGGTGCCGGTGCGCAAGGTCGATGTCGAGATGCTCGACCGCCTCTACACCGAGCTGCGGAAGCGCGGTGGTGGTGGAGGCCGCCCGCTCGCGGCCTCGACGGTGCGGCAGATCCACTTCATCCTCCGCGCCTCGCTCGGCTTGGCGGTGAGGTGGGGGTGGATCCCCGACAACCCCGCGGAGCATGCCACCGCGCCGAGGTATGTCCGCAGGACGTCGCGCCTCCGTCGCCGGAGGACGTCACTCGTTTCCTGGAGGCTGCTTGGACTCGCGATCCTGATTTCGGGAGCCTGCTGTGGCTCGCGATGATCACCGGCGCTCGTCGGGCCGAGGTGTGCGGCCTGCGCTGGCCTCACCTGTTCCTCGACGATCGCTGCCTGATCGTCTCGCGCACCGTCGTCAACCGGGGCCGCGATCGCCGCGAGAAGGACACCAAGAGCCACCAAGCCCGCCGCGTCGCCCTCGACGACGTCACCGCGTCGCTCCTCGCCGAGCACCGAACACGCTGTGAGGAGCGCGCCACCATGTGCGAGACGGTGCTCCGCCCCGACGCTGGGTGTTCTCACTCAGCCCGGACGGCTCAGCTCCACTCGTGCCTGACTCAGTCACCAACCGGATCACGCGCCTATCCAACCGCCTCGGGTCCACGTGACCCCTCCGTGCCCTGCGCCACTACGCCGCCACCCAGCTTCTCACCGGGGGCGTCGACCTCCGCACCGTCGCCGGGCGTCTCGGTCACGCCGGCGGCGGGGCGGCCGCTCTTCGTGTGTACACGCACTTCATGCCGACTCCCGACCAGCGCGCCGCCGAACTGCTCGCCGCAACCGTGCCCCCACCCCGCAAGCGCCAGCGCGACGACGGCTCAGCGGCCCCGCCGAGCTGACGCGCATGCCGGTTCCACAAGCGCCGCGTACGACGGCAGTCCGGGCACCGGCAGCATCGTCACCGGGACCAGTGTCAGGCTGCCGGCGTCCTTCAGGTTTCGTGATCAACCATCCTTCTGAGGATCAGCTGCGGCATGCTCCTGAAGGGAGGTCGTGGTCTCGCTCGCCTGGGGCGTGGCGTTCTAGGGGGCTGCGATCGCGGGAAGGTCGCTGCGCGGGACCTCACCCGCCCACCGAGGACCCTGAACTGTGAGGGACGTCGGCTGAACGTCACCGCGTCCCGGTCCAAAGGCGACCGGCCGTCGTCGCCGGCCGGCTGCGCACACGAACCTGAGAGACCGATGACGGAAGCACCGAAACGCGATGCCCCGCGCTGGACAACGACGTTCCCGTCTGAAACCCCTGGAACGAGTGAGGCCCCGACCCCTCAACGCGGGTAGGGCCTCCGCTATTCTGGGATCAGCCCCACCGACTCGTTATGCGGAGGCCTGGGTGCGCGTGGCGGAGTCCACCGCGCTGGACGGTTGCGCGGACACGGGCGGTGAGCAGACCAGTTCGTAGGGGAGGTCTTTGGGGGTTATGGGCCGAAGTCGAGGATTTACCGGAGCACTCATCCAGATCCAGCGAGAAGCGGAGAGGCAGGCCCGCGCTCGGGCGGCTGCGGAGACACGAGCAGCGCGCGAGGCGGAGCGTGCTCGCAAGGCCTATGAGCAGGCTGCGGCTGCTGACGCGAAAGAGCACCAACGCCTGTATGTCGAGTCGCGCATGGCGGATGTCGAGCTGCGTAACCAAGAACTCAAGGACGATGTCGCCGCATTGGAGCTCGTGTTGCACGACACCCTTGCGACCGATGACTTCCTCGACTTCGAGGCTCTGAAAGCCGCAACGCCCCTACCAGCGTTCGCGCCAGGGCAGCTCGCCGTTCCAGAGCCACCTCCCAACTCCAGCGCATTCCTCCCGCCTGAACCGACCGGGCTGCGCGCTCGGTTGCCCGGGGTCCGTCAGAAGCATCTGGCGCAGTGCCGACAAGGTGAGGCTGACTACCAGACCGCGATCACCGCTCACGAAGCTCGTGAGACGGAGCGTCAGCAGCGGCTGGCCGCCGCCAAGGCCGAGCATGAGAAGGCTGTTGCCGAGATTGAGGAGCGCCTTGCCGCGCAGCACGCTGAGATCGAGGCATTCAAGAGCGACTTTCACGCCGGCAAGCCGGCGGCGGTCATTCAGTACTTCGCTCTCGTGCTCGAAGCGAGCCGCTACCCGGCAGGTTTTCCCCAGCGCTTCCGCCTGGCATTCGTACCCGAGTCGCGCCAGTTGGTGGTCGAGTACGAGCTGCCACCTTATGAGCGGATCCCGGCCGTGGGCGAGTACCGCTACGTCAAGGCGAGCGATAAGGTCACCGAGAAGGCCCGGCCGGTCAGGGAACGCCAGACCCTCTACAAGTCTGTTGTCGCGCAGGTGACTGTGCGTACCATTCATGAATTGTTCGAGGCGGAACGGACAGGGCTGGTCGAGACGATCGTGGTCAATGGTCACGTCGAGACCATCAATGCCGCGACGGGAAGGGCCGAGCGTCCTTGCCTCGTCACTGTCCGCACCACTCGTGATGCGTTCATGGACCGGGACTTCACTCTGATCGATCCCGTGGCATGCCTGCTCGATCTCTCCGCGAGCCTGTCGAAGAGCCCTGCTGAGCTCGTCCCTGTCCGACCAGTGCTTGAATTCAATATGGTCGACCCACGGTTCGTCGAAGAGGCCGACGTGTTGTCCGGGCTGGACCAACGGCCAAACCTCATGGAACTCAAGCCCGGCGAGTTCGAGTCTCTGATCACTAACCTGTTCGCAAAGATGGGGCTTGAGACTCGGATGACCCAGCCCTCCCGCGACGGCGGCGTGGACTGCGTCGCATTCGACAACCGAGCGATCTTCGGCGGCAAGGTCATCATCCAAGCCAAGCGCTACAAGAACACCGTACCGGTCAGCGCCGTGCGTGACCTGTTCGGCACCGTCCATAATGAAGGTGCCTCTAAGGGCATTCTCGTCACCACTTCGGGCTACGGCAAGGCTTCGTTCCAGTTCGCTCGGGACAAGCCGCTTGAGTTACTGTCGGGTACGAACCTTTTGTATCTGCTAATGGAACATGCCGGAGTCGAAGCCAAGATCGAGCCACCCGAGCACTGGGCCGAGCCGAAGCATGACACCGGGCCGGTACACTGGGACGATCCATCAACCAGCCCAAATCACACCTCCCCTACTCAGGGTGATGACTCACAGAATTAGCAGATCTACTATAACGATGGTCGCGACCGCCATTCCTTGGGGTCGGTGTGTTCAATCATGGCGTGGCATTGTTAGGAGATTCGTCAGTTGCCACGGGTAAGCATTGACTACCAGGTGGCGGGTGGTCGGAGCCGAGCATCCCCGCGTCCCCCCGCTGATCTCGCCGGTGCTTGGCGTAGGTGACCCATCGGTGACCTTTCAGCTAGCTGGCGAGCGCAAGCCGCTCGTCCAGCGCGGCCACCGGCGCCAGCAATCTCCACTCCTTCGGAAAACTCTTCCGCGCCTCACGCAATATGGGAGGGAACTTCCCGAGCCCGTGCGCCCCGGCCTCGTCGAGGACGGCGTGGGCCGACGCGCACGCCCGGTCGGGGTCGCCCAGCGCCACGCACGTATGGGTCAAATCCTCATGCAGGTGGGCGCGACGCACGGGCGCGGTCGTCCCGTCGAGCGCGCCGTCGAACAGATCGAGCGCCTCGGCCGGACGCTCAAGCCGCAACGACCGATGACCGGTGAACACCTCAAGCCGCACGCCGTTCCAGCCGTCAAGCTCCCCTTGAACTGACCACCAGCCCCAGCCGGACCCGGCGTAAGGGATCCGAGCGGCAGCGGCGCGCGCCCGCTCAAGGAACCGTCCTGAGGCGAGATCGTCCCCGAGCGCCGCGCGCTCAAGACCAAGGTTCCCGAACACGAAGGCACGCCCCACAGGCGGCAAAAACCGCTGAAACTCGGCCGCAGGCTCCAACGCGGCCACGGCCGCAGCGTGGTCGGCCTCAGGGGCACCCATGGGGATCGCTGCGAAGGAGGCGAGCGCGTATGCCTCCAGCCGCCGGTCACGCGCCTGCCGGGCCAGCTTGAGCGCGTCGGTGAACCAGGCGTGTGCCTCGTGGAGCCGGCCTGCGTCGAGTTGGCCGTGGCCGGCCAGCGACGCCGCGTCAGAGGCAACGGCAGTCAGCCCTGTCCTGGTGTCGTCGCTCATCGACGCACGCTTCAGCAGCCCGAGCAGCGTCAGCGCGTGCGCCCGGGCGGCGCGTCTGGCGACCCCGTTCGGCGTCGCGACATACGCGGCGGCGATATCGGTCGCGGTCTGCCTCGCGGTGACCACGTCGCCCGCGCCGATGCGGTGGGCCCCGTCCATCATCTGCGCGAGCGCGACCAGCCTGGGCGCGGGCAGCAGCAGACCGGCCGCTGCCGTCGCGCCGGCCGCGCCCATGATGTGCAGTGATTTGCGTCGGTTCACTTCCTGGGTCAACTCCTTCGGGTTGATGTAGGTCCAGTGGAACGCCGCCTCCCAAGAGTCTCCCAACCCGAGCCAGGCTACCGAGGGCACCTCGAAGCGCGCGCACAGCATCTTGCGATACGCGGCGCTGGGATCGTGCTGGCGGTCCTCCCAGTCCTTGAACGACCGCGGGTCCACCGTCTCGGCCTCTTGGAAGCCCCGCAGCTGCAGGTCACAGATCAGCCCCGGCCGGTCATGGCCCTCGACCTCGCGTCGCACCTGCAATTCGGTGATCTTGCGCACTTCGTCTCCCATAACGCGATTCCCCCATAGGTTCAGTTCACACCTTCTGCCTTCTCGGCGGATGGGAGCGTACGCCGCCCACGACGATCAGCGAAAGGGTCGGCGTGGATGGCTATTTTCCCGTCCCCCCAAGTTCCCCCGCGGTCACCCCGGGGCTCCCGCTGCGCGTAGGGGAGGTATGTCACCGTCGACCGCATGAGCGAACAGGATGAGAGCCACCCTGATTCGGAGCGGGTCGAGCAGATAGCGGGCGCTGTGACGGTGCGTACGCCGTGCTGCGGTGCGCATGTGCTCCTGCGACCTGACGAGGCGGTACCCGGCGCGGTGCTGGACCCAGTATGTCCCCGTGACGGGGTGGACTGGGCGCTAGAGCTGATCGCCGACGAGACCGTCGACAGCGGGCTACGCGCAGTGTGGGCAGCCCCGCAGGCTATGGAGAGGCGGTGACCAGCCTGAGTCCGTCCTGTCGGGAGTGGGTCGCTACGGGCCGTCTGGTGACCACGCCCGCGATCAACGAGCGCACCGCCCCGCTTATCTACCGCTGCTACCTGCGAGCGGCTGGCCAAACCTGCTGGAGGCGTCCTTCCCGTCGTGGACCGCCGAGCGGCTGCTCGTCCACGTCGCGCTCGACCTGTGGAACAGCACCGAGGCGACATCGCTGTACGACGCCGTCACACGTCTGGACGAGGGCAACTTCACTCATCCCGTCGAAGCGCTGCGGCTGCGCCGCCCCCTACCCGCGCAGGACGCGTCGTGAACGCCCCCGACGAGAGCACATCGCAGTGCTGGGTGGCGTTGGTACGCGACCCAGGCGGCGTGTTGGTGGCGGTCGGTCCGGTTGACCAGCTGCAGCGGGCGGAGACGATCGGCCGGGCTCTGGCCGCGGGTTCCAAGGACTGGAGCCCTCGGGCCGGTGCGGCTGCTCAGCCCGGACGAGGCGGGAGCGCGGCTGCGCGAGCGACGGTCCGGCCGGACACGGCCGGAAGCGCAGCAATGAGCGCACGCCGTCGAGAGTGGTCAGCGTGCAGCGGGCCGGTTGTGGCGCCCCTTCCGGCCCCTCCCGAAGGCTGTCTCCGCTGCCGCCCCTCCAGACGCCGCATGCCCCGCGTGAGCCGAGGGGCCTACCCGCCTCGCTCTGCCCCGGCCGCTGCCCATCAAAGTGCCCCGGCGACCGCGACCACGGCCCCGGGGCGTGGCCAGACCCTGATGAGGAGGGGACTGCCGTGACGAACCCTACCCAACAGTCAGACACGGGCGCGGTCAGTGAGGTTGAGGCGTTGTGCGCCGAGCTGGTCGCCGAGCTGCGTGAGATGCGCGACATGGTCAAGGCCTACCGGGACACGATCAGCGAGGCTGCCCGGTACATCGCGGCGGGGCTGGCCGACCGGCTGATCCTGCCAGTGACCGATCCGCGTGGGCATGAGCTGGCCGCGGGACTGGCTCGGATGGGCGGGGTCAGCGCCGAGGTGGACGCGCTGCTGTCCGTCCCGGTCACGGCGTTCCGCGCTGCGGTCGCCCGGTAGCCAGATCCGTAGACCTGGCGGTGCCGGCGCGCCGGCTGCCCGCGTCCCCGGCGCGGCAGCGTCGTTGCCCGGCCCGCCACCCCGGACGCCGAGGGTCCCGCCCCCCGCACGGGACCCTCGCGCGTCGCCCGGGGATTGACGCACGACGCGAGGCAGCGAAAGAAGCGAAAGAAAGGACCAGCCATGGACTGGCGAGACAACGCAGCATGTCTGACCTCTGATCCTGAACTGTTCTTTCCTGTGGGCTCGACCGGCCCGGCAGTCGAGCAGACCGAGCGCGCGAAGGCGGTGTGCGCCGAGTGCCCAGTGACCGCCAACTGCTTGGCGTGGGCGTTGGAGACCGGGCAGGCCCACGGGATCTGGGGCAGGCTGGCCGAGGACGAACGCCGCGTGCTGCGCTCCCGCCGACGCCACGCCAAGCCGCGCCGACAGACCGAGGGCGGGCAGGGCGGACAGTGAGCGGACGTCGACTGCTGCCGCATGCGTCTCGCGATCATTCAAGGGTGCTCACGCTGGCGAGCTGAGGTGAGATTGGCGGTCTGCGCTGGTCACACGCTGCGAGCAGCGAGCCGAGACGTGTGGCGTCATCCAGCGTCCGGACGGCTGCGTCTTCCCCCCAGCCCAGGGTCCTCGGCTGAGGTCAGTGCCAGGGACGGGGGAGATGGGCGGCCCGTCAGGTGACGTTGTAGGACAGCTCGTAGCGGTCGCTGGCAGTCTGGTGTCGCACACTCCAGTGGGCGTCGTCCTGGTCGTGTGCGATGCGGATGATGGTGAGCAGGGGCGGCGTGCTCGGCCAGCGAATGCCACATCGTCACCGGGGTGGCAGGTGAACATGGCCTTGAGCTGCTGCGCGGTCACCTCGCGGCACAGCCCGAACGCCTCACCAGCCGCACGCCCATACCGCTGCCCTGGCGTCTCGCCGTGACCAGTCAGATGGGCCTCGCGGTCTTCGGCGATTTAGCGGACACAGCAATCCTGTCGTCCACGCCCAGCTTGGCGGGTATCGATCACGCCGAACCCTGATCTGCCGCAGGCGGGGGCGGCGCGTGAGATGATGCGTACCTGTCGCCTGAATGTCGGTCATGTGCCGGGGATGGCAGCAGCGTCGTGAGGGAAGTCTTGCTGGTGAGGGGATGGCTTTGGGTAACGGCGGTGGTAACGGAACAGGATTGAACGTGTTGGACCAGGCTGGAGAGGATGGACGATGGCGACTGTGTGATCATGGCCGCGAGCTGCGAAAACAGCATGATCCGCAATGCTTTGGATTTTTGGATTTAGTGATTTGGTCTAGGACAGCGCAGTCCGGCGTCTGGGTCGGGAGGAAGGTTCGTGGCCGAGCCGCCAACGGTGCCGCTGACGTATCTTCCAGGAGCCGGGCACCCGCGAGCGGGCGCTGGTCAGCCGACACCGGGGTGTGCCTTCATGCCTTTAGCTGAGTGAGGCCTGTGACGGCGCCCGCTGCACAGGCACGCGCATGCGGTTGACCGGGGAGCGGCTGCAGGCCCACCACTGGCGATGCTGACCACCCGGCACAGATCGAGCGCTCGACCGGCTGTGGCAAGGCGATCACGCGAGCAGCCAGAAAGTCTGGAGCGACGCCCATAGCAGGCACTTGTGCGCGGCAGCGGTGAACCTCCATCCCTGGGGCAAGCGGACTGCAATCCCATTGGCGGCGTCCACCACCGATCCAGCGTCACATACCACCGCGCAGAACAGTCGTTCGACATCCGGTCCCTCCGTGTCAAATGCAGCGGGCCACAGCGGGCACACTGAAGACTGGACCACAGCGGACCTGCGGCACTCCGAAGCATCCGGCCGCCGGAGGAGAGCAACGATGGCGAGGAGACCACCATTCACCGGAGGCGAGAAGGACAGCCTTCACGCCTTCTTGGACAAGCAGCGGGACGTCATCATCTGGAAACTGGAGGGCCTGAGCGACGCTGACCTGCGGCGGCCGATGACCCCGTCGGGCACCAACCTGCTGGGCATGGTCAAACACCTCGCCGCCGTCGAGTACGGATGGTTCTGCGTCACGTTCGGCCGGCAGACCGAACCACTGCCGTTCGACGAGGACGACGCTGACGCTGACCTGAGGGTCGCCCCGGACGAGACCACCGAGGCCATCCTGGCGTTGTATGCGCGTGCCCGCTGCGCCACCGATCAGGTGATAGTCGAACTCGACCTCGACGCGACGGGCACGGCCTGGTCTGGCGAGGCGGTGTCGTTGCGATGGGTGCTCCTGCACATGATCGAAGAGACCGCCCGGCACGCCGGCCACGCTGACATCGTTCGCGAGCTCATCGACAACACGACCGGATATCTGCCGCCGTGAGACTCGAACCCGCGGCACGCAGCGGGCCGACCTTCGAGATGGGCCCACCCGGCGCCTGGCTACGCCATCGAACAGCGGCAGAACCTGGGAGGTTGCGCGCGCTTCGACCAGCCGAGCCAAGGGAGGGCGGCGCGCATATTCATCGCGTTGTCGCGACCGTGATGGGCGGTGTTGACCGCTTTCTGCCGGATATACGGCGGCAAGGGGACGGCTCGCGTGCCGCGTGTATCAGGACCTCTGCGCGCCCGGGCCGGGCTCGGGTCGTGAGCCCTGCTCGGTCCGGCAGCAGCTTTGCGCAGGTCAACCGCGAGCCGGTGACAGGAGCAACGCCGCTCGCGGGTGCGTGGTCATCGTCTGGGCTCGTCGGGGACAGGTCGGGCTGCCCTGGCGCGAGCGATGATCTGCTCAATGACTGCGGTCTTGGCCTCGGCGTAATGCTGTACGGTGGGCCACTTCCCGGCAGCCAGCTGCCGTTTCGTCTGTGCGTAGAGCTCCCGCTCGGCGGGGGCATGCCACAGCCGATCCCGCAGCAGCAGGAGGCGCTCGACCTCCGGCGAGCCGTCAGCGAAGACGTGCACGTGGACGTCCCGCTGTGGGGTTCGCAGCATGCGGTGCTCGTGAAAGTCCGGCTCTCGGATCCTGAGCGCGTAGCCGGCGTCCTGCAGGGCGGGGACGTAGGTCGATTCGTCGCTGGGATCGGCGACCACGACCAGGATGTCAATGATCGGTTTGGCCGCAAGGCTGGGCACGGCCGTGGACCCGATGTGCTCGACCGCCTTGGCGCGGACGCCTAACGCCGCCCGGATGCGATGCTCCTGGTCGCCGAAGCGCGCAGGCCAGGAGGCGTCATAGTCCGCCACGACGATCGTGGCAGGGGTGATCTCGCCGATCACGACATCCTTGAGGCGGGCGGTGATGGGATCGTCGCACATCGCTCGTAGCGCTCCAGACAACAGGGACCCGTCGAGCACGCGCAGCCGCCACCGTACACGCGGCGCTTCCTATCACGGCCAGCTTTACACTGTCTTCGGTGCCCACCCGCCTGCCGCCTTCCCCTCTGATATCAGCCGATACCGAGGGTTGGGCAAGAGGAGGCAACTGGCTCGACTACGAATACGTCTGCGGTGACTGCTGGCTGGGTCGCATTCGTATCGTGGCGCGCGTGAATCGTTGCGGCGACGCACAGGTCGTCAGCGGGGTTCCATTGCACACCGTCTGCCCAGGGCCAAAGCAGACGGCGCGGGCCGAGGACCGTGCCAGCAGGACTTGTCAGCCGGTCGGCTACCTGACCAGCATCCGCGGCAAGGACGATAGCGATCCGCTCGGCGACGACCTGAAGGTCCTTGCCGGCGTGGCAGTGGCACGCGGCGACCACCCCGTCGATCAGCGGCTTGATGATGCTGTGGACGGGCAACTTCCAGGTTGGTGGGGCGGACAGGACGACCTCCAGACCGAATACCGCAGGCGGCGCGAAGTGGATCTTCGTGGCAGCGCGGGACTGGACGAATGCGCCCCACCAGCCCGTTGCAGTAGGCGTGATCGGCCACTTCGTGGCCGCCCAGCTCTGCAGCAACTGGCCGCGCCGCCACCAGTGGAATCCCGACTCGGGGGCGGCGGGCTCGTAGCGGTGATAGTGGGCAGCATCGAGCACATCGCTGTTGACCGGGAGCCAGAAGCTGCGTTCGAAGCGGATGCCATGTCGCATCGCACGCGCGAAAGCGTCCAGGCCAACGTTGTAAAAGAGCACGTTTTCGGCGTCACACAACCTCTGGTCCGCCGACGCGTACACCGCGTAGAGCAACTCGGAAGACCGCACCCGCAGCTGCCGGGCAGCGGCCTGCAAATCACGGCGGAACGCGGTCTGCCAGCCCTTGGGCTCAAACGCCAGCCGCGTTGCAGCCCACGCCTCGACCAGGCGAGGTCCGCTTTGAAGCGCATAGTCAGCCATGCCGAGTGGACGCTATCACGGGTCACGACCCGGCGAGATGGCCCACCCCTTGTCGTGCTCACCTGGCACAAACGATCGGTTGCCGTCACTTGGCGTGCCCGGCCAGCTTCCCGCAGTCCTTTGGCGTGAATGGTCGATCTCAAGCCGTTTGCTGTAGCACAGCGCCCAGGCACCCGCAGCGCCGAACGCGACCGCGCTTGCGACCTCAACAAGCACGGCTATCCATGACCAAGCATCGACCCGCCCGCCCGGCACGAGCCGCTCGGGGGCCAGCCTGACTGTGCAAATCAAAGGTCGATGGCGGCCAGCACGATCCGTGGCAGCGCGGTTCCTCCGGCTCCAGGCATTACGAGATTGCGCTGTTTGCGGCTACCCTCTGTGTCACGCCCTGTTCCGGTGAGGCGGTTGCCGCTGCGAAGCGGCCATGCTGACGGCTGTGCTGACGCATCCGTGCCACCGTCGTCAGCATGGCCAGGGGACACATCCGCCAGCGCGCGAACGGCAGCTTCGAGGTCTTCGTCTGTGCGGGCCGTGATCCGCTGACAGGCAAAGAGCGTCGGTTGACCGGGACCGCACTGACACGCAAGGAGGCCGAACGCCTCCGTACCCGGCTCCTGGGGGAGGTTGACGCGGGGCGAAGTCGCGGCGGTGGGAGTCGGGCGGCCATGGCCCAGCTGATCGAGCGCTGGCTCGAGACCGCCGACCACGAGTTCACCACCCGTCACACGCCCCAGAACGTGGCGCACAAGATGTCGTTCGACTCCCACGACGACATCCGGCGCGCGCTGTTCGACGCGTTCGAGCGCCTCGCCCCCGCCTACTTCGTGCGCCGCCGCAGCGGCGACGTGACGGCGGCGGCGTCAGCGGACGTCGAGCTGATCGAGCTCTACACGGCGCACCACCTGCCCACGCGGATCGTGGCCAACGTCGTGCCCGCATGCTCGGCCGCCGGGCTGGCCGTGCTCCACCCGGCGCTGCTCGCCGCCCTGCTGCCGTTCCTCGCGCTGCTCGGCTCCGTGCCCGGCTGGCTGCGCGCCCGGGCCGCGGCCCAGGGCGCGGAGATCCTCGACCGGGGTGGCGCGCTGTCGGCGGACCTGGTCGACGCCGTGCAGGGCCTGCGCGAGGTCATCGCGTTCGGCGCCGAGCGGCTGCAGCTTGCGCGCATCGACGCGAACGCGCGCAAGCTGGGCGCCGTGCGGGTCGCCCACGGCCGCCGCGGCGGCGTCGAGAAGGCGGTCACCGACGTCCTCGTCTCACTCGGGCTGCTCGCGGTGGTCGGCGTCGCCGCGCTGCTGGTCGACAGCGGGGCGCTGCCGCGCTCGGCGTACCCGCCGGCCGTGGCGCTTGCCGTGACCGCGTTCGTGCCCCTGGCGCAGGTGACCGGGGTGGGCCGTGAGATGAGCCGTGTGGCCGCGGCCGCCGGGCGCATCACCGCGCTGCTCGACGAGCCCGCGGTCGTCACGGACACGCCGGAGGCCGTGCGCGCTGCTCGACGAGCCCGCGGTCGTCACGGACACGCCGGAGGCCGTGCGCGCTGCCGCGGTCACCCCCCGCGTCCGCTTCGACCACGTCACCTTCCGCTACGCGCCTGACCTGCCGGCGGCGCTCGACGACGTCAGCTTCACCGTCGAGCCGGGTGAGACCGTCGCCCTCGTCGGTCACTCCGGCGCCGGAAAGTCCACCTGCGGCAACCTGCTCCTGCGTCTGTGGGACCCGACCGCCGGCACGGTGTCGATCGGTGGCCACGACCTGCGCGGCCTGCCGCTCGCCCAGCTCCCCGAGCTGGTAGCGCACGTCCCGCAGGACGTCTGCCTGTTCAACGACGACGTCATGGGCAACCTCAGCATCGGCCGCCAGGACGCCACCGACGCCGAGGTCCAGGCCGCGGCGGCCACCGCGCAGGCGACCGAGTTCATCGCGGCGCTGCCGCGCGGGTATCGCACCCAGCTCGGCGAGCGCGGGGTGCGCATGTCGGGCGGCCAGCGTCAGCGGCTGGCGATCGCCCGCGCGATCCTCTCACCCGCGCGGATCCTCGTGATGGACGAGGCCGTGAGCAGCCTCGACACCGAGTCCGAGGTCGCGCTCCACCGCGCGGACACCTGGTGGGCGAGCGGGGCGCGCGTCTGTCGGGCGGGGAGCGCCAGTGGGTCGCCATCGCCCGTGCGCTGCTGCGGGACAAGCCGATCCTGGCGCTCGACGAGTCGGTGTCGATGCTCGACGCGATCAGCGAGCGCGACCTGCAACGGGCCGTGGCCGAGGTGCGTGCCGGCCGCACCGCGCTGGTCATCGCCCACCGGCTGTCCACCATCCTGGCCGCCGACCGCATCGTCGTGTTGGAGCAGAGCCGCGTCGTCGGCGCCGGCACCCACACCGACCTGCTCGAAGACTGCCCCGCCTACGCCCGCCTCGTCGACGCCCAATGGACCCCCCCCAACACCTGACCATCGGGCGGCCTGAAGCGCACATCGCCGCCACCTCAGCGAGGCCACCGGCGAATCCGCAGGCGCTGCCGGCTCGGCGCTGGCCGGGCGTTGCGGGAGCATGTGGCCGAGCGGAATGAACTCGCGGAGCGTCAGTCGCCCTCCTCAGCAGGCGTCTGGCGTCTCCGGTGTGCAGCTGTAACGCGAAGTCGACGAGTTGGCGCAGCACGGTCGGGCGGGTCCTCGTAGCGGGTCGCGGCGGGATGAAAATTGCCGGTTCACCCCAACTCCGACTTGGGGGCGTATGTGCCCCGAAGTCGGAGTTGGGGTACCGTGCGGGCAGCCAGTCTCAACCTATTGGCATCGACCGGGCCCGCGCCATCACCGGCCCGATGATGTGGTGGAACGCCGCCCGAAGGGAACGCTCGGGGCGCCTCGCCGCTCGGCGGACAAGAGGAGCCTGAGGCGGATCTTGTTCGTCATGCTCACCCTGGGAGCCATGTTCCCGCTCGGCGGAGCCACCATGCCCGCGGCGCTTGCCCTGGACGGGCTCGTCCTTCGCGGAGTCCCCCGCCTTGCCCGGGCATTCGGATCGGCTTGAGTGCTCTCTCGCCACATGACATATCGGGATTGCTGGGAACTTTTCGTGGCACGTGGCGCACCCCTCGTTCTGCGGGTCGCTATTCGGCGGCCACCAGGACGGAGGGGAGGTAGCGGCGATGCGGACGCATGTCGTTGCCGCGGTGGTGACGGGGGCTGTGCTGGTGGCGCTGGCGGGACCGGCCTGGGCGCACGCGGAGTTGACGGTGTCCTCGGTTCCGGCCGGCACCGTGCAGTCTCTGCAGATGCACGTGCCAGAGGAGCGCCAAGGGGATCGAACCGACAAGGTCCAGATCCAGGTGCCGGCCGGGTTCGTCGAGATCACCTGTGAACAGAAGGCGGGTTGGTCCTGCACGGTGGACACGTCAGCGGCTCAGCCCATCGTCGCGTTCACACGCGTGGACCTGTCGATCCAGGCCGATGAGCTGTACCCGTTCAGCGTGCGCACTCCGGCGGGGCCTGGGACCTTCACGCTGCCGACCGTGCAGTCCTACGCCAGCGGCACGGTGAGGCAGTGGATCGGCGCGGAGGGCAGCGACGAGCCCGCGCCGGTGTTGGTGACGACCGGGGGCGGCGCGGTCGTGCCGGCCGCCGAGGCCGAAGAGGAGCACCACGACCGTGATCAGAGTGAGATCCCGGTCGCCGGCGTGGAGACGGAGGCGGGTGGAGCGGCCACGAGCGGCACAGGCGTGACCGCCGCGCTGCTGGGCATCGGCTGCGCGGCGCTGCTCGGTGTCCTGGTGGCTATGTCGCGGCGCCGACGGCGCGGCTGAACTCGGGATAGGCCACCCGCCGCGGTCGCGGTCGTGCACTTCCGGGCGAATGAGCAGGTTCCAGCCACATCTGTCACGATGTGCCCATCACCAGGCCTGGGACGCCCCGCCCGCAGGTTCGCCGCCGCCTGGGTGATCGCGCCGAGGTCCCTCCGAATCTGAGGGAAGCTGCGCCTCAAGCCCGACAGGGCGCACCGGGCCCGCGGTTTTCCTCCCACTTGTTTTACGGAGGAAAACTCACCGCAAATGGGTAGACACCCGTGGCCAGCGGCGCGAGAGATGACCAGCCCGCGCCGGCCTTGGACCACGGCGATCCTCGAAACCAGCATGCCGACCGCAGGTGAGCAGGGCGCCCCGCGGGTAAGAGCGCCGTGTCGTCTTTGCCCGTGGCGGCGACTGCGCCTCAGCGGCCACGAGCACCACGCGACCGAGCGCCGCGATGAGATCCCGGACCTTGGCGGGAAGCTGGTCAGGTCGGAGCTTTCCGGCCGCTGGTTGCCGCCCCTCTTGCAGCGAGAAAGGTCGTGTGGGATGTCTGACACGGTTGCCGAGCGGGAGGGCCTGGCGTCTGGAGAGGCGGGCCTCGGGGAGCCCGGCGGCCAACGATCCGCAGTTGCGCTGCCCGGGCTGTACCGGGCGGTGTGGCGCTGGCATTTCTACGCCGCGGCGTTCGTGATCCCGGTGCTCGTGATGCTCGCGGTGACCGGCATGATCCACCTGTTCAGGCCATAGCTGGAGCCGTTGCTCTACCAGGGCATGATGCGCGTGGACGTGCCGGAAGGGGCTCGCCCGCTGCCCTATGCCGAGCAGATCGCGACCGCCCAGCAGCTCATCCGGACCTGCCGGCGGTGCGAGGGATCACCCCCACGGCGGCCGACGTGAGCACCCAGGTGTTCGTCAGCGACGTCCCGGAGGGCAATCGCAGCCAGTTCGGCAACAATACGGACCGCGCGGTCTACGTCGACCCCTACACCGGGGCGGTCCTCGGGGAGCTGGTTCCCGCCGACATGCTCATGGAGAACATCGCTGAGTTCCACGGCGAGCTCATGGCCGGCACATGGGGTGACCGGATCGTGGAGCTGGCCGCGTCGTCGGCCGTCGTCCTTGCCGCCACCGGCTACTGCCTGTGGTGGCGGGGACGCCAGTGACGCACCGGGCGCGCGGGCGCTGATCCGTACTACGTCAACGTCGATCAGTAGTCCGGAGAGGTGCTCGGCTCGTACCGCTACGCCGACTATGGGGTGCTCGGCAAAGGGGTCGAGCAGGGCATCGCGCTCCACGAGGGCCGCCGCTTCGGCTGGCTCAACCTGCTCGCCAACCTCGCGCTGTGCCTCAGGGTGCTGTTCATGGCCGTGACCGGCCCGATGATGTGGTGGCGGCGCGGTCCCAAGGGCAGCCTGTCCGCGCCCCGCCGCGCGGCCGACGTCAAGACGGTGCGTGGCGTCGGGGCCGTGATACTGATCATCGGCGTGCTGTTCCCGCTGGGCGGTATCTCGATGCAGGCGATCCTGCCGTTCGACCGTTTCGTCCTGCGCAGGATCCTCCGGTTGGCACAGACGTTCGAGTGAGCCGCATCTCATGCCATGTGGTCATGACGACCGCCAGCGCGCATCCGTGCACGCGTTGTGACAGCGGGTAGGCCACCGGCCCGACGAGGAGCTATGGACGGGTGGGGCGGCAGCGCGCGGAGTTTCCTCTGGGTGGATGGGTCGCTGGATCGCGGCGGAATTCCGCCGCGAGCGGCTTTCCTGGATGCTCACCCATCCGGCCAGCGTCGACCTCGAGACGATCGCGCACATGCGTCAGGGGGCCTTGGATCTGGACGCCCAATTTGCATTCGGTGGCACGCCATCGTCCACGCTGATCCATGCGGCATCTCAGCAGCTTGCACAGGTCACACTGCTGCGAAAACACGCGCCGTCCAACTCCATCCGTGAGCAGCTCTGCGCCCTGTCGCGGGCGAGGATCTCCTCCACCGCCCGGGCGCCAGCCATGCCGTTGCCGATCACGGCCAGCTTGCGCACCGCCGTCACACCTCCACCATGCCGATGTCGATGACCGCCACGCCCCTGGCAGCGTCAGGGGCGGCGAGGTGCACCTCCACGCGGGTGTCGGACATCAGGTCCTCCACCACCCGCAGGGCGACGTGGACCGCGTCTTTGGCGCCGACGGGGATGTAGCGCATCGGCTGGTCGTCGCGCATGACGATCACGCAGACCAGCTCGTCGGCGGAGTTGCCGACCCGGCAGTAGACCAGTTGGGTCTCCGCCCCTGTAGGGACCACGTACCGCAGACCGGGATCGAGCAGGAACGGCTTGTCCAAGCCGATGCCCTCAAAGGCGTACACCCCCTGCAGGAAACACGGCCCCGACATCATCAGGACTCCTTCCTCTTGTGGCACTTGATCATCGTCTGACGCGGTGGCGAGCGGCTCGACGCGGACAGCGCACACCTTCAGCTCCGGCATCTTCGACGCGGGGTCGAGCGCCGGGTTTGTCAGCAGGTTCGCGCGCGCCTCTCCCGCCCAGTGGAACGGCGCGAAGAGGGTGTCGTGGCGGATCGTACGGCACAGGCGCGCTCGGACTACCGCCGCGCCCCGGCGGGTCACGAGCCGCACCAACCCGGTGTCGCTGATGCCGAGAGCACGTGCGGTCTGGGGGTGGATCTCGACGAAGGCATGCTGCTCTGCCTGCATCAACACGGCCACCCGGCGGGTCTGCGTGCCCGACTGGTAGTGGCGCATCACCCGTCCGGTCGTCAGCCAGAGGGGGTAGGTGTCATCAGGCTCCTCGGCAGCCGGACGGTGCGTGACCGGATGGAAGCGCGCGCGGCCGTCGGGTGTGGAGAAGGACTGGAGGAACAAGCGCGGCGTTCCGGGGTGCTCCTCGTTCGGGCAGGGCCAGAAGACCCCATCCTCGGCGACGATGCGCTCGTAGGTGATCCCGGCGTAGTCGGCCGGCCCACCGGCGCTGGCCCGTCGCAGCTCGTCGAAAATGGCCCGGGGCTCGGCCGTGACGCGGTCACCGAATCCCAGGCGTCCGCCGAGGGCGGTCAGGATCTGGGTATCCGACCACACGCCGGCCGGGGGGGCCACGGCTGGACGGCGCAACAGCACCCTGCCCTCAAGGTTGGTCATCGTCCCCTCCTCCTCGGCCCACTGAGTCGACGGCAGCACCACGTCGGCAAGGGACGCGGTCTCGGACATGAAGGGGTCGGCCACGCAGAGGAACTCCAGCGCGTCGAAGCGCTCTTGCACGTAGGCGGCGTTGGGCGCCGAGACGACCGGGTTCGAGCCCATGACGAGCATGCCCCGCACGCCCCCCTCAGCGCCCATCGTGTCGAACAGCTCATAGGCCGAGCGGCCGGGACCGGGCAGCTCCGCCTCGGGCACGCCCCAGACGGCCGCCACATGCGCGCGGGCCACAGGGTCGTCGATGCGTCGATAGCCGGGGAGCTGATCCGCCTTCAAGCCGTGCTCACGCCCCCCCTGGCCGTTGCCTTGGCCGGTCAGGCAGCCGTACCCGGCGCCGGGCCGGCCGGCTTGGCCCAGGGCGAGCGTCAGGTTGATGAACGCCAGGACGCTGTCGCTGCCCTTGCTCTGCTGCTCGGGGCCGCGGCCCGTCAGCACGATGGCTGATTTCGCCCTCCCGATGAGGTGCGCCGCCTCGCGGAGCTGGGCTACGGGAACGCCGGTGATGCGTTCGACGCGATCCGGCCAGTAGGACCCAACCACTTGACGGACGGCGTTGAAGCCGGTGGTGCGCCGGGCGATGAAGTCCCAGTCGATCAGGTCCTCCTTGAGGGCCAGATGGAGCAGGCCGTTGGCCAGCGCCAGATCGCCGCCGGGAATGGGCTGCAGGTGAAGGGTCGCGCTCTGGGCGGTGGGCGTGGCCCGCGGGTCGACCACCACGAGCACCCCGCCTCGCCGCCGCTGCTCGGCGAAGTACTGCATGACCGGCGGCATCGTCTCCGCGACGTTCGTGCCCACCAGCAGGACGGCATCGGCGGCGGCGATGTCCTCCAGAGGGAAGGGCATGCCCCGATCGATCCCCAAGGCTCGCACCGCGGCATTGGCCGCCGAAGACATGCAGAAGCGGCCGTTGTAGTCGATGTGGGGCGTGCCGAGCACGACCCGAGCGAACTTGCCCAGCAGGTACGCCTTCTCGTTGGTCAGCCCACCGCCGCCGAACACCCCAAAGCCCTCACGCCCGTAGCGTTCCCAGCAGCGGCGGACCTCGACGACCACCCGGTCCAGCGCCTCGTCCCACGAGCATGGGCGCAGCTTGCCGCCCCTGTGGCCGCGCATGAGCGGAGTGGTGAGACGGTCGGGGTGATCCAGCAGCTCGGCTGCCGTCCAGCCCTTCACGCACAGCTCACCCTTGTTCGTGGGGAAGTCTCGGGGTGAGACCGACGGACGGTCGCCGTTGCGGACACCCACCTGCATCCCGCACTGAAGAGCGCAGTAAGGGCAGTGCGTCGCCGTGTCGCCCACCACGCCCAGCCTCGGCGGGGAGGTGTCCTCACGGGTGGCGGCCACGCCCCTGTCGGTTCCCATCCCGCCATCTTCGACGGCGCAGATTTCCCCCCAGCATCGGCCGTGTTACCTAAAGTTATGACCTGTGGTCATCTGGGTGAGACGCCGCGGGCGAAGCGGCGCAAACCGAGCCGTTGCCCATGGGAGGGGGTCATCGAATCTGGATCCACCGGCCGGCGCGGCCCCCAGCGCCCCGCGCGGACCGGTGCCCCGCGGGTTTCCTCTGGATGCGGAGGTAGGGTCGAGCGGAGGCGCGCTGCCAAGAGGCGCTGACCTGCTCACCTGGGCCATTTTGGTCTGCCAGGCCGGGACGAGTCCCATGTTCGTGCAGGTATCTGGTTGCATTGGTGCGTTTCCTCCGCCCGCCCGTCGAACCGTGCATGCGGTTCTCCCGCACACGGCTCACCGACGTCTTTCACCGCCGGCATTCGGCCGCTCCCGCCAGGCCTTGCCAGGCCTGGGAGCGACAACGATTCCGTCAAGGCGGATCAGACCGAGCTGGTCAGGCGACCGGAAGGCCACGACTGACCAGCCGTAACCTCTCGACTTGTGGTGGCGTTTGGCCACCAGCAACGCCAGCCGCTCCAACGCGTACCGTCTGATCTTGGCGAGGTGACGTGACGAGTTGCCATAGCGGAAATACTCCGCCCACCCGCGCGGCACGCGGTTGACGTCTCCCCACGATGTCCTCGTTGGGCAGCCACAGCCTCGACCGATCCGTCAACTCGCGGATACGGTCGCGGATATGCCGCATCGCCTTGCGCGAAGGCCAGCGAGCCAGGAAGCACACGCGCCGTGACCGTTGGGTGTCACCGCGCACCCAGCGATGGCAGAAGCCGAGGAAATCCAGCCCCTCACCACCCTCCTCCAGGCGCACGATGCGGGTCTTGGCCGCTTTGGGCTCCAACCCGAGATCGGCCAGCAGCCGCGTCAGCGTCGCCAAAGCCTGCTCGGCGTGCGCGCGGCTGTAACAGTGGAGTTTCGCACTTTTGAGTCCATGATGGGCTGGTGTGATGACGTCGCCGGTGACGGAAGGCGGTGACCGGGACTCACGTGTCGGGGGAGCGGTCGTCTTCTTCGAATGCGTGGAGGGACAGCGTCTGCAGCTGGCTGACCAGCTGTCTGAGCCGACGGGCGTTGTCGAACCAGGGCTGGTAGGCGGCCAGCTGCGCTTCGGTCAACACGTAAGGTGGCGGTCTTGCCGGCGACTTTGCGGGTCCACACGATGTAGGGGCCGTGCCCTCCGGCGGGGTCGGCGTGGCAGCGACAGCCCGGACAAGCCGGGCGCGGGTGCGGCGGGCCTGGACCGACCCGGGCAGCGCGAAACCGACCCCTGACAGCGCTTCGGCGATCGCGCGCTGCTCCTGCTGTCGTCGGCCAGGCCGCCCCGGCATGCTCCCCTTTCGTGTCGCCTCCACCTATCCGAGCCTTCTTTCGGTAGAAGACCGACAGAACGCATGGCCGCAGGAGGCGACACGAATGGCGCGACCGACCAGCACGAGCAGACAACAGCAGGTCAAAGCGACCGCGTGGCAGGCGCTGCTGGCCGCCTGCGCCCCAGTGTTCACCGCCCCATCGTTCGGCATCTTCGCCGACCTGATCACCGGCTGGGCGCTGTGCCCCGGCCGGCGCACCATCACCCGCATCATCACCATCGTCGACCCTGACGGGCGCCGCGCGCACGACGCCTACCACCGCTTTCTGCGCGCCGGGGCATGGAGCATGACCGCGCTGTGGCGGGTCCTGACCTGGCGGCGGTGGCCACGCTGTGCCCTGACGGCGTGCTCGCCCTGGACCTGGACG
>JBOGEA010000022.1:0-27607 GCA_050743205.1 Egibacteraceae bacterium | reverse complement strand
GGTTCCGCTCGCGAAGAGCCTTTTAGGTCGCTGCACCCGACGAGGCGCGACCCCTGCTGTTGCTCCTGCATGTCGGCTTGGGAAGCGGTGTGGTTTTGGGCGGCAAGGGCCACCCAAAACCACGCTCGGCCGCGCGGGTCTTATCGGAGGCGGTTCGCCATGCTGTGTTGCCCCTAAAACCACGCTCGGCCGCGCGCGCCTTATCGGATGCGACTCGGCAGGCCTGTGGTTGTGACGCCTGAGGAGTTTCGGCGGTGTGGGCATGCGGTGGTGGAGTGGGTGGCGCGGTATATGGAGCGGGTCGAGACGTTTCCGGTGCTTGCCCAGGTGGCGCCGGGGGACGTTCGGGCCATGCTGCCGCCGCTCCCGCCGGAGGCCGGTGAGCCGTTCGAGCGGATCCTGGCCGACCTGGACGAGGTGATCATGCCGGGGATCACCCACTGGCAGTCGCCGAGCTTCTTCGGGTACTTCCCGGCCAACGCGTCCGGCGCGGCGATCCTCGGCGACCTCGTCTCCTCGGGCCTCGGCGTCCAGGGAATGCTCTGGGCCACCAGCCCGGCTTGCACGGAGTTGGAGACCCACGTCCTCGACTGGCTCGTCGAGCTGCTCGGGCTGCCCTCCGGCTTCCGGGGCGGCGGGGTGATCCAGGACACGGCGTCGAGCGCCACGCTGTGCGCGCTGCTCGCGGCCCGCCAGCGGGCCGGTCCGCGGGCGGGTCCGCTGCGCGTCTACGCCTCGACGCAGGCGCACTCGTCGGTCGAGAAGGCGGTGCGGATCGCCGGGCTGGGTGAGGACCAGTTGCGCCAGGTGGAGGTCGACCGGGTGTACCGGATGCGGCCAGACGACCTCGCCGCCCGGATTGCCGCCGACCGCTCGGCCGGAGCCACCCCGTGCCTTGTGGTCGCCACCGTCGGCACGACGTCATCGACCGCGATCGACCCCGTGCGGGCGATCGGTGAGGTCTGCCGGCGGGAGGACGTGTGGCTGCACGTGGACGCCGCCTACGCTGGAAGCGCGGCCGTCTGCCCCGAGCTCCGCTGGATCCACGACGGGTTGGAGCTGGCTGACAGCTACTGCTTCAACCCGCACAAATGGCTGCTGACGAACTTCGACTGCAGCGCGCTGTACGTCGCGGACAGCGAGCCGCTGGTGGGCGCGCTGTCGGTCCTGCCCGAGTACCTGCGCAATACCGCGACCTCGTCTGGCGCCGTCATCGACTACCGCGACTGGCAGGTGCCGCTCGGGCGGCGGTTCCGCGCGCTGAAGCTGTGGTTCGTCCTGCGCACCTATGGGGCCGAGGGCCTGCGCCGCCACGTCCGCCGCCATGTGGCTTTGGCGCGGGAGTTCGCCTCATGGGTTGAGCGGGATCCGGACTTCGAGCTGGCCTCCCCGCATCCGCTGGGCCTTGTCTGCTTTCGGCACGTAGGCGGGGATGAGGCGAATGAGGCGCTGCTGGAGGGGCTCAACGCCTCGGGGCTCCTGTACCTGACGCACACGCGGCTCGAGGGCCGCTACACGCTGCGCCTCGCGATCGGCGCCCCGGCCACCCGGCGCCGCCACGTCGAGCAGGCGTGGGCGCACATCCGCCGCCTCGCCCCCCGAACCGAGGGTTAGCCACCATGGAACGGCCAGCCCCATCCACGATCAGATAGGGCCGTCCAAGTCCGTCGTTGGGGGGTGAGCGCGCTTGGCGTTGCGGCGTGCCGTGAGCGCGAGGGCGATGCCCAGGCCAATGGCCACGAGTGGCAGCGTCCATCCCAGCACGGCGGGGTTGATCAGCCCGGCGAGGGAGAGCAGGCCCAACGCGATGAAGGCGAGGCCGAAGATGAGGGAGATCGGGTCGAGGTCGTGGCGGTCCATCAGGCTAGCTCCAGCTCAGGATGACGGAGAGGCTTGGGGGGACGGACTCGGCGCTGCGACCGCCTGCTCACGCACGACGATCTCGCCGCGGTCCACCTCGAGGTCGAGCGCCAACCTGCCACCGCCGGCAGCGCCTGGGTGCGCGTCGTTGAAGACGAGCCCCCTGCCGCTGAGCTGCTCATCAAAGATGTCGAACTCACCGCCCCCCACCCTGGCCTGGACGTCGACCGCCGCGTCGTCAGGCACGAGCACCACGATCCGGCCGCCTATCACGTCGGCGGCCACCTCTGTGGGATCGTCGGTCAGCGGCAGTGCGGTCAGGTCCAGCGTCAAGCCGCCGAAGCCGAGCTCGAACGGATCGGTGACCTGGGTCGGCAGGGTCGGCCGCTCGACGCGGTCACTGAACTCGCCGCGGAACGGCCGGCCGGGGTGCGCGAAGGAGAAGACGCTCGTGACGAGCAGGATCGGGATCAGCGCCGCGCCGATCGCGATCAGCCAGCGTGCGCTGCCCCACCACGCGCCGACCAGCAGCCCGATCCCCACGATGACCATCAGCAGCGCCACCAGCCGGCGTGCGCTCAGGTCGAGCAGCCCGAAATTGTCTGCAACCGCCGCCAAGCCCGCGATGAGCAGCCCCACGGCCACCACCAGCCGACCGAGGATCGACGGCGGCCTGGCGGGTCGCGCAGAGGTGGTGGAGGAGGGCAGGGTGGCGGCGTCCCCGCCCCCCTCCAGGCTTGATGCGGTGGCGCGCTCACTGCGCCGGAACAGCAGGACGCCGAGCCCGACGAGAATGAGCACCCAGAAGAACCCCGGGCGCCAGAAGCCGGGGCCGTCGAAGCCGGGTCCGCCGAACCCGCGGCCGTCGAACCCGGGTCCGCCGAACCCGCGGCCGCCGGAGCCGGGGCCGTCGAAGCCGGGGCCGAACGAACCGAAGACCAGAGCCGGCAGCAGCAGGAGCCCGAAGACGGCGAGCACGATCCACGCCCATGTGGGCATTGCCCGGCGTCGCGGCCGGTACGGGTCTGTGTCCGGAGGCACGATCAGCCAAGCGATGAGGTAGAGCAGGATCGCGACGGGACCGATCGCGAACCCGAACGCCACGAACGCGAGGCGCGCGATGATCGGGTCTATGTCGAAGTACGCCGCGAGGCCGCTCGCCACCCCGCCGAGGACCCTGCGGCCCGTGCGGCGGGTCAGGATCCGAGTGGCTGGACCGGTGGGCGCGTCCGGCGCTTCTGCCTGGGCCCGCGGTGTGCCGGCGTCCGTGCCGCCCGGATCCGTGGTGGCCTGACCGTGAGGCTGGTCGGGGGTTGTGTCGCTCATAGCGGTGATGATGCGGCGGCTGCGTCCGGCCTGCCATCGGGGAACACCCTGCCGGACCCCCGGCCACCGCGTGCGGCGTCAGGGTCATCCCTGGTGGGCGGCAGCGCCCGCCGCGTGCGACCATCGGGGAGATGAACGCTCCCTCGAGCCGTGAGCGGCTGTTGGGCGGGCTGACGCCCCGTCCGGTGCTGGGCGTCGCCAGGAGCCGTTCAGACCGGGTGATCGCGGGGGTCGCCGCCGGGATCGGGGACCGGCTGCGTGTCGATCCGGTGTTCGTGCGGCTCGCGTTCGTGGCGCTGACGGCGGCGGGCGGGTTCGGCGCCGGGCTGTACCTGGTCGCGTGGGCCATGCTCTCGGAGCAGGATCCGGACGAAATCCCTCCCGTTCGCGCGGCCCGGGATCTGCAGCGGACGATGGGGTTCGGGCTGATCGTGCTCGGTGTGCTCGTGCTCTTGAAGGATGTCGGCCTGTGGTTCTGGTACCCGCTGACGTGGCCGGTCGCGCTGGCGGCCTTCGGCTCAGCGGTCATCTGGAGCCGCGGCGACGGGAGATCCCTGAACGGGCGGGAGGGATGGGCCGCCAGCGCTCGCGTGGTGGTCGGGGTGCTCGCGGTCGTCGGCGCGGCCGCAGCGTTCCTCGAGCGGATCAACGCGCTGACGGATGTCCGTCGGGGGGACATCGCGGTGACGGCGGTCGTCGTGGTCGTCATCGGGCTGATCCTGGCCCCGTCGGTCTGGCGGCTCACGCGGCAGGCGAGCGACGAGCGGCGCGAGCGCATCCGCTCAGAGGAGCGGGCCGAGGTCGCCGCGCACCTGCACGACTCGGTGCTGCAGACGCTGGCGCTGATCCAGCGGACGAAAGAGCCCGCCGAGATGGTCGCGCTCGCGCGCGGCCAGGAGCGGGAGCTGCGGGCGTGGCTCTACGGCCGGGCCGGCAGGGGGGGTGCGGGCAGCCTCAGCGTCGCGCTGAACGAGATGGCCGGCAGGATGGAGCGGCTGCACTACGTCCCCGTGGACGTCGTGCTCGTCGGAGACGTGCCGCTGGACGACAGGACGCGCGCGGTTCTGGAGGCCTGCGGTGAGGCGGTGCACAACGCGGCCCGGCACTCCGGGGCCGACCTCGTGTCGATCTACGTCGAGGTCGAGCCGCACGCCCTGACCGCCTACGTACGGGACGAGGGCAAGGGCTTCACCCCCGCCGACGTGCCCGACGACCGGCGCGGCATCGCCGAGTCGATCCTGGGCCGGATGCAGCGCCACGGCGGTCGCGCGACGGTGCACAGCGAGCCGGGCGAAGGCACGGAGGTCGAGCTGTGGCTGCCCCTGCTGTGATGTTGCGTGCTGGATCCGCGCAGCATGCCGCGCGGATCCAGCGATCCACCCGCCCACCCACCCCCCTTGACGGAACCGGTTTGCAGGAGCTTGGGATGATCCGCGTATTCCTTGTCGACGATCACCGGCTTTTCCTGTCCGGGGTGCGGACGGAGTTGGGGGCGGAGTTCGCGATCGTCGGGGCGGCCAGCGACGTCGACGAGGCGATCGCTGGGATTCGGGTGGCCAAGCCGGACGTCGTGCTGCTGGACGTGCACATGCCGGGCGGCGGGGGGCGGACGGTGATCGAAGCCATCGCCCAGGCGAACCCTGACGTGCGGTTCCTCGCCCTGTCCGTGTCTGATGCGGCCGAGGATGTGATCGGCGTCGTGCGCGCTGGCGCCCGGGGGTATGTGACCAAGACCATCAGCCCAGAGGAGCTCGCGGCGGCCATCCGGCGGGTTCACGGCGGCGACGCGGTGTTCTCACCGCGGTTGGCGGGTTTCGTCCTCGACGCCTTCGCCGGGCAGGTGGCCCCCACGGACCCGGAGTTGGACCTGCTCACCAACCGTGAGCGCGAGGTGCTGCGGCACATCGCCCGCGGCTACGCGTACAAGCAGATCGCGAAGCGGCTGCAGATCTCCGTCAAGACCGTCGAGACCCACGTGTCGGCGGTGCTGCGCAAGCTGCAGCTGTCCAACCGGCACGAGCTGACCCGCTGGGCGGCGGACCGACGGCTGGTGTAGGGATTTAAAAATGTGTGTTTTCGGGTGAATCTGCTCACGATTACACATTCGCTCTACCACAATGGGGATGGAACCCGCAGAATAGGCTTCTCATAGCCGTGTCGTGACGTCATGGGTACAAGATGGGCGAGACCCCCTCAGTCGCTCTCTGTGCAATGGAGAAGATCGTCGCCTCCGGTGGCGAGATGAGTCAGCTCATCGCGTCCACGGACTGGTCGCGCACCCCACTGGGGTCGATTTCGGCGTGGCCGCAGAGCCTGCGGACGGGCCTGAGCATATGCCTGCAGTGCCGGTTCCCGATGGTGCTCTGGTGGGGGCCCGAGTACGTGACGCTCTACAACGACGGCTTCCGGGACCTGCTGGGCGAGGGCAGGCACCCTGAGGCGCTGGGGGCCGAGGGGGCGCGGGCCTGGCCTGAGCTGTGGCGTATCATCGCCGCCCCAGTGCGCGGCGCCCGAGAGGGCGGCGAACAGGCGTGTTCGGAGCATCAGATGCAGCTGCGCTCGTCTGACGGGCACCTCGCGGAGCGGTGCGTCGCGCTCTCCCACTCGGCTGTGCACGACGAGCGTGGCGCGGTCGGGGGCGTCCTGACCGTTGCCTTCGACACGACTGATCGGGTGCGTGGAGAGCGCCGGCTTGCGGCGCTGCGTGATCTGGCCGAACAGACGGGGCAGGCGCGGACCGCCGAGGAGGTCTGCGAGCGGGCGGCGGCGGCGCTGGAGCGCTGCCCGGCTGAGTTCCCGTTCGCGTTGATCTACCTGGTGGATGAGGGACGGAAGACCGCCCGCCTCGCCGGGGCGGCCGGTGCCGCCAGAGGCGCGGACCCTGTGCCGGCGATCGTCGACCTGGACGACGACGCGTCCGGCTGGCGGCTGGGCGAGGCGGCGGCGGGTGGCGAGATCCTGGTGCTGGAGGGACTGCCGGTCGCGCTGTCACCCGACCGCGCGCTCGTCCTGCCGTTGCGGGCCAGCCCCTCACAGACTGTAGGTATCCTCGTCGCGGGGCTCAGCCCCCGCCTTGACGTCGACCGTCGCGAGTTCTGCCGGCAGGTGGCTGGATATGTCGCGACCGCGGTGGGTCGGGCGCGGATGGAGGAGGTCGAGCGGTCCGCGGAGGCGCTGGCCGAACTCAACCGTGCGCGGAACGCCTTTTTCTGCGACGTCAGCCACGAGTTCCGGACGCCGCTCACCCTGCTGCTCGGCCCGATCGAAGACGCGCTGCGGGACAGCGAGGACCCACCGAGCGAGCAGCAGCGTGAGCGGCTGGAGACCGCCCAGCGCAACGCCACGCGGCTGCTCAGGCTTGTGAACAACCTGCTCGACTTCTCGAAGCTGGAGGAGGGTCGACTCGAGGCCTGGTACGAGCCCACCGACGTCGGCACGCTCACGCGTGAGGTCGCGAGCCTCTTCCGCTCCGGCGTCGAGCGCGCCGGCCTGCGCTTCGTCGTGGACTGCCCGGTCATCACGCCGGTGCACGTGGACCGGTCGATGTGGGAGAAGGTCGTCCTCAACCTGGTCTCGAACGCGCTGAAGTTCACGGTGGCCGGTCAGATCGCCGTGCGGGTCAGGCGGGACGGGGACGCAGTCCTGCTCGAGGTCAGCGACACCGGGATCGGGATCCCGGCCGACGAGATCCCCCGGATCTTCGACCGGTTCCACCGCGTCCCCACACCGCGGCCCGTCACGCGCGCGGGCACTGGCATCGGCCTTGCGCTGGTTCGCGAGCTGGTGGAGCTGCACAAGGGCACGGTCGAGGTGCGCACCGCTGTGGGGAAGGGCTCGTCATTCTCGGTCCGTGTGCCGCTCGGGACCGCTCATCTGCCGCAGGATCGGCTCGCCAGCCCGCCCCAGGGCGCTGGCCTGTTGACCGAACCATACGTCGAGGACGCGACACGCTGGCTCTCGGGCGCTGAAGAGTTCGAGGCGACCCGCGGCGAGCAGGATCGCGGTCGCATCCTGCTCGTCGACGACAACGCCGACATGCGCTGTTACGTGACGCGCCTGCTGAGCAGGCACTGGGAGGTCGAGGCGGTCGGGGACGGGCTGGCGGCGCTCGCCGCCGCCCGCAGGCAGGCGCCCGACCTCGTGTTGACCGATGTGCTGATGCCCGGTCTCGACGGCCTGCGCCTGCTGCGGTCGTTGCGGGAGGATCCCGCGACGAGCCGGGTGCCGGTCGTGATGGTGTCCGCGCGCGCTGGTGAGGAGGCGGCGATAGAGGGGTTGGACGCGGGCGCTGACGACTACCTCGTGAAGCCGTTCTCCGCCAGAGAGCTCGTCGCGCGGGTCCGCGTGAACCTCGAGATGGCGCGCACCCGCGAACTCGCCGCCCTCCGCGCCGCCGAGCACGCGCGCGTGCTGAGCGGCCTGGCGGCCGCGGCTGCCGTGCTCACGTCGGCGGCCACCCTCGATGACGTGCTCCGTGCGGTCACGGCCCAGGCGCGAGAGCTGGTCGGCGCGCATCAGGCCCGCACGAGCATGACCTCAGGTCAGGACTGGGCGCAGGCGATCACGCACGTTTCTCTGTCAGAGCGGTACGACGCCTACCGCGACTACGACGAGCTGCCCGACGGCAGCGGCATCTACGCAGGCGTCTGCAGGCACAACCGTCCCGAGCGGATGACCCAGGCCGAGCTGGAGGCGCATCCCGACTGGCACGGCTTCGGCCAGAGCGCCGATCGGCACCCACCGATGCGCGGTTGGCTCGCCGCGCCCCTGGTCAGCCGTGACGGCGAGAACCTCGGCCTGGTCCAGCTCTCCGACAAGTACGAGGGCGAGTTCACCGATCAGGACCTCGCCATCCTCACGCAGCTCGCCGCGATCGCGTCGGTGCGGATCGAGCGCGCCCGCGTCGAGGACCGCATCCGGCAGGTCTCCGAGACGCTGCAGTTCAGCCTGCTCCCCTCGCGGCTGCCTGAGTTGGACCACGCGAAGGTCAGCGCGCGCTACCTGCCGGGCAGCCGCGACATCAACATCGGCGGCGACTGGTACAACGTCGTCGCGATGCCGGGGGGGCGGATCCTCGTGGCCGTCGGCGACGTCGTGGGCCACGGCGAGCGGGCTGCCGCCGCCATGGGGCAGCTGCGCAACGCGCTGCGGGCCTACGCCTCGGAGGGACTGGGCCCCTCCGCGGTCTTGGAACGCCTGAACAGGCTGGGAGAGGCGCTGGACGAGCAGTACTTCTCGACCGTGGCGTGCCTCTGCTTCGACCCGCGCACCGGCCTGCTGCAGCACGCCAACGCCGGTCACCCGCCCCCCGTCATCATCGACCCGGACGGTGCGACGCGGTTCGTGCGGGGCGCACGCGGTGTGCCGATCGGCGCGGTCGGCCGGTCGAGCTATACCGAGGTCGAAACGAGCATGAGCGCGGGCGCGACGCTGCTGCTGTACACCGATGGCCTCGTCGAGAGCCGGCGGCGCGGGCTGGACCAGGGACTCGACGATCTCGCGGCGGCCCTCGCCAAAGCCCCGAGCAACCTCGAGGACCTGCTCGACTACGTATTGGCTACCGTCCCCGACGAGGCTCGCGACGACGATCTCGCGCTCGTTGGCCTGCGGGTGCTCGACCGGCCGGTGACCAACCTCGAGCTGCGCCTGCCCGCGGAGCCCAGCACCCTCGCGCTGCTGCGTAACCAGGTGCGCGAGTTTCTGGCGCAGGCGGGTGTCCCGCATGACGACGCCTTTGAGATGACGGTCGCGTTGGGCGAGGCCGCGGCGAACGCCATCCAGCACCCGATCGATCCCACCCAGCCCTTCATCGAGATCAGCCTGTCAGCCAGCGCCGGTGAAGTCGTCGCCACTGTCCGCGACTTCGGCCGCTGGAACGGGAGGGCCAAAGAGGACACCCGCGGGTGGGGTCGTCCCCTGATGACAGCGCTGGCGGAGATCGAGGTGGGGGAGCATCAGGGCGGCACCCTCGTTACGTTGCGCCGTGTGCTGCGGGAGCCGCTGTAGTGGTTGTGGGGCTGTGTTCGAAAACCTTCACACGGGGTCGCGCTTCGCCGGGTTCCGCTCGCGCACACCCTTTTAGGTCGCTTCACCCGACGAAGCGCGACCCCTTTCCGACGGGGCGCGACCCCTTCCCACGGGGCGCGACCCCTTTGCTCCCGTTGGCCCCTCTGCTCTTGTACCGCCCTGTTGTTTTGTTAAAGCTGAGGTCGGGGCGTCAGCGTGAGCTTTGAGGGGTCAACGCTCTCCTTGGAGTGGGATCAGCGGATCCTCATCGCCGCTCTCACGGGTGAGATCGACCTCGCGAACACTGACAGCTTTCTTCAGTCCATCGTCGAGGCGACCGCCGCCCGCCCTCTCGGCCTGGTGCTCGACCTGTCCGATGTGACGTATCTGGACAGCGCTGGCGTGCGGCTGCTCTTCCTCGTGGATCGCGAGTTGAAGCGCAAACGGATCCCTGTCGTCGCCGTGCTCCCCATCCTTTCGGTCGTCCGGCGCATCCTGCTGCTCGCAGAGGTCCCCACCGTCCTCCCGCTCAGCGACACACGCACCGAGGCCGTCGCCCACATCAAGCTGGACAAGGCGGCGGCGACCGCCGCGCAGCTGCAGCACGCGCTGGACTCCCGGGTGATCATCGAGCAGGCCAAAGGCATCCTCGCCGAACGTCACGGCGTCGACCTGGAGGAGGCGTTCGAGCGCATGCGCTCCCTCTCCCGCCGCAGCCGCCGCACCGTGCGCGAGATCGCCACCGACGTCGTCGCCGGATCCCTGGATGTCCCCGCCTGACTACTCTCCTGTATCAGGACGCGGTCCTGGCGTCTCACCAGATCAGTGCCTCGTGCACGCAAGGCCCCGCGACCTCCTGATCTGGCCAGCGGGGCCTCTGCGCGCAACCGAAGCGCGAACGATAACCGCACCGCATCAAAGCACCCTGACCGGGGCGACCGCGGGGTGGCGCCGCTGTTGTGCGCCGGGGTTTTTGGCGTTGTGGGGGGTTGGTTCGGCCGTGGTGGATGTCATCGACGCAGCGTGACCTGGGTGCGCGCCGTTGAGGGAGTTGGGACAAATCCTGCGCTGCGGCTCGGTGGCGGCAGTGGGGACACGGCCGAGGCCGAGGTTGTGAGTCCTGACCGCCGGATCCGGCGGTTACCACTCACAACCTCGCCCGTCGTCTGAGAGCGGCGAGCGATTTTAACCTTTGTGTCCATTTTTTGCGCACGATCGTCCCGGTCGTTCCCGCCGAGGCAGGGCTGGATGATGGCGATGAGCGGCTGCTGCTCGCACTGCAGGGATCAGCCACCCACGGTAGGTGACAAGAGCCCCTAAAAGGCTTCGATCGCTGAGCGGAACTCGACGCAGCGCCACCCTGACGATCCGTCAGCATCGGCCATTTGGCCCGTACGAAATCTCCGGTCGGTCTGGGTAGGGTGAAAATCCCCCACGCCTAGAGGCGACCCTGACTGGAGGACGCGCGGATGCCGGATCGCCTCACCTGCACGGCAATCGACGGCAGCCAGGTGGTGCTCCAGATGCCCGGAGCAGCTGTCGGCGCCCCTGCCTCCTGCATGGCGCTCGCCCGTGTGGGACAGCGGCGCCTTGATCTGGCGTCCGGCGTGACCGCCCACGGAGCCAGGCGCGCCGCGGCGGTCGGCGTCACCTTGGACGAGGAGTACGAGTATCACGGGGGCCGTCTGCGGGTCGGTTCCCGCCAGGCCAGGACCGCTCGGGGGGTGCTCGACCGGGTGCGCACGGCGGTGTGGGAAGGTCGGCGGCACTGCCTCTCGTTCCATCTGAACGGGGCTGCCACGACCTCGGATGTCTTGGCGGTGCTCGATGGCCTGCGGGTTGACGAGACGGGCGGCGGGATCACTGTCCGTGAGGCGTCGGGTGATCCACTCTGGTTCGTGGACGGGCCGAGCGTGCTCAAGCCCGTCAAAGGGACTGGCATCCTCGAGGTCGGCCCGCTGACCTCTCGGGTCGCTCGATGGCTGCCCCGCTGGGCTGGGACGCGGGTGCTGGGCGGAGAGCTGTTCGTGACTGATCCACGCGGTCCGCGGATGCATTTCATGCTTGTGGCCGGGACAGCGTTCGCATCGCTGGTGCCGCTGCGCGGCGCTGACCCCGACGCGATCGCCGACCGGCTCGCATCCACGAGGGTCGCATGGGATGCCAGCTCTGGGGCGGTTGACTCTGGGGCCTCCAGATGACCGCGGCATTCGTCGGCGAGGTCGCCGGTCTGCTCGTCTTCGGGACGCTGCTGCTCTCCGGTGCCGCCCATCTTCGGCGGCTCGCGCGGTTTGAGGCAGCGCTGGCGGCTCAAGGCATCCCCTCTCGATGCGTCCGACGCGCGATCTCGACGGCTGTCATCGCGGTGGAGTTGGCGGTCGGCGGTGCGGGCTCGGCCGCGGCGGTGGTGGCGGAGCCGGTCCAGCTGCGCTTCTCAGCGCTCGCCGCCGCGCTGCTGCATGCCGTTTTCGCCTGCTACCTCTACAGGCTCGTGCGCCGCCTGCCCGGCGCGCCCTGCGGCTGCGGCGGTGGCCTGAAGCCCGCGAATGTCTGGACAGCGGCGAGGGCGGCGGCACTGTCCCTGGTCTCGATGCTCGCGCTGCTCGCTGGCAGGCGGCCGGGTGCCTATCCGCCCGCCTACGCGGCCCTTGCGGCGCTGTGCGCGGTGGGGTTGGGGATCGCGCTGTGGCAGATGCCGGACGCGACCGCGGGGAGGCGTCAGTGACAGTGGAGTTGGCCGCCATCCTGCTCTCCTGGGTGGCGATCGTCCTGCTCGGCCTCGCGCTTGCGGGGGTCCTCCGCCAGCTCCACCAGCTGCGCGCCCAGCTGGAGGGAGCATGGAGTTCAGGCGGCCCGCGGCCTGGGCAGCAACTGCCCCCCGAGCTGGCGGGGGCGGGCGGGCTGCTGCTCTTCGCCAGCAGGGCGTGTGGGGCGTGCACGCAGGTGCTGCCTGAGGCGGCGCGGATCGCGGGCCGTGCCGGTTGGAGCGCCGAGGTCTTCTATCGGGGCGAGCCGGACGCCGTGGAGTTGCCCGGTATGCACGTCCGCGGCGCCCAGCACGCGCTGTTCGACGCGCTGGGCGTCACGGTGACGCCGTTCGCGGTGGTCGCATCCGGCGGCCGGGTCGTCGCGGCTGCCCCCATCGGGTCACTGGCGGCGCTCCGCGCCCTGGCCAGCAAGGCAGAGGAGCCTTCGCATGCCCCTTCGGCTTGACGACATCGCCGTCCTGGACACCGGCCGGCCTCCAGGCGCCGGGCGGATCCGACGCAGAGGCGCGGTGGTCCTGCCGGGAATGGCGCGGCGCAGCTTCCTCCGTGCGGTGTGGGCGGCCAGCATGGGGATCGGGCTCGCCGCCCTCGGGGTGTTCCCAGCCGCGCGGAGGGCGCTGGCGCACGAGGGCCACCTCATCTATCCCGAGTCCACCCACGATGGCCCCTGCGCTCCCGACGGTTATGCCGTGGGTGACGAGTGCTCGCCCGGGTGCAGCCGAACCCCGTGTGTCAACTGCTGCATCGAAGGCGAGGAGCGCGTTGGCGGGGACATCGGTGATGAAGAGCACGATGATGAGGAGAACGGCGACCAGCCTGACGGATTCACCGACGAGTTGACCGGAGAGTTCGGCGATTTGACAGACGAACTCGAGCTGAGTGACTTCGTTGGGTATCACCGCTACGACTCCGTCGGCTCGGTGCAGTATTCGTGGCGCCCGAACCAGTGCTGGGGCGGCTCCTACGACGGCTGGCTGTGGCGGTGCAGCCCGGAGATCAGCTACCGGTGCCACGACGGCTACGTGACGACCTCAGACGGCGGCACGGTCGCGACCGTGTGCCGCTGGGAGGTCTGAGTGATGACGGCACGGTGGTGCCGGCGCACGGCCACGGATCCGCTGGCGCTGACCGTCGCGCTGGTGACCGGCGCGCTCGTGGCGGGGCTGGGCGGCTGGCCGCCGCTGGTCTGGTGCTGCCTGGCCGCGGGGGCTGGCCACGCGCTGTCCGGCTCGGTCTGAAGCCACAACGCAGCAGCAATGCTGGCCTCGCCAGGTTGGCGGGGAGGGGTTTCGCAACGCGGCGCCATCACGGCCTTCACCGTCGGCGCCGCCGCCGGGGGAGTGCCGCCGGCGCTGGCGCTCATGACGGTCGGCATGCTGGTCGCGCCGGTCCCCGGCGTGGTCCGGGTGGGGGCGCTGCTGTGCGTGGCGGCGCTGGCCGTGGCCCGTGACCTCGGGCTGGTGCGGGTCGCGCTGCCGGAGCGCCGGCGGCTGATCCCACACGAGGTGTTCCTCGCCCATCCGTGGCGCGCCGCAGCCCGGTTCGGCTTCGAGTTGGGCACCGGCGTGCGCACCTACGTCCCGTCTTCCGCGCCGTACGTCCTGGCCGCGGCCCTGCTGCTGCTCCGTCCCGGTGTCTGGACCGCCGCGTCCGCGGGCGCCGCGTTCGGGTTGGGCCGGTCCGCCATCGTCTGGATGCGCCTGGCCGCCCCCGACCCCAGCCGATGGGACGCGCGCCTGGCCCGGCGCTGCGCCCTCCCCGCGCTGTTCGGCTCATCCGCGCGGCCTCAAGGGGGTCGCCGGTCAAGGCCCCGGTTCTCATCACGTGCTGATGCAACCGAAGGGACAAGGGGGCGTAACGGCCAGAACACGCGGATGTAAGCGAGGGCGGCGATCCTGGGCGTTGGGACCGCGAGCTGATGGGGCCGACCATGTTGAAGCTCTTGAGCCGCAGGCGGCCGGTCGCCGACCGGGATGCGGCGTTGCGTGAGGATCTGAGTCGGATCGACGGCCTGCTCGACGAGACCCTTCGTCGGCAGGAGGGTCCGGAGTTCGTTGCGCTGGTGGAGCGGGTGCGCAAGTTGAGCAAGCAGCTACGGGCCGTTCATGGTCAGGCCGACCTGCAGGCGCTGCAGGCGCTGCTGGCCAGCCTCGATCTCAAGACCACCATTACCCTGGTCCGCGCCTTCGCCTGCTACTTCCACCTTGCGAACATCACTGAGCAGGCGCACCGGATCGACGATCTCGCCGCCCGCGGCGCGCCGGGGCGGGGCTGGCTTGAGCAGGTCGTCGCGCGGTTGGAGGAGGCCAAGGTCGACCCCGACGACGTTGCGGAGGTGGTCGAGCGCATGGAGCTGCGCCCGGTGTTCACCGCCCACCCGACGCAGGTGGCCCGCCCGTCCACCATGATCAAGATGCAGCGGGTGGCCGAGCTGATATGGCAGCGCAACGACCCTCGTGTCAGCGAGGCGGAGCGCCGGCGCATCGACCGCCGGCTCAGCGAGGTCGTCGACCTGTTCTGGCAGAGCGACGAGCTGCGGCGGGAGCGGCCGGATCCCGGCGACGAGGCTCGGTCAGTGCTCTACTACTTCGACCAGCTGTTCACCCAGGTCGTGCCTGAGGTGCTGGACGAGTTCGCCCACCGCCTCGCCCGGCTGGGCGTGACGCTGCCCCCAGATGCGGCGCCGCTGCGGTTCGGCACCTGGGTGGGCGGTGACCGCGACGGCAATCCCAACGTCACCCCCGAGATCACCAGGCAGATCGTGGCGCGGCAGACCGATCATGGGGTGCGCAACCTGATCGAGGCGGTCGATCGGCTGGCTGGGCAGCTGAGCCTCTCGACACGAGTGGTCGAGATCACCTCGCAGCTCACCAAGAGCCTGGAGGCAGACGCCGTCGCCATGCCGGAGGTCCACGAGCAGCATGCCGACCTCTGCGCCGAGGAGCCCTACCAGCTCAAGTGCGCATACATCAGCGAGCGCCTGAAGAACACGAGGCAGCGGCTGGGCCGGGGGCAGGCGCCTTCCCCCGGCCAGGACTATGCCAGCGCTGGCGCGCTGCTCGCCGACCTGCAGGTCATGTACGACTCGCTGCTCCGCCACCGGGGTGAGCTGTCGGCGCGGGGAACCCTCGCCCGGCTCATGCGCATGACCGCCGCGTTCGGGCTGCATGTCGCCACGATGGACGTGCGCGAGCACAGCTCGAAGCACCACGCGGTGCTCGCCACCCTGTACGAGGGGCGCGACTATCAGCGGCTGGACAGGCGGGCCCGCAGTCGCCTGCTGGCCGAGACGCTCCGCCAGGGCCGGCCGCTGACGGCCGCATGCCTGCCCGACGGCCAGGCTGGAACACTGGAGACGTTCAAGGCGGTTCGCGAGACGCTCGACCGCTATGGCGACGGCAGCGTGGAGAGCTACGTCGTCTCTTTCACCGAGGGCGCCGATGACGTGCTGGCCGCCGTGGTGCTCGCCCAAGAGGTCGGGCTCGTCGATGTGGGGGGCGGCCTCGCGCGGATCGGGTTCGTACCCCTGTTGGAGACCCCGAAGGCGGTCTTGCGCGCCGACGCGATCTTGGACGGCCTGCTGTCCGAGCCCACCTACCGGCGGCTGGTCGCCCTGCGCGGCGACCTGCAGGAAGTGATGCTGGGGTACTCCGACTCAGGGATGCGCTGGGGGATCGCGACGTCCCGGTGGGAGCTGCACAAAGCGCAGCGACGGCTGCGCGACGTGGCCCGCTCGCACGGGGTCGCGCTGCGGCTGTTCCACGGGTTCGGAGGCAGTCCCGGGCGGGGCGGCGGCCCCACCAACGAGGCGATCCTGGCGCAGCCGCACGGCACGGTTGAGGGGCGGATCAAGATCACCGAGCAGGGTGAGGTCATCGCCGACAAGTACCAGCTGCCCGACCTGGCCCGGCGCAACCTTGAGGCGGCGCTGGCCGCGGTGGTCGAGGCCTCGCTGCTGCGCCGCCAGCCTGCGGGCACTGCGGCCAACGGAAAGAAGGCGCCCCCCGAGGAGCCTCCCCATTGGGACCAGGCCATGGACCTGATCTCACAGACCGCATGCGGCGCTTATCGCGAGCTGCTCGAGCAGCCTGGCCTGGCGGCTTACTTCCGCCGCTCCACCCCCGCCGATGAGCTCTCGGAGCTGAACCTCGGGTCACGGCCCAGCCGCCGCGCTGGTGGTGGTGGAGACGACCTTGAGCAGCTGCGGGCGATCCCTTGGGTCTTCGGGTGGACCCAGTCCCGGCAGATCATCCCCGGCTGGTACGGCGTCGGCTCAGGGTTGGCCGCCGCGCGCCAGGCGGGGCTGGGCGAGACGATCGCCGAGATGCATCGCCGCTGGCCCTTCATGAGGATGCTGATCTCCAGCGTCGAGATGGCCATGGCCAAGACCGACTCGCACATCGCCGCCCGCTATGTCGAGGGCTTGGTCAATCCCGTCCTGCACCCGATCTTCGACGAGATCCGCCAGGAGTACGACCGGACGGTCCACGAGGTCCTGCTGGTCACCGGCCAGCAGGAGCTGCTGGGCGGCGATCCCATCCTCAGACGCTGCCTGACCATCCGCCAGCCGTACCTCGATCCTCTCCACGAGCTGCAGGTCGCGCTGCTGGCCCGGAGCCGAGCGGTCTCCAAGCCCCATGCGCTGCTGCACCGTGCCCTGCTGCTGACTATGAACGGCATAGCCGCCGGCCTTCAGAACAGCGGCTGAGCAGTCCGACAGGTCTTCCGCCGCGTTCTCACCTGCTTTTCACGTGCGTCTCAGCCAGGTCTTGGCCACGACACCGACACTTCTGGTGTCACTTCGGACAACTACGAATGAGACCCACGAACGGGAAGACAGGATGCACACGATGCGATTCATGAACACGATGCGCCGGTCCCTGGTGGCGCTCGGCACGGCCGGGCTGCTCACGGCCAGTCTCGGGGGAACGGCACTGGCGCAGGACACCCCGGCACAGTTGACGACGTACGACGTGGCCTTCACCAGCAGCTGGCAGCCTGATGATAAGCATGACAAGGACAAGGACAAGGACAAGGACAAGGACAAGGGCCGTGACGGGTTCCGCGGGTACGGCGTTCACTTCCAGTGGTCTTGATGTCCGCGGATCGTTGCGCGTGAGCTGAGCTGCCGGTTGCACGCGGGCGCTGCCGTCAAGCCGGGCTCTTGAGGCGCGATGGGTGGGCAAGCCCCATCCACGCGCGATGCACCCCTCTGGTTTGAGCGGTCGCGCTGCCGCCGCGGGCGGGACGGGGCCAGGGCTACCCTGGTCCCGTCCCGCAATGTCCGTCTCTGCAGAGTTCGAGGGCCCGATCGCCGTGCTGTCTCGGCAAGGACGCGATGAAGATCCTGGTGGTAGATGACGAGCGCGCGGTGCGCGAGTCGCTGGACCGTGCGCTGCGGCTGTCCGGCTACGAGGTCGCGCTGGCCGCTGACGGCTTGGAGGCGATCACGGCGGTGGCCGAGCAGGAGCCGGACGCCGTGGTGCTCGACGTGATGATGCAGGGCCCGGACGGGCTGGCGGTCGCCCGCCGGCTGCGCGGCGACGGCGACGACGTGCCCATCCTGATGCTGACCGCGCGTGACGCGGTGCATGACCGGGTTGCCGGGCTGGACGCCGGCGCGGACGACTACCTCGTCAAGCCGTTCGCGCTGGAGGAGCTGTTGGCCCGGCTGCGCGCGCTGCTGCGCCGCACCGTCGCTGACGGCGAGCACGGGGGGCCGCTGGCGTTCGCGGATCTCACGCTGGACCCGGTGACGATCCAGGTGCGCCGCGGCGACCGGCGCATCGACCTGACCCGCACCGAGTGGCTGCTCCTGGAGCTGTTCCTGCGCAATCCGCGGCGGGTGCTGTCTCGCGACGTGATCCACGATCGGGTGTGGGGATTCGACGCGGGCGGGGCGTCGAACTCGTTGGAGGTCTACATCGGCTACCTGCGCCGCAAGCTGGAGGCCGCGGGCGAGCCGCGGCTGATCTGGACAGTACGCGGCTTCGGCTATGCACTGCGCGAGCCGGACTCGTCGGGGCCGTGAAGTCCCGGCTCCCGCGATGACGCTGCGGTCTCGTATCACCGTGCTTGTCGCCGCGGCGGTCGCGTTGGCGTGCCTGATCGCGGGCGTCGGCTTCTACGCGGTGATGCGCAAGGTGGTGTACGACCAGGTGGACCGGTCGTTGATCATGATCGCCGCTGACCCTGGCCTCCACCCAGGCCGAGGCGGCGTGACGTCCTTCGACGGCGGCAAGGCGCCATTCGGGCCGGGTGTGGGCGGTCCGGGCGGGTTCGTGCAGCTCATCGACGGAGCCGGACAGGTGCTCAGCGTATCCCGGGACGTCGACCCGCTGTCCGTCGACGAGCGGATGGCCGCGGTCGCCAGGGGAGACGCCAGACCATTCTTCACCACGCTGACCAGCAGTGACGGCGAACGCATGCGTGTCCTGACCGCGCCGGCCGCGCCCGGCGTCGCGGCGCAGGTCGCTCGCCCGCTTGGGGAGGCCGGGGCGTTGCTGACGGGGGTGCGCGCCCGATTGGCCATCGGGGGCCTGGCCGCGATCGTGTTGGCCGCCGGGCTGGGCATGCTGGTGGCCCGCAGAGCCGTCCGGCCGGTCGAGGAGCTCACTGCGCTGGCAGAGGACGTCGCGGCCACCGGCGACCTGTCCCGCCGCATCGACCTCGGCGACACCGACAATCCCTCTGGCACCGGCAGCGGTGATGAGCTGGACCGGCTGGCGCGGACGTTCAACGCGATGCTGGAGAACCTCGAGCAGGCCCGCCTAGCGCAGCAGCAGCTCGTCGCTGACGCCTCCCACGAGCTGCGCACCCCGCTGACCAGCCTCCGCACCAACATCGAGGTACTGGCTCTCGACGCGACCGCCGGCAGGGGCGGCCCGGGCCGCGCCGAGAGCGGGACGAGCGGCTCGAACGCCGGGCTGAGTCCAGCGGACCGCCGGCGGCTGATGGATGACTTGACCGTGCAGCTCGACGAGTTCGGCCGGCTTGTGGCGGCCCTGGTCGAGCTCACCCGAGGCGCTCGACCCGCGAGGGCCACGACCGCCGTGCGTCTGGACGAACTCGTCGAGGCGGCCGCGGACCGTGCCCGCGCGTTCGCCGGCGACGCGCAGCGCATCCATGTGCGCGCCGAGCCCGTGGTCGTGCACGGCGAGGCCGACCGGCTCGACCGCGCTGTGGTCAACCTGCTGGACAACGCGGTCAAGTACGGAGCCCGCGAGCCCATCGAGGTCGAGGTCACCCATCGGCCCGCCGACGGCCACCGCCACGGCACGGCCACCGTCTCCGTCCGCGACCACGGGCCCGGGATCGCCCCAGAGCACATGCCGCACGTCTTCGAGCGCTTCTACCGCGCCCCATCCGCGCGCGCCGCACCCGGCTCCGGGTTGGGTCTGGCCATTGTGGCGCAGGTCGCCGAGGCTCACGGCGGGCGGGTGAGGGCGGCCAACGCCGAGGGCGGCGGGACGCTGATGACTTTCGAGCTGCCAGCGACCGGCGCGCTCACGCGGCACGGCGTGGACTCGAGGGCGCCCGTGAGGCGGCCCCCCGGCTGAGCGGCGTTCTCGACGAGCCGCCGTGGCGCGGTCCACTTCGCAGGTGGCGGCGCCTGCGTGCTGGATACTCGCAGTATGCTGCGCGTATCCAGCACACACCGTCAGACCGAGGGGGCGTGTCACCCTTGAGCGGCGGCTCCTGCCGCAGGTGGTATCCGTGGACCGGCGCATTTCCGACCAGGCGCGACAGCCCGCAGCAGGCGCGGGCTGATGGACCAGTTCATCACCCTCACCGTCAACGGCCTGGCGAACGGGGCCATCCTCGCGCTCGCCGCGCTGGGCTTCGTGATCATCTACAAGGCCACCGGCGTGATCAACTTCGCGCAGGGCCAGCTGCTGCTGGTCGGCGCGTACCTGGTGTTCGCGGGGGTGGAGACGTTCGGCTGGCCGTGGCCGGCGGCCGTGCTGTTCGCGATGATCGCCGGCGCCGCGCTGGGCGTGGCGGTTGAGCGGCTCGTGCTCCGGCCGCTGGTCGGTGAGGAGCCGGTCGCGGTGATCATGGTCACGATCGGGCTCGCGGCCTTCCTCCAAGCGGTCGTGCAGTTCATCTGGGGGACGATGCCGCAGAGGTTCCCCTCTTTCATCCCAAAGGGCACCATCCAGCTGGCCGGGGTGACCGTGCCGGTGGACCGGCTGGTCGCGATGGCGGTCGCCGCCATCGTCCTGACCGGGTTCTCGGTGTTCTTCCGGTACTCCCGCAGCGGCATCGCGATGCGCGCGGTCGCCGACGACCAGCAGGCCGCGCTCGCGATGGGGATCAGCGTGCGGCGGGTGTTCGCGATCTCATGGGCGCTGGCGGCGGTGAGCGCGGTGATCGGTGGCGCGCTCGTGGCCAACCTGATCGGGGTCTCCAGCGATCTGGCGCTGTTCGGTCTGGCGGTGTTCCCGGTCGTGATCATCGGCGGCCTGGACTCGGTCCCGGGCACGATCGTGGGAGGCCTGCTGATCGGCCTGCTCATCTCCTACACCGCGGGCTATGTCGGCTTGGGACTGCAGACCGTCGTCCCGTTCGTGGTGATCGCGCTCGTGCTGATGGGCAGGCCCTACGGCCTGTTCGGCCAGGCGCGGATCGAGCGGGTGTGAGCGATGGCAGCCACCGCGACCGGGATCTATCACCGCAGCTACGCTGCGGCGCTCGCGCTGCGCCACACTCGCGCCGAGTACGCGCGGCTGGCCCTGCTTGCGATCGTGCTCGCCGCGGCGCCATTCGTGCTGCCGCCGTTCTGGCTGCGGGTCGCCTGCCAGGCGGGCATCGCGGCGATCGGCGCGATCGGGCTGAACGTGTTGACCGGGTTCACGGGTCAGATCAGCCTGGGCCAGGGCGGCTTCCTGGCGGTCGGGGCGTACACCAGCGCGAACCTGGTGGCACGGCTGGGCCTGCCGACTCCGGTCGGCATCGTCGCCGGGGTCGTGATGACGGCGCTGGTGGGGGCGTTCTTCGGGCTGCCCGCGCTGCGCCTGAAGGGCCTGTACCTTGCGATCGCGACCCTGGCGGCGCAGGAGATCATCCTGTGGACGGTGCGCAACTGGGAGGTCGTGACCGGCGGGACCGACTCGTTGGGCGTGACCTCGCCGCAACTGCTCGGCTTCACGCTGAGCAGCGATTTCGCCTGGTACTGGGTGATCCTCGCGCTGGCCGGGCTGGCGGCGCTGGCGGCGGCGAACCTGTTCCGCACCGGGCTGGGGCGGGCGTTCGTGGCGATCCGCGACCAGGACATCGCCGCCGAGGCCGCTGGCGTCGACGTCGTGCGGTACAAGGTGCTGGCGTTCGCGGTATCGTCGGCGTTCGTGGGGCTGGCGGGCGGTCTGACGGCCCATTACACGGGGATCGTGACCTGGGAGCGGTTCACGTTCGACGTGTCGGTCGTCTACGTGGCGATGATCATCGTCGGCGGGCTGGGGTCGGTGGCCGGCTCGCTCTACGGCGCCGTGTTCATGATCGCGCTGCCCGCCGGCATCACCCGGCTCGGCGCCGCGCTGCGCGACGGGCTGCCGGGGTTGGCCACGAAGCTGCCCGCGCTGCAGCTGGCCGCGTTCGGCCTGGTGATCATGCTGTTTCTGATCTTCGAGCCGCGCGGCCTGGCCCAGGTGTGGCAGCGGATGAAGGACTACGTGCGGCTATGGCCATTCCGCCACTGAGAGCGTGTTTGAGAACCGCGGCCTTGACTTGCGGGCGAAGCGCGACCGCACCAACCGCCCCCACACACCCACCCTTTAGAAAGAGCGGAACCCGACGAGGCGCGGCCCTTCAGGACAGTTCTCAAACACGCCATGAGATGAGGCGATCCGCTGGGGCGCTGTTGGCCCTGGTCGCGCTGCTGGCGGTCGCGTGCGGCGGTGGGCAGGCCTCTCGTGGGGAGGCGGGCGGGGACCCGATCGTGATCGGGGCGGTCTTCGACCTGTCCGGGCCCACGGCGGACATCGGGACGCCCTACTCGCAGGGCGTGCGCGACTACGTCGACTGGCGCAACGCCGGCGGGGGCATAGCCGGCCGGCCGATCGACCTGCGGTGGCAGGACTACCGATACGAGGTGCCCGTCTCCGAGCAGCTGTACACCCAGTTCGTCAGCGAGGGCGCGGTGGCGTTCCAGGGCTGGGGCACCGGTGACACTGAGGCGCTGCGGGCCAGGGTCACCGCCGATGAGATCCCGTTCATGTCCGCGTCGTACGCGGCGACCCTCACAGACCCGAGCCAGACGCCGTACAACTTCGTGGTCGGGCTGAGCTTCTCCGACCAGATGCGGATCGCGCTGCGCTACATCGCCAGCCAGGCCCAAGGCGAGCACGTCGAGGTCGCGGTGCTCCACCAGGACGGTCCGTTCGGTGCCTCCCCGCTTGAGGACGGCCGCGCGTACATCGCCCAGGAGGGCCTGGACATCGGCTACCAGACGTACGTCATGACCAGGGGCGCCACCGACTATGTCGGGGAGCTGTCCCGCGTCGCGGGGCAGGGCGCGCGCTACGTCATCGTCCAGAACACCTCGATCCCGGCGGCGACACTGGCGCGGAACCTTGCGGACCAGGGGATCGGCGCGCGGCTGTTCTGCCTCAACGCGTGCGGCGACGAGCTGCTCGTCGCGCAGGCCGGCGGGGCGGCCGAGGGCGCGCTGGGGATCCTGCCGTTCGCGCCGCCCGCGCAGGCCGACGGTGACGTCAGCGACGTCCAGGCTTTCCTCGTCGCGAAAGGCTCCGGCTTGGAGGACGTCAGCCTGCACTACACGCAGGGCTGGTACACCATGCATGTGATGGCTGAGAGCATCGCGAGCGTGGTCGAGTCCGGCGGGCAGGTCACCGGTCCCGCGATCAGAGCGGCGTTGGAGTCGGTGGTGATCGACACGCCGGTCACCACCGAGATCAGGTTCTCGCCCGACAGCCACGCGGGGATGCGGGCCGGCCGTGTCTACCAGGTCGAGGCGGGCGTGTGGGTGCCGGCCAGCGATGCGCTCACCCCGTAGAGAGGTGCGGCGATGCTTGAGCTGAACAACGTCGAGGTCGTCTACGACAAGGTGATCCTGGTCCTGCGCGGCCTGTCGCTGGCCGTCGGCGAGGGGCAGATCGTGGCGCTGCTCGGCTCGAACGGCGCGGGCAAGACGACCGTGCTCAAGGCCGTGTGCGGCCTGCTTCCCAGCGAGCGCGGGGAGGTCACCCAGGGCGAGGTGCGCTGCGGCGGCGAGGTGATCACCCACCGGGACGCCGCCGACATCGTGCGGGCGGGCGTGTCGCTGGTGATGGAGGGCCGGCGGGTGTTCGAGCACCTTTCGGTCACCGACAACCTGCTGGCCGGGGCGTACACCCGCGGGCGCCGAGGCGGACAGGTGCGGGACGACCTCGACCTGGTCTACGGCTACTTTCCCCGCCTGGCGGAGCGAGCCCGCCAAGCGGGCGGCTACCTGTCGGGCGGTGAGCAGCAGATACTGGCGATCGGGCGGGCGCTGATGGCGCGGCCCAGGCTGATGCTGCTCGACGAGCCGTCGCTGGGCCTGGCCCCCCTGCTCGTGGCCGAGATCTTCCAGATCGTGGCTCGCCTGCGCGCCGAGCTGGGCACGACGATCCTGATCGTGGAGCAGAACGCCCGCCGGGCGCTGGAGATCGCCGACCATGCCTATGTCATGGAGAACGGCCGCATCGTCCTGGACGGCCCCGCCGCCGACCTGGCCACCAACCCCGACGTCCAGGAGTTCTACCTCGGCATCGGCGCCGCCGGCCAGCGCCGCGGCTACCGCGACATCAAACACTACAAACGCCGCAAACGCTGGCTCTGACCCCAATTTGACCCTCAACGTGGTCTTCGTGACCGCTGCGAGAGGCAGGATCCCGCGGCCACCCACCCCTCACCAGCTACCGTCCGCACCTGTGCCGCCCGTAGGCCCCCGTCACCCGCTCCGTGATGTGCGCAATCGGCGAGGAACGCGGCGAACATCCTTGGGGTCGAGACTGTCCAGTAGCTGACTCCGCAGTGCCGCCCATATCCATCTCAAGGGGGCGTATGACTGAACCCAGCGCCGCGTGCTCGCGCTACTATGCTTCTTGACAGCAATCTTCAGGGAGGTGGCTCTGGGCTCGTCCTATCAGCATACCGAAGCAAGCTCGAGGATCGATATCGAACGTCTCCACCGGTCAGCAGTTGTGCAAGGCGGAACCATCCATGAAGTCGGGGCATGAAGAAAATCGTCAAGATTCGGACGTGCTTGATTTCCGTAGCGACACCGTCACGCAGATGACCGCTGAGATGAGAGCAGCCATGGCGACAGCCAGAAGCGCCGATATGCTGTATGACGAAGATCGATATGTGAACGAGCTGGAAGATATCCTTGCAGGCCTGTTCGGCATGGAGTGTCTGTGGACGCCAAGCACGACTATGTCGAACCTGATTGGGCTCCTGCTTGTGGCCACTGGAATGGGCTGTCAGGTGCTTTTAGGTAAAACCAGCCACGTTTATGCGCATGACCGAAAGAACGCAGCGTCTGTCGGAGGAGTGGCCTACCATGCCTTGGCTGATGAGCGGGGCCGCATCACGCTCACTGACTTGGATAATTCCTACACTGTCGAGACGGAGTTTTTCCCACGTACCGTTGCAGTCGTGCTCGAAAATACTCACAATCTTGCCGGAGGAACCGCATTCCCACCTGAATATTTGGCGACTGTCAGCGTATGGGCTAGGGACCGAAACATCGCGATCCATCTCGACGGCGCTCGGATCTTCAATGCGTCAGTTAGCCTTGGGGTAGATCTGCGCTGTTGGGGAACGCATGGTGCAGACAGTATTGCGGTGAGCTTGTCCAAGGGACTTGGCACGCCTGCGGGAAGCGCCTTGATGGTCAAAAATTCAAGAGTTAAGCAGCGTGCAAAATGCATCAGGAAGTCTCTCGGTGGGACGATGCATACGGGTGCTGGGTACTTAGCGGCTGCCGCAGTGAGTCTCCTCAAAAAGGGTTACGATGCGGGTATCGTTTGCCAGCTGGACGAAGATCACCGAGTCGCAGCATACTTCGCTAAACGTCTCAAAGGGTTATCTCATTATCGTCTCGTGAACAATGTGGAAACGAATATTCTGTACTTGTCGCATGAAAGCATCGCAGGACCTGCGCTGGCACGGCAGTTGAGCCTTCACGGGATCCTCGCCTCTTGTCTGGCAACAACGAGCATGATCTTGCGCAGGAGTGAATTCGGGTCGTCTGAATGCTCCGCACCCATTCGATTCGTGACCCATCGGGGGCTCACCTCGGCTCACGTGGATCAAGTAATCGATGCGCTTTGCTGCATCGACGCTCAGTGTTGTAACCCCTCCATGATGCTGCGTGGCAAAGATGCCTGACCTCCCGGACTATAAGCAAGATCCTGAGGCCTATGAGCTGGAGGAGCGATCGCGGCCTGACGAGATGCTGATGATTAACACCGCAGTGGCTTGGGCACTCAGTCTGCTCGACGACCTTGAAAAGGCCTTCGTTCTCGATCTGTGCTGTGGCACAGGTTTATCGCTTGACTCCATCGTTGACCATCCCAACATAGGGCTCATCGTCGGGGTCGACATTTGCAAACCATATCTTGATTTTGCCGCCAAGCGGTTCTCTGGCTCTCGCACAGAGCCGATCTATCTTCAGGAGGATGCCGTCGAGGTCTGCCTGCCTGAGTATGAATGGGACGTCGTCATGTTGTGTTCGGCCTACCATCACATCGAAAACGAAAGGAAGTTGCAGTTCCTAGAGAAGGTGCGGAGGCTCATAGGCGCATCGGGCCACGCTGTCCTAGCAGAGAATGTTCTTCCCCAGTATGAAGAGCACGACGAAGCAAGCTACGAGAACGCGATCCGCTTCTTCTATGCCGAGGTGCTGAAGGAGGCCAAGAGTAAGAATCCCGAGCTGCCGTCCTATGTGGAAGGGCTGATCGAACGGGTTGCGCAATACGGTTATGATGGCGACTACGAGTACAAGACCTGCTATCGAGTATTAGCTAATAATCTCGAAAACGCGGGGCTTCGGATCGTACTCCAAGAGCGGGTCTGGCCAAGGTCGGGAGCCTTATCCAGGACAAGTGGAGGGAACTATGTTCTGTTGCTTCGTGCCGCAAGCTGACGCTCAGCTTGGCGCTGGAGAAGGAATGACTCGACTCTAATGAAAGCTCGATTTCGACAAGAGGAAAGCAACCTTAAACGTATTGTCAAACATCAGGTTGTAGGTGTGCGCTTATCGGTGGCTCCCTAACGCTCTTCTTGACTGCTATATTTGGTCACCTGGATGCGCAAACCCTCGATTCTGTATTGTCCACGGTGCTTGGGCCGCTGATCTTGGGTGCGGTGGTCGGTGTCTTTGGTGGCACTCTAGTCGATCTCGACAACAGCCTCTCGGGATCTTTGGAACTCTTGGACCGAGCTCGAGTAACCTGGCCTCATCAGCAGCAGTTCTTGAGGATACTCGATAAATATGAGCGTCACAGCCCGTTCGTGCAGAAACTGCTGCTTGACGCCATCAGGCATGGCAAAATGATGCAAATTCCCAACGTGGAGGCTTACGAGTTCTATCGCTATTTGATCGATGCCCTTGAGTGCTGCGGGACGTGGGACGGGATCCATCACGGGCCCATCAGCAAGCTAGGCCAAGAGCAGGAAGTCGAGGATGACCTCTATGCGGAGTACGGCAACGAGTATTTTAAGCATCTGAGTGATGCGGTAAAACAGCGACGGGTGCGCGCGAGACGTATCATCATCCTGTCTAAGGAGCATGAAGGCGACCTTCGGGATCACGAAGTCATGAGGGCCTTTTGGGAAAAAACGGGAAGTCAAGTTGTGAGCTACTGGATCTCGGAAGAGAATCTTGAACTGAAGAAGCGATTGGGAAATCAGCGGTTGGACGATGTTGCGCTGCACGATGGAGAACTTTGTTTGCAGTATGACCGCGAACGCTTAACCGTTCGACTTGATGAGTCCCCGAAGACAATACTAGTGAAGGATTTATTCGAAGCGTTGGGCGAGTTCGAGGGGGGAAACAAGCTGACTCCATGGGGGTTCTCTCGCCTGACGGAGGAGGATGTCCAAACAAGTCTGGGGCCTCCAACTTCGGCAACGCCAGAACGGGCGTAAGACGTTAGAGTGGGCAGGTATTAGGCAGACGTAATTACAGCGAATCCTGATGCGACCGGGACACGCCAGGCCCCCGGGTGAGTAGTGCCCGTATTTGGCATAAGCCTACACAGTGCAGCGGCCGGTGGCCGATCCCTGGCCGTACGCGTCAGTCGCACAGAGGATAAACGCCCCAGTGTAAAGCCCACCGTTCCGGTCCTTGGCGTGCTCCAGCGCTTTATGAAAGATGCGTCACCAAGGTCGTCAAGGGTGGGGTAGCGACCGAGGAAGTCGCGCACGCTGCGCCAGGTCTCGATCTTGCTGAACGTGCGGAACGCGACGATCTGAAAAAGCCGGTCCTCTGACGAACACGGCTCGTCGTGGTAGCACACGTGGCGGATCATGTACTGCGAGACCCCAGTCGAGTCGCCAGGGGGAGTTTCACCCCCTGGCGCTCCAGGAACCGGACATAAGCCTCTCGGCTTATCCGGCTCGCGTCATCCAGCGCTGTACGGTGGCGCCAACCGCCAGTG
>JBOGEA010000021.1:0-28213 GCA_050743205.1 Egibacteraceae bacterium | reverse complement strand
GCGGAATACCGCCGCGATCCAGCACAAAACCGGCCCGACGTGACCGCAATGCGTGCAACCCGATCCGGCAGGACTTGACTCACGCGCAACGGATTCGCGGACCCGAAGTCCCTAACGGCGGCTGCGCGCGGGGAGTGGACATGTCCGCGCTGCCGCCACTGTCGCGGGCGGTCGCCGAGCGGGTCGTCCACGCCAGCGCCGACCTCCGACCTCGGGTACGCGGGCGACCTCGTACTCGACGAGGCCGCCCTGCGCGCGGTCTGGCCGCGTTGCGCCGGCGCGCCGGTCGTCGTCGATACCCGCCTCGTCGCGGCCGCCGTCACGGGGCTGCAGGTGTGCTGTGGGCCGGACAATGCGGTCCCCAGCGTCGGGCCGGGCGCGGTGGGTGCATCCCCACCGCGCTGGCGGCGCTGCTGGGCTCGACGCCCGCCCCCATGCTGATGATCGGCCTGCCGGCATGCATCAACTGCGGCCCGAAAGGCGCTGTCGCCGCCGCCATGAACGCGCTGCGTCATCGAGAGGGCGAGTGAGGACGTCGGCTGCGCTGCTGCGGGCCGGTCACGGCATGACCAGCCAGCCGGCATCGCCGAGCATTTCGCGCTCGCGGACCGGGTGCGGGCGCTCGCGCCGTCGGCGCCGGCTTCTGCGGATCCCTGAGTGGCACCGTGACAGTTTCAGGCGAGCGCTTGGCCGGTGAGCGCGAAATGGTCTGCCACCGAACGGCACTGCCCCGCCGCCGGATGGCTGTGGCGGCGGGACGGAGGCATTCGGCATGCCGATCAGGTTATGAGGCTCCTCCTGTGCTGCGGTGGGGCCGATCCACCCCTCTCAGCTGCGTCCGGATGTGAGGGCGCTCGCGGCGCTGGCGGAGCGCACGCCGCTCATCCTCGGTGAGCCCGCCCCATACGCCGTCTTGCTGGCGGGTTTCCAGCGCCCAGTGCAGACGCTGAGCGACGACCTCGCAGCGTCGGCACACGGCCTTGGCGCGCTCAACCTGCTCCAATGCGGGTGCGGCGCTCCCGACGGCAAAGAACAATTCGGTATTTTCGTCTGTGCAGGCGGCTTTGGAGCGCCACGACATGATTGCCCCTCCTTCGGAGTACGGTGTCTGGGCTGCGAGATTCCCGTGCGTGCTTCCCGCAGGCGATACTGATCGAAGCCGGGTTGCTATGCGCAAGCTGCATAGGCCGGAGGAGAGCCCTCTGTGCGCGCCTGGGGCTAGACTGCACACACACACGTGAGCCGCCCGAGTGAGCGTTGAGGTCACGATGAGCAGTCGTTCTCCGATCCGCTACTGCCGTTGCGGGACGCGTCTGGCCCGCGACAACCCCGACACGCTGTGCGCCGTGCCAGCAGAAGGCGCGCGACGAACGGCTTGGCGCTCCCCAGGTGCCGCGTGAGTTCTGGGAGACCGACCAGCTACAAGACGCCCTGGCCGGTCGGCACATGGGCCGTGTCTGCCGGGCTTACCGGGGCCATCCCTTCCACGGCCTCCCGCTGTCGCAGGAACTGGTCGCCGGATGGCTTGGCATCACCCAAGCGCAGCTGAGCCGCATCGAGACCGGCTCGCCGATCCGTGACCTCGACAAGCTCATTCACTGGGCGCGAACCCTGCGCATTCCGCCGCACGAGCTGTGGTTCGATCTCCCTGGGGTCCGGCGCCACGGTCATCAGGCGACGAGCCGTACCGATGATCATTCCCGGCAACCGGCCTGCTTGGTCGATGAGCTGCGGACCGTTCCGGTTGGAACCCGACCGGGGCGCAACGGAGCTGCTCATGGTGTCGGCTCAGATGTGGCGGCGATCCAATCCTTCCGCGCAGCTGACCGCCAGGTCGGCGGCGGCCACATGTACGCAACGGTGATCGACTATCTCCGTACCGGCATTGGGCCGCGCCTTCTAGAACCTGTGGGCAATGCGCATGGTCCGGTAGCGTTCTGCGCGGCAGCGGCGCTCACCGAGATGGCCGGCTGGATGGCGCACGACGCAGGCCAACAGGCCCTCGCCCAGCAGCACTTCGTGCGCGCCTTCGACCTTGTGAAGGTAGGCGGTGACCAACATCTGGCCGCGCACATCCTCGCGAGCATGAGCCACTTGGCAAACCACTTGGACAGACCCAGCGAAGCGGTGCTCCTCGCTCGCGCTGGACAGGCGGAGGTGCGTAGTGGTCCCTGTAACCCCGGCCTCGAAGCACGGCTCTACGCTATGGAAGCGGGCGGCTTGGCCGCTCTACAGGAGCCGGTCGACTGCGCCCGAGCCCTTGGATGCGCTGACAAAGCTCTGAATCGAATCCCTTCCAGCGAGCCATCTGAGTGGATCAGTTGTTTCGATGAGGCATCGTTGGCAATCGAGGCTGCGCGGTGCCTGCGGCGACTCGGCCAGATTGCCCGGGCCCGAGGGGAAGCCGAACGTGTAGTGGCCTTGCGGCCGGGCGATCGGGCTCGCAGTCGGGCATTCGGCCAGCTCACGCTCGCGGCCATACTCATCGAACAGGGCAACCCTGAGGAAGCATGCGCCGTTGGGTACGAGGTCCTCAATGGCACAAGAGCACTCAGCTCGTTCCTCGTCGTGCAACAACTCCGAGGCCTTGGGCAACTGCTCGAGCCGTACCGATCGATCAAAGCAGTTTCTGACTTTCTCGCCTGCCTGGTTGAGGAGTTGCGGAGACGGATGTGGCTCTATGACTGGTTCAGTGCGAACAGCCGCGTCCAGACTGCCGGCGGATAGAGGAACCACAGATCGAATGACGAGTTTCCAGGGCGATCCCACCGCGTGGAGCGCTTACCTGGCGGAAGGAAACGCCAAGCAGGCCCGCAAGCGGGTAGCAGCGGACGTGGTCTTCCGGGACTCAGCCGGCCGCATCCTGCTCGTCGATCCGAAGTACAAGCCGGATTTTGACCTGCCCGGGGGTATGGCCGAGGCCAATGAGCCACCGCTTGAGGCGGCCTGTCGGGAGGTCCGGGAGGAACTCGGCCTCCGCGTGCGGATCGCCGGCCTTCTCTGTGTGGACTGGGTCTCGCCGCATGGCCCTTGGGACGACACCCTCATGTTCATCTTCGACGGCGGCATCCTGTCGTCATCCCAGATCGCTGAGCTGCGACTCCTCGACGACGAGCTGGCTGCCTACCAGTTCTGCACTGAACAGGAGTCGTCGGAACTCCTCCGACCCTATGTGTGGAGGCGGGTGCGTGAGGCGTTGGAGGCGCTGCGAACGGGACGCGTGCGATATCTCCATGACGGATATCCGACGGACTAGCCTCATTCATCCGGGTCGGGCGTACCCGGCTGGCCGTAGCTGACCGGCCCGTCCAAGGCCGAGGCTGTGAGTGCTGACCGCCGGGTACGGCGGTCAGCACTCACAGCCTCGTGTCCCCCTCTGTGAGAGAACGTAGTGATCAAGCGAACGCCTGACCGTATGCTTCCGGGACGGTCATGAGGTAGACGAGCAGCGGCAGGCCGAGCAGGCGCGCGAGGGTGATGAGGTTCGCCGCCGTGAGGGTCCGGTCATGGACCACCTCGCGGCCGCCCCGGCTGCGCCCCGCGTCGAACAGCCCCACTGCCACCTCCTCATCGCACCCGCCGCGCAGCTTACCGTCCTGGATCCCGTGGACAGCAGCGCGGGCTGGGCCGGCGGATCAGCCCGCCCGGCGATGTCGGAGGAGCGGGCCGAGTTCCCCCCGCCGCGGTTGCCTCCGTGGCGGTGACCGCGCCCTGCGTGGGCTGCGGGCTGGACCTGAGTCGCGCACAGCCCGTCCCCGGGAAACTTGACTCACGCGCAACGGCTCCCCGGCTTCGAGACCTCTACCGGGGCTGCGCCCCGGCAGCGCCTCCCGGAACGCCGTGTAGTGACGTCGATCAGTCTTGCTCGCGGCGTCCGCCAACTCCTGCACGTGGGACTGGCCCTCCAAGAGCGACGCAGCGACGCACGCGTCGACAAGGGCACCGCTGGCCTCCTGGTGCCGCGCCTGCGCCGTGCGCAGCCGCTCCCACAGCGCTTCGGCCGGTGGCAGGTCCTGATCACGGCGCTGGCCGGCCCGCCAGGCGTGCTCGGCATCGAGGAACTCGGCCAGCCGCGTCACGGTCTCCGGCGAGGCATCGAGGCCAAGCGACGCGACGAGCCGGGCGCGCAGCCATCTGCCCAGCAGGCCGGCGCTGGTGGCGCGGTGGGCGCGTTCGCGTAGAGCGCCGTCCTGGATGACGGCAGGAAGGTCGTCGAGCCGCCAACCCAGGGCGGCGGCCAGCTCCTGGCGGTGGCCTAGCTGGCGGTACAGCTCGGCCTCCACGTCTGCGCGCTCGTCGAGCCCCGCCCGACAGTCTTCAAAGGCTGCGTGGCGGGCATCCATGCCGAGAGCGGTGGTGGCGATGTCGGCGGGGGTCGGCTGCTCACTGGCGAGCCGCTCCAGCTGCGTCTGCGCGTTCTCTCGGTTCTTCGCCTTGCCGGTGCGCACGACGAGCCCGTCGCGCAGCTTGGCCTCGGCGGCGCGGTCGGCGACCACGTCCACCGCGGCGTTGTTCGTCGAGGCCAGCAGCACGCTCTCGCCGGCTGCGTAGGCGGTGGCGACGACGTTGACGATGAGCTGGCTCTTGCCGGTGCCAGGCGGTCCTGTCGCCACGGTCAGCGGCGCCCGCATCGCCGAGTGCAGGACATCCTCCTGCGCCTCGTTGAGCGGCAGCGGCGCGACGAGCCTCAGGCGACGGTCTGCCCGTGCGGACATCCGCGCGGAGTCGGGCAGGCCGAGGAAACCGAGCGGCGTGTTCGGCAGCGTCGCTGCGCGGGCTCGCAGCTCACGCAGCTCCGTACGCAACCCTTTGGTCGGGCTGCTCTCCCGGGGGCACGGGAGACGATCGCCACGTTGTGCGCGCCCTCCCGGTTGCGGGGAAACTCGGCGTCAAGGGCCGATGGGTTCGGCGTCCCGACTGTGGCGAAGCCGAGGTCTGCCAGCAGGGTCTCGATATCGGCGCCCATGCGTCGCAGGTCCCCGGCCCGCCACCCCGGCCGCCAGCCTTTCGTCCAGTCCTGCTGCTCCTCCGGCCGCACATCGCACAGGGTGAGCGCTGGGCTCAGGTGGACAGGGCCGGCCATGACGAGACGGTATTCGTCACCCACCTGCTCGAGCTCGACCTCCACGGCGACGAGTGGGGCGAGCATCGCCTGCCCTCTGTTCCAGCGCACGACCGGTCGGGTAGCCGTAGCGCAGCGTCTCGCGCGCCTCGAGCCAGGCTGATCAGCGCCTCCTCCGCGTGCAGACCGTGGTCGAGACCACTGAGCAGGACCTCCCGCACGCCCGGGCAGACCGTGTACCTGTCCTTCTGGTCGGCACGGGCTCCTCGGTGGCCTCCAGCTCCAGGCACGCGAGGTAGTAGTCGAGCAGCCGCCGCCACTGCGTGTCGCTCAGCCGGCTGAGGGGAGTGCGGTCTGCCGGTCTGTCAGCGATCGACGTCTCGTCGTGCGGCTGCCTCGCGGAGCGGGTGCTACTTGCGGGTGCGCCCGTCCCCCCCGGTGTGCGCCTCCCCTTCGGGGCGCCCGTGCGCGGCCTGGCGCGCGCCCTTGGGGACGTAGGCGATGCAGACGTCGTGCTGCTGGTTGGCCACCGAGATCGTGGGCGTCTGGCGAGCCTGCTGCTGTTGCGGGCATGTCGATCGGAGACATAGCCGTGCAGGTCCTCGACGGTGACCTGGCCGTCCCGGTCTTGGTCAGCGTCGCCGCTGGCAAGATCCTCCACGATCGCGCCCGTGAACAGCGACGAGGGCCGCTGCTCTCCCAGCGCCTGCGGGCGCGGTCGCCCTCGAAACGCGTACTCCAGCGCATTGAAGGCCGTGAGGACGTACGTGCCGCGGCTGTCGAGCTGCTCGTGGGGCGCGAGGTAACGCTGCCCTTGCGGCGAAACCGCTGGCGCACGTCCCGCTGAAGCATCAGTCGAGGAGCGCGACCTTGCGTCTGGCGCGGCTGCGCTGCATCTGCTCGGCCACCCACGATGACGAGATGCCCGTCGAGGCGAGCAGGCGCGGAGTCGTCGAGGTCGTGGCGAAGGAGAGGCGGCCGTCGGAGTCTTTGATCCCGTGGCAGGAGAAGGAGAGCAGGAGCAGATCGTCGCGCTTCCGGTCGGTGAATGAAACGGTCGATGGCTTTCTCGACCTCGTGCCGCGGCTTGTCCCGCAGTATCTTCTCTACCGCGAACCCGCCGATGCTCGGATCACCCAGCACTTCGGCCAGCGCGTCCGCATCATGAATGGGGGCGCGGAGCTGCGAGAACGCTGGATCGTCGTACACGGAGGTGACGACGAGCAGCGCGGCGCGCGTGCTCACGGCGCGGGTCGCATGCCGCTGGATCCACAGGTCGATCAGCTCGCGGTGCGGTCGACCGAACACACCGCTGACCTCCAGCACATCCCCGTCCAGCTCCAGCCGCACGCTGCGTGGCCCCGAGCCGGCCAGCCACCACTGCAGCGTGTCGATGAGCGTCTTGAGCGTGTTCGATGAGACCAGGAGGCTGACGAGGAGCGCGCCGACCGTGACGGACTCGCCTGCCTTCGCTCCCTCCGGGGGCGTTCCTCGCGCCTGCGTCACGTCCTCGACGTCGAGTTGCGGCAGCGCTTGCCGCAGCTTGAGGGTCGCCTCGTCAAGTTCCGATCGATCCAGTCCGACCGCATCCTCGACGACCAGCCGGACCGTGCGTGGCTGTGCCATCCCACTCCCCGTTCTGACTACCTCATCCGCGCGATTCCCGCACGGCACTCGAACTGTAAACAGCGTACGGCGCGCGTATCGGATACAGGATGGACGCCTCGCCCCACCTGCCTCTGACCTGCGAGGCGCCAGTGAGCCTCGCCGACGTGGGCTACGGTGCATCTCGCCGCACGAGACGGGCGTACCGGGCCGTCATGGAGCGAGGCGCGGCGGTTGCGGCGGCTCTGGTTCCCGTTCAACACCCCGGCTGCCCGGGCGGATGCGATCGTCCATGCCCCGGCCGCAACAGGTGTCTTCGTCGCCGCGCACGAATTGGACGGCGCGTGACCGAGCCGCTGCTGGATCGACGCTTCATCCAAGAGGCCTTCCGGCGGCTGGGCGAACGGTTGGCTCGCCGCGGCGTGGTCGCTGACGTCTACGTGTTCGGCGGTGCCGCGATCGCCTTCGTCTACCGCCGGGCGACCCGCGACAGCGACGCCGTCTTGAGCCTCACGGCATCGTGACAGACGGGGCCAGGGTGGTCGCGTCGAGCTTGGACTGCCTGCCTGGTGGTTGAATGAGCAGGCCAGCGTCTATGGCCCCGGGCGGCGACCCCTCGGCTCCCCGGGTGTTCGATCATCCTGGACTGCGCGTATCGGCTGCCTCGCCGGAGCATCTGCTGGCGATGAAGGTGGACGCCGCCAGGTGGCGCGACGCGGACGACATCCGGCTCCTCGTGCGGCACCTCGGCGTGAGGTCAGGGGACGAAGTCATCGCCTTGTGCGCCGGCGTCTTCCCTGACGAGCCCGTGCGGACAGAGCGAAGCTGATACTGGAGGACCTGTTCTGAACCGGTCGGCGGCTGGCGGTTACGGCCGCGCTGAAGCGCCTTGCGGGGTCCGGGCGCCGGACCGCTGCTCAAGGGCGCCCCGACCGCGGCTGTTTCGTCCAGTGGCTGTCGGTGCGAGGATGTCGTATGCGCGTGGGGATCGATGTGGGGGGCACCAATACGGACGCGGTGCTGATGGACGGGCGGCGGGTGGTGGCCGAGGTGAAGCGGCCGACGACGGCGGATCTGACGAGCGGGATCGTCGAGGCGCTGCGCGACCTCGTGTCGCAAGGCGCGGTCGACGTGGAGGCGGTCATGGTCGGGACGACGCACTTCACGAACGCGGTTGTGGAGGCGAGGCGGCTGCTGCCGACCGCCGCGGTCCGTCTGGGCCTGCCGGCCACGCTGGGGCTGCCGCCGATGGTGGACTGGCCCCAGCGCCTGCGCCGGGCGCTGGGCGGGCATGTCTGGCTGTGCCATGGCGGCCATGAGTTCGACGGGCGGTCGCTGTGGCCGCTCGACCCCGACGAGCTGCGCCGGGTGGCGGCCGAGATCGGCGCGAAGGGGCTGCGCTCGATCGCGGTCAGCTCGGTGTTCTCGCCGGTCAACGCCGAGTGCGAGCAGCGGGCGGCGGAGATCTTCGCCACCCAGCTGCCCGGGGTGGCGATCAGCCTGTCGCACGAGATCGGCCGGATCGGGCTGCTCGAGCGTGAGAACGCCACGATCCTGAACGCCTGCCTGCGCGAGGTGGCGGTTACGCTCATCGGCGCGTTGACCGCGGCGGTGGCCGAGCTGGGCATCACCGCGCCCCTCTATCTGAGCCAGAACGACGGGACGCTGATGAGCGCCGAGCACGCCGAGCGGTACCCAGTCGCGACCTTCGCGTGCGGGCCGGTGAACTCGATGCGCGGGGCGGGGTTCCTGTCGGGCCTGCCGGACTGCGCGGTGGTCGACATCGGCGGCACAACCTGCGACGTGGGGATCCTCCGGGATGGGTTCCCGCGGCAGGCCTCGGCGGCGGTCGAGATCGGCGGCGTGCGCACGAACCTGCGCATGCCGGATGTGCGCTCGATCGGCTTGGGCGGAGGCAGCCGCGTGCGCGACGGGCCGCGCCCGCGGATCGGGCCGGACAGCGTCGGCTATGAGCTGTCCCGCCGGGCGCTGGTGTTCAGCGGTGACACGTTGACGGCCACCGACCTCGCGGTCGCCGGAGGTCTGGCCGCGATCGGCGACGCGCGGCAGGTGGCTGGGATCGACCAGGACCTCGTGCGCCGCGGCCTGGAGTGGATCGAGCGGACGGTCGCCCAGGCCGTCGACCGGATGAAGACGAGTCCGCGGCCGCTCCCCGTCGTCCTGGTCGGCGGCGGCAGCGTGCTCATCGGCCAGCGCCTTACGGGCGCGTCCGCGCTGGTGCGGCCTGATCACTTCGCCGTGGCGAACGCGGTCGGCGCCGCGATCGCGCAGGTCGGCGGTGAGGTCGACCGGATCGTCTCGCTCACGGATCAGTCGCGCGACCAGGCGCTGGCGCGGGCCAAGGACGAGGCGGCCGGCATGTGCGTCGCCGCGGGAGCGAGCCCGGACAGCGTGTCCATCGTCGACGTCGAGGAGGTGCCGCTGGCCTACCTGCCGGGCAACGCGACCCGGATCCGCGTCAAGGCGGTCGGCGACCTCGACCTGGAACGGCACGATCATGCGCCTGGTCGGTGAGAGCCAGCTCGACGACCTGGCCATCGGCGCGGCCGTCCTGGGCACCGGCGGGGGCGGCAACCCCTACCTGGGCGCCCTGCTCGCCAAGCGCGCCATCCGGGAGCATGGGCCGGTCCAGCTCGTCACGGTCGATGAGGTGCCCGAGGACGCGCTGGTCGTCGCCTCGGCCGGCATGGGCGCGCCGACGGTCGGGATCGAGAAGCTGCCCCGCGGCGACGAGCCCGTCCGCGCGCTGCTCGCGCTGCAGGCCTACCTCGGGCGGCCGGTCACCCACACCGTCTCGATCGAGGCGGGCGGGTCCAACTCGACCACGCCGTTCCGGGTGGCCGCCGCCTTAGGCATCCCCGTCGTCGACGCCGACGGCATGGGCCGGGCGTTCCCTGAGATCCAGATGGTGACCGCCACCCTGTACGGTGTCGCGGCCACGCCCATGGCGTTGGCGGACGAGAAGGGCAACACCGCGATCATCGACACGATCGACAACCACTGGGCTGAGCGGTTCTCCCGCTCGCTGACGATCGACATGGGCTGCGTCGCCAAGATCGCGCTGTACCCGCAGTCGGGGCGGCAGCTGAGGCAGGCGATGATTCCGGGCACGATCAGCCTGGCCGAGGAGCTGGGGCGCCTGATCCGCACCACCCGCGCCGCGCACGGCGACCCGATCGCCGCCGTCTTGGACCGCCTGCGCGGCCGCCGCCTGTTCGACGGCACGGTCGTCGACGTCTGGCGGCGGACCGAAGGCGGTTTCGCGAAGGGCCAGGCCCGCATCGAGGGCGCGGGGTCGAGCATGGTGGTCCAGTTCCAGAACGAGCATCTGGTGGCGCTGCGGGACGGGGAGGTCCTCGCCTGCGTGCCGGATCTGATCATCGTCCTGGACGCCGAGACCGGCGCGCCGATCACCACCGAGGAGCTGCGCTACGGCCTCCGCGTGACCGTGGTCGCCGCCGGCTGCGACGCCCGCTGGCGCACCAGCCAGGGCCTGGCCCTCGTCGGCCCGCGCGCCTTCGGCTACGACCTCGACTACATCCCCATCGAGCACGGAGATGCGGGTGCCTGAGCGCCCCTACGTGCTGCTGTCGGTCGCCGCGTCCATCGACGGGTACATCGACGACGCCACCGGCGCCCGGCTGCTGCTGTCCAACGACGCCGACTTCGACCGGGTCGACGAGGTCCGCGCCAGCGTGGACGCCATCCTGGTCGGCGCCAACACGATCCGCCGTGACAACCCTCGCCTGCTCGTGCGCTCGCGGGCCCGCCGCGACGGCCGTGTGGCCCGCGGCCTGCCGGCGAGCCCGATCAAGGTCACGCTCACCCGTCGCGGCGACCTCGACCCGGCCGCCAGCTTCTTCACCGCCGGTGAGGTCGGCAAGGTCGTCTACGCCGCCAGTGGTACGGTCGGCGGGATCCGCGAGCGTCTCGCCGGCGTGGCCACCGTGGTGGACGCCGGTGACCCGCTCGACCTGCGCTGGGTCTTGGCGAACCTCGGCTCGCGTGGGGTGCGCCGGCTGATGGTCGAAGGGGGCGGCACGGTGCACACCCAGTTCCTCACCGCCGGGCTGGCCGACGAGATCCACCTGGTGATCGCGCCGGTGTTCGTCGGCGACCCCGCCGCACCCCGCTTCGTCGGCGGCGGCCGGTTCCCCAGCCGCATGACGCTGGCTGAGGTTCGCCAGATCGGGGATGTCGCACTGCTGCGCTACCTGCTCAACCGGCATGACTGAGGTGGACCAGTACTGGCTGCGAGAGGCGGTCGAGTTGTCGCGCGGCTGCCCGCCGTCGGCGACCGCCTTCTCGGTCGGCGCGATCATCCTCAGCGCTGGCGGCGAGGTGCTGGCCACCGGCTACTCGCGTGAGGGTGATCCCCGCGACCATGCCGAGGAGGCCGCCCTCGCCAAGATCGCGGGCATCCGGCTGGCGGGCGCGACGATCTACAGCTCGTTGGAGCCGTGCAGCGCCCGCGCCTCGCGACCGCGCAGCTGCACCGACCTCATCCTGGCCGCCGGCATCGCGCGGGTCGTCTTCGCCTGGCGCGAGCCCGCGATCTTCGTCGACTGCGCGGGCGCGGAAACGCTTCGAGAGGCAGGCGTGGAGGTCGTCGAGATCGCCGATCTCGCCGACCTCGTCCGCGAGGTCAACGCCCACCTGCCCAAGGAGGCATGCTGAGCCCATGAGCCGGCCTCCTCCGCTCGCCCCGCGCATCCGCGTTGCGGCTATGGCGCCCAGGCGCATCCAGGTGGTACGGCCAGGATGAGCCTGGGTCCCATCGGCGTCCTCCAGCCAAGCGCAGACGGACATGGATGTACCCACCCGACGCTGGACGGTTGCCTGCAACAACATGCTCGAACGAACGCGCCGGGCGCTGGATGACATCGTCGACGGCTGCGGCGCAGGGCGCGTCACGCGTCATCGTTCATGATCGCCCCACACAGGCCTGGCCGTCCCGGCCCGCGGCAATGGGATGCTGCGGCAGGTCCGGGCTTTGCGTCAAGGGCGGCCGTTCGGCAGGTGGTAGCCGGTCATGGTGATGCCGTCGCGCGCGAGGGCCGCGTCGATCTCGCGCTGCTCGAAGTCGGCGATACCGGCATCGGTGAGGATCCGCATATCTGTGGAGTGGACCCGCAGCTCGTTGAGGCGGGCTTGGCGGACCGCGCCGACGTGGTGGCCAGCGAAGCCGTTCGGCACTGCCGTTGGCTCCTCGGAACGGAAGGCGAACATCAGCAGGTGGTAGGCCCCTTGGGCCCAAGCGCCGCGCAGCTCGTACACCCCGGTCAGCCGCAGCGGGCCCACCGTGCATCCGGTCTCCTCCAACGTCTCACGGCGGGCGGCCTCCTCCACGCTCTCGCCGAACTCGACCTTGCCGCCAGGCAGCAGCCAAGAGCCGACATATGGACCATGCTCCTGATGAACGAACGTGACAGTCTGTCGCGGTCCCGGCAGGATCACCAGGGCACCCGCCACGACCCGATCGAATGCGCTCATGCGTGACCCGTTTCCTTTCTCTGTCACATGGTCTCTCGGTTACCTGCGCTCGCTAGGAGAGTGCTGAAGAAATCGCGAAGACGGCCGCGCGCGATCCTCTGACCAGCAACTTTGCACCTTCGGGGCGGCCGTCTTAGCCCTAATTCAGCACCCTCCTAGGTCTGGGCGACGGGCCACCACCTCTCGCAGGAAGGTCAGCTTGGAGTAACAGCTGCGCTGACTGCTCAGCTCATGCTCTTCCAGGAATGCCTGAAGCCACCACGCCAGATCGTCGATCTCCCGCAGGACGTCGCTCTCGCTCGGCGGGACGGCAGTGCGGCTTCGGACGTACTCAACCTCGCACTGGGACAGCACGATATCAGGGGCGTCGAGCAGGCCGCACCGGTCGAAGAGGATGCAGAAGACATGCCCGGTCAGCACCGACTCTATGTTGACGTCGTAGCGCACCCGGCGGAACGAAGGAAGCCGCCGCGCCTGAACCCTCAGAACGTCACACAAATAGCCTTCAAGTGAGCCGCCCACGGCAGCGCCTGCGGTGAGGCGCTCTCGCCGCGCAAAAGCGTCTTCGGTGAACCACTTGCGTTTGACGATGTGTCTGCCGTCAGTGGTGGGGATGAAAGAGACATAGCCGCGATCCCGCTCCGGCGCTGTGACCTCGAAGAGGTGGTTGAGGTAATCCCACGCCTGGAACTCGTCATGGTATTCCAACATGAAGCCGGGAAGCTTCCCGGCACGGACCCTTCGGTAGACGTCAGTGGTGAGGCTCCAGATGTCCGGCGGCGGTAGAAGCGTGTACTTGTACTCAAGCTCTTGGCCGTCGAAGCATTTGCGGTAGTAGCACTGGTGGTTGTTGAGGAACAGCGCTTTTTCGGCATGCAGCTCTGCCGCTGTGGCCAACCATGAGAAACCTTCAACGTCTCGGACCCGCAGCGGGGTTTCGGTGACCCGGATGAAGCAGGCGTCCTCCGGGAGGAACCTGATCTGGCTGTACACGTGAAGGTCGAGGTCTTGGCCAGAGCGGCTCAGGTAGAAGAGCGGCACATATGACTCGAGGACACCGCCAGCGCCAGACACCTGCGTGATCAGACGGCGCAGCACATTCCCGGCGGCCATGGCGGCGAACAGCCCGGCTCCGCTGTCGGCAGCGGCCCCTCGCCGGCTGCCGTCAACAGTGCTGGCGATGAGTTCGACTGCTCCCAGCTCGCTCCAGCGCACCACGATGGTGTTGCTCGGCGCTTGCGCCTCGACGCATGGGAGCGGGACGAGGACCATGACGTCGCTGTCGCGCGGCGATGCCGCCCCGTTCAGCAGATCGATGCTGCCGATAACGAGCCATGCCGCACGGCCGCCCCTGCTGAGGCGGGCGTGCCCGTCAACGAAGAAGCCGGACAGCCGCTCGGTCACGGGGAGCTTTCACAATCAGGCTGCCAGACCACCCCTGCCCCGAGGACGCCGTCCTCCAGCACCGCGCACCGCAGGGCACGCCCACGGCCATAGCGGTCGAGGACCGCGTCGGCGACCCGGGCTGCGAGCTGCTCACAGCTCTGCGAGCCGAAATCAGGCGGTCCATCGGCGATCTGCGGGCCAGCGGCAAAGGTCCGAATCAGGCCGTCCAGCCAACGGGCGGCGGCGTTGATCTCGATCTCCCGGTCGTCGTGGAAGACCTCCAGATCGAGTTCGACGACGAACGAGTGGCGGTGCGCGAAACGCAGGTAGCGCTCTGGTCCGGATGCCTCCGGCCAGTGGTGCAGCCCCTCGGACTGGGCTTTCAAGCGGATGAAGCGGCTCAGCGGCATGGCGGGCTCGTGTGGTCGGGATGAGCGGGTCAGGGCGCGGGAAAGCCGGCGGCTCGGCGGAGCAGGGTCACATACCCGAGTGCGGCAGCCAGCTGGGCGCTATCCAGGACAGTGGTCAGCAGCTCGGGCTGAGTGGCCCTTCCGTAAATCCGTTGGCATTCGGACGGCCCTGCGCCCCGCTCGCGGCGTTGCGCCTCACTTACATAGGACCTGGAGGCTATGCGCGCTCAGCGCGCCTTGCGAGCGGGGCGCAGGGCCGCCCTCGATGCGCAACGTATTTCCGTCAGGGACCACTGGGCGCCTGCGTGGCAGCCCGACCCGCGGCCGTCTCGACTGGGATGCCGCAGGCGGCGTACCAGTAGGCGAACGATGAGTCGTTGCTCAGTACGATCTCGTCGTAGCCGCGCCGGCGGTGCTCGGCCAGCTCCCACGGCAGGCTGCGATCTCCGCCGAGCAGGTGGAGCGGCTTCGGCATCCTGCGGCGAGCCAGCTCCTCGACGCAGGCGAGCCGCGCTTCGGCCACGGGCGCGTCGAAACAGCGAGGCACTGACAGTTTGCTCAGCCCGATCATGTCGATACCGCCCGTCGCCACCAGCCGCTCGTAGCAGGCAAGCCATTCGGCCCGATCACCGCCCTGGGGCACGCCCATGAACCGATACACGCCCGCCCCGATGTCGACGGCCTGGATGAGGAACCACCGGGTGGCGGCGACGGTGGCGGCTGCGTCGTAGACAACGTCCTGGCAGACCACCACGCTTGCGCTGATCTGGGCGGCGGCTTTCAAAACCGGGACAGCTGACATGCCCTGGCCGGTCTCGGTCTCCAGTTCGTAGGCGCTGTTGTCCAGCAGGACCGTGATCCCAGCCTCAGCGCGTGCGCGGTGATAGGCGGCGTAGGCCGGGTGGCCCAGCACAAGATGGGTCAAGGCCATGGCGATCGAACCGCGTGCCGACAGCTGGCCCAGATGCGGGAGGCTGGCGATGACAGCCAAATCGATCACGCCTCCTCCGCCGCAACGCTGGGGCCGGAGCGGGCAGGCGGGTGAGTGGCAGCGAACCGGCAGTGCGGCTGGAGGAAACAGGCCGTGCATCTCGGCGCAACCGCCAGGCAGGTGGCGCGGCCGACCAGCAGGAACAGGAAATGCGCTGGCGCGAGGGCAGGCCCATAGCCGAGCAGGGCGGTGATGAGGGCGTCGCGGGTGGCCTTGGTGAGCACACCATCGTGGCGCGCCAGCCCGAGCCGGTCCACCACCCGGAACAGGTGCGTGTCCACGGGGAGCGTGGTCGCGCAGCGGGCGGAGAACATCAGCACGCAGGCCGCGGTCTTGTGCCCCACACCAGGGAAGGACTCCAGGTACGCGAGGGCCGTTGGGGAGTCCATGACGGACTTGTGGAACATCTCCTCACCGTCGGTGAGCACCTTGACGGCGGTCACCGCGAGACGGGGCGCCTTGTAAGGGCCGGCCGAGCGGATGCGCTCGGTCAGCTCGGTGAGGCCCAGCGCGGCCACGTTTCGCGGGGTGACCCCGCCGCAGGCGGCGGCCAGCGCCGGGTAGACCCTGCGGACGATCTCGCCGGTGCGGTTCTGCGACAGCACCGCCAACACCAACGCCTCGAACGGATCGGTGTGCATAACGATCACGCCTTGGTAGCGCTCCCTCAACGCCCGCGGGATGGGGTTCTGATCCAGGGCCAGGTCGCCGATCATCGCCGGAAACGTCTGGCGCAGCACCGCCTCCAATCGGGCCGCGACGGCTGAGTCGGGAGCGTCGTAGAAGAAGCGCAGCGCGCCGCGGCCTTCGGCGGCCTGCACGGGCACGCTGTGGCCGTCGAGGTGGTACACGCGCTCGAAGCGTCCCGCGGGAGCAGGGCTCCAGGCCAGGGCCGGGATCTGGATGTCCATCGTGCCCGCCAAGTCAGGCTGGACGGCAAATGGCAGCACGAGGGCCGGTGACCGCCTCATCGATCGGACCGAGGGGCGCAGGAGGCGATCTGAGCGGCGATGGCGCGGGCGGCGATGATCCCCGACAGCGCCGCCGCCGACAGGCTGGCCGTGTACCCCACGGCGTTTCCGACAACGAACAGCCCGCCGATGTCAGTGCTCTCCCAACTGCCGAAATCTATGGGTACCCGATAGTTGTAGTATTGATCTCTGGGGCGTAGATGACGGTGTCGGGCGCGAGCACCGGCGGCAGCACCCGCCCGAGGGCACGGATGTAGCTGGTGAACGCCTCATGCAGCACAGCCGGCAGAAGCTGTTCGAGCCGGCCAGGACGGGTCTTGGGGTTGCTCGGGGTGATGCCCAACGACGGGCCGGTCCCGCCCGGCAGGAACTCCATGAGGGTCTGGCAGACAGGGTAACCACCCGCGCCGTTGTTCACCCGCGCGGCGACCTCACGGACGTGCGCCTTCGGGTCAGGGGTGAACGCCTCGTCGATGGTGGCGAGGATGGCCAGGTTCGACAGGCCGCTCTTCCAGTCGAGGAACGAGTGCCCATTGACGCCCCGGATGCCGAGCGGCCGGTGAAACTCGTTGACGACGAAGCCGTTGCCGTTCACACAGAAGCTGCGCAGCGTGACGCCAGCACGGCTGGTGTGCTCGACCTTGAAGTCGTAGAACTCGTCGATGAACGGCTCCAGCGCTGCGGCCGAGGTCTCCAGGCGGATGCCGATGTCCGCCGGTCCGCCTCCCAGCTTCACCCCAGCAACGCGGAGCTGGTCCTCCAGCCAGAAGGTGCCGATCAAGCCGGCAGCCACGACCACGAAGCCGCACCTGATCGACGACTCAACCCGGGCGTGGTGGTCGTAGAGCACCGCCCCCGTCGCACGACCTTCGGTGATCACCAGTTCCCGGGCCTCGACGCCGGTCATCACCGTGACACCCTGCCCTTGCAGATGAGCGGAGTAGCGCTGCCCGAACCGCCGCACCCCGTCGGACCCCACATGCAGCAGTGGATAACTCTCGAACCGCAGTCCGGCCTCGTCGTGCCCCTCCAATGCCGTCAGGCATGGCACCGGCGCATAGAACACCCCCTCGGGGACGAACCCGCGGATCGTGCGCTCCACCTCCGCCAACAGCGCTGCCTGCTCAGCTGTGAACAGGCGCTGTGCGTGCGTGCCGCGCGTCGCTGACAGGGTGATTTTCCCATCGGAGAACGAACCGGCGCCGCCCTCGCCTTCCAGTACGTCGCACAGCGCGCATTCGCAGAAGGCGTTGTCCGGGCAGACCCGGAAGGACATCTGCTTGCCCTTCTCCACGATCACCACGTTGGTGACGCCGGCTCTGCAGAGGTGGTCAGCAGCGAACAGCCCGGCCGGGCCGGAACCGACGATGAGCACGGCGCACGCCGTGGACGTCATCGCCTACTCCCTTGGGGCATGAGGGTGAGAGTGGCGGCCAGGGCCGACTCAAGGACCCGTTGCGGGGGCTGGCTGGCCTCGATGCGGATCACCCGAGCGGCTTCGGTCTCTGCGAGGAGGTCGAGGCAGCTCTGGTAGGCATCCGGCAGTCGAGCGGCGATGCCGTGCTGCTCCCAGTAGTCGTCCGGCACGCCGCTCCCACGGTCGGCGGCGAGCGCTGGATCGATGTCGAGGTAGAGGTACGCGGTCGGTTTGAGCACACCCCGGTTGAGGGTCTGGTACTCGGCGGGGTCGATCCCGTCGGCAGCGTGGTAGGCCAACCCGGACAGGTAGTAGCGATCAGCGAGGATCACATCGCAGTCCCGCCGGTGCTGGGCAAGCGCCCTCTGCTGCTCATGCCGGTCTGCCGCCGACAGCAGCGCCATCACCATAGGCGGCATTCCGCCGGCCGCGCTCAGGTGCCGGAAGACGACCCCGATCGGGCCGTGGCTGGGCTCCTTGTGCACCGCGACCTTGATACCGCGCCCACGCAGGGAGTCGTTCATGGCTGCGGTCAGCGTGGTCTTACCACTGTCGTCGATCCCCTCGATCGCCAAGAACAGCGCTTCGGTGTCGGCCCGGCTGATTCGCCTCGTGGCGCTATCGTCCACGGGTGTCCTCCCACAGCAGCACATGCAGCCGAGGGCTCAGATTCCAGCCTCGGGCGAAGGCCTCGTCAGCGATCAGTCGGATTCCCGCCAGCACCGCGTCACTGGTAACTCCCTGTGGCATCCCCACACCGGGGTCAATCCGTAGGCACACTGCAGCTCGGCGATCTCCTCAATCTCCGTGGCATCGTCGATGACGAATTTGAAGACCGCTTTCCCGCAGCCAGCGAAGGCCCGCAGTGCCGTCGGGCAGATCCGCGCGGCGGTGCTGCCACCGGCAGCGCTGAGCTTGGGCGAGACGTTGAATCGCTCCACCGCCTCCGTCAGCCGGGTGGTGGGCGGGATGGTGCCGTTGGTCTCGATCTCCACCGCGCGTCCAGCCGCCGCCAAGTGCTCCACGAGCGGCACCAGCCCGGTCTGTTGCAGCAGCGGCTCCCCGCCCTTGATCACGACCAGCCGGATCGGTGACGCCAGCACCCACGCGACGATCGCCTCCACCGGGACACGGTGGGCCTCAGCCTGTGGATCAAACCGGGACCAGTCCCATGTGTAGGGGGTATCGCACCACGAGCAGGACAGGTTGCAGCGGGACAACTGGACGAACACTGCCTGCTGTCCCGCGCTCTGTCCCTCGCCCTGGAAGGTTGGACCGAACATCTCCGCGACCAGCAGGCGTGGGGTCTCCTCGCTGGCGCGCGACAGCGGCAGCGCCTCGTTCACTGCCCGCCGACCACGTACTCAGCCCAACTCGTGGGTCTCCGATACCCGCACCGAGACCAGCCGTCCGGGCACGTGTGGCTGGAGGTGCTCGAGGAGCCATTCGGCAACGTGCTGAGCGAGCAGCTCGCTGGTGGGAACGATGCCAAGAACCTCGTTCAGATATCGATGGTCCAGATGCTCATCGAGGTAGCGCTGGAGCGGGGCGAGATCGCCGAAATCGGTCACGAAGCCGGGTTCCACCAACTCGGGTCGCTCAAAAATGACCGTGACCGTATAGGTGTGGCCGTGCAGTCGCGCGCACTTGTGGCCTTCGGGCAGGTCCGGAAGGTGATGGGCGGCGTCAAACGTGAAGCTCTTGCCGATTCTGAACACCAGGTCGCCACTATACGCTCGCCATGTCGAGGGCAGCCTGCCCGCGCGCCTGTAAGGCTCGGCCCGTTGCAATGTGGTGCGCCACCCGGTCGGCGACCGCATGGCCGACCTGCTCGACGCTGGACTGCGATACGTCGAGCGACACCCAGCCCTCACGGCGGGCGAACTCGTCGAGGACCGCCGACAGCCGCTGCTGATAGGCGGTGAACGCCTGTGCGGACAACTCGACCGCGCCCTCGTGGTTGCCGGCCTCGCTCGCCGCGAACATGGTCTTGCGCGCGGCGGCCACCCGCGGGTCGATGCGCAGCAGAATCACCAGGTCCGGACGGATCAGACCGGAGAACGCCGCTCGGGCCCGATCGAAATCCACCCCTTCCCGCAGCCGCAGCTTGGCAAGGAACTTCCAGGCCCAGGTGTCAGTCAACACCAGATTGCCGGCCTGCAGCAGCGGGGTGACCTTGCACTTGGCCAGCGCGGAGTACCAGGCGGCCTGCAGGTGCACCCAGTGGAAATCGCCCAGCTCCAGGTACGGGTCGTCCGGAGGGTGGCCCCAGATGATCTCCCGCAACGCGGCCATGTGCCGCTCCACATAGGGGGAGCTGAAGCCGGCGTCTTTCTTGTCGAAGAACGCGACCGACGACCCCCGGCGGCGCAAGATCTCACCGGCGACCGCGATCGCGGTGGTCTTGCCGGCGCCATCGATGCCTTCCAGGCAGACGAAGAACCCGGGCTCGGTTGTCTCGCGGTCAGGCGGCAGCGCGACAGCCATCGGTCCGAGGCTCGGGGCCGGAGCCTCCTGGATAACGGATCGGGAAGATGAGGACATGGTCGGCTTATACGACCCGCCCGCGAGAGTGAGCAGTGTCCGGAAGCAGCGGTATGGAGCCTGTTGCAGAATCAATGGGAGTGGCTCTCCAGGGATGGCTGAGTGCCGCGGGCCGTGGGTGCCCTTTGGGTCAGCCGCACTGCAGGTTTCCTCCGTATACGGAGGAAACCTGCAGGTCAGGCGTGAGTTGTTGGGCTTGAGGCGCAGCTTTCCTTCATATTCGGAGGAAACCTGCATCTTTGGCTCGAGCGCCCCGACTGGCGGGCCCGTGAGATTTTGCAACAGCCTCTATATGCCCGTCGATCGCAGCGCCAACCTCATCAGCCAGGACGCTCTGACCTGCGGATTCACCTCGATAAGTCGCTCGCCTCGGCCAGACCGGAGCGCCCAGAGACAACCCGCCTCGGCGGGCGGTCACCGCGACGAGATAACCCGCTCCGCACTTCCCGCGCACTCAAGTCCAAGCCACCGTCAACGCGATGGTGGCCGCCTGATCCCGATCGGCTGTGGGGCCGATCGGGATCAGCGCCCTCAGGTGCCGCGGACCACTGCCACCCAGTGCGGCCACGGCTCACCTGTCGAATCGGCTCTGGCGCTCATGCGTCATCAAGCCGACGGTTGGGGGTCAACTGGCGATGCGCCGGCGGCGTTGACGGCCGCGGCGCAGGGCGCGTCGCTCGTCTTCGCTCATGCCGCCCCACACACCGGCGTCCTGGCCGGTGTTCAACGCCCATTCAAGGCACTGCGCGGCGACGGGGCATCGAGCGCAGACGGCTTTCGCTCTTTCGGTCTGTTCGATGGCGGGGCCGGTCGTCCCGACCGGAAAGAAGAGCTCTGGGTCTTCGTCCGAGCACGCGGCTTTGTGGCGCCAGTCCATCACGCCACCGCCAGGCTCGCGGCCCACCCATGGAAGGGACGTGCACAAGGTCGATTACGCATCCTCACCTCGCTGTTGTGTCGATGCCGTCCATGGGCGTAAGCTCGCCGGGCAGTCAGGATTCGGCGATGCCACTGCCAGTGCCGAGCGGTGCCAGTTGGCCCGAACGGTTGAGGCGGGGGCGAGGAATCAGTATGGAGCGCTGGACCTATGCTGCGTGCGGGAGTTAGACGAGCAGTTGGCGAGATTGACGATCTGATCGCCGCAACGAAAAAGGCCCCCTCACGGGGGCCTTTTCGCTCACCGGAACATCAGGGTGGCTGCAAGTGGATGAGATGCCGCGACTTTGGTGTCGAGCGGCGTGTGCTGCCTCCTACGGGCCGTTCGGCCGCAGTATCGTCGTGTGCGACGCTGGCTGCGTCATCGGGATTCGCGGCTGCGGTGGGATTTGCAGTCGGCATTCGCTGGCGATCTTCGTCGCTGCGTAGACGCGGAAACGCTGCGGGAAGCAGGTGTTGAGGTCCGTGAGGTCAACGCCCACCTGCCCAAGGAGGCATGCTGAGCCCATGAGCCGGACACAACCGCCGTCGGGGCCGCTGGTGGGTGTGCGGGTCGTCGAGTTGGGGGGCATCGGGCCTGGGCCGTACGCCGCGATGCTGCTGGCCGACCTGGGCGCTGAGGTGCTGCGCGTTGATCGGCCGGTCCCCGCCTTGAGTTTCGGCGCGGATCCGCAGCTGGACTTGCTGCACCGCGGCCGGCGGTCGGTGATCTTGGACCTGCGGCGGCCCGAGGGCGTCGAGGCCGCCCTCCAGCTGGTGGCCCGGGCGGACGTGCTCATCGAGGGCTACCGGCCTGGCGTCGTGGAGCGGCTGGGCGTCGGCCCCGAGCCGTGCCTGGCGCGCAACCCGGCGCTGGTCTACGGGCGCATGACCGGCTGGGGCCAGGACGGCCCGCTGGCCCGGACCGCCGGCCACGACATCACCTACCTCGCGCTGACGGGGGCGCTGCACGCGATGGGCCGCGCCGGCGGGCCGCCGGCGGTCCCGGCCAACCTGCTCGGCGACTTCGGGGGCGGGGGGATGCTGCTGGTGGTCGGCGTGCTCGCCGCCCTGCTGGAGGCCCGCCAGTCCGGGCGCGGCCAGGTCGTCGACGCCGCGATCGTGGACGGGGTCAGCTCGCTCATGACGATGCTCTACGGTGCGCTGGCGTCGGGGTGGTGGCGGGACGAGCGGGGCGTGAACGTCTTGGACACCGGCGCGCCCTACTACGACGTGTACGAGACCGCCGACGGCCAGTGGCTGGCCGTAGGGGCGCTGGAGGACAAGTTCTACGCCCAGCTCGTCGCCCGGCTCGGGCTCGACGAGCGGGACGCCTCCCGCGAGGATCCCGCCCGGTGGCCGCGGCTGCGCGAGCGCCTGGCCGCCGCGCTCAAAGCCCGCACCCGCGCGGAGTGGGCTGAGATCTTCGAGGGCACCGACGCCTGCGTCACGCCGGTGCTGGGTATGGCTGAGGCGCCCGATCACCCTCACCTCGCCGCCAGGTCGACGTTCGTGGAGGTCGACGGCGTCGTCCAGCCGGCGCCGGCGCCTCGGTTCAGCCGCACGCCCGGCGCGATCCAGTCCCCGCCGTCCAGGCCTGGCGAGCACACCCGTGAGGCCCTGCGCGACTGGGGCGTGGCGAACATCGACGCCCTGCTGGAGGCCGGTGTCGCCGTCCAACGATGAGGGGGTCAGCCTTTGACGGCGCCGATGGTGAAGCCGGCGATGAAGCGTTCGAGGAAGGCGTTGAAGACGAGCGCGATGGGGACGGCGACGAGGACGGCGGCGGCCTGGAGGGACTGCCAGTAGAACACGTCGCCGCGGATCAGCTCGGTGGGCACGCCGACGCTGACCGTTTTCTCGCTGCTGCTGGAGACGAACGCGAGCGCGTAGACGAACTCGTGCGCGGACAGGGTGAACGCGAACACGACGACCGCGACGATGCCGGGGAACGCCAGCGGCAGCAGGGTGCGGGCGAACGCGCCGACGCGGCTGTAGCCGTCGACCATCGCCTGCTCTTCGATCTCGTACGGGATCGACTTGAAGAACCCGGCGAGCAGCCAGACCGACACGGGGATCGTGATCGTCGGGTAGACGAGCACCAGCGCCCAGGTCGAGTCCTGCAGCCCCAGCAGCGCGACCACGCGGGACAGCGGGATGAACAGCAGCGACGGCGGGACGAGGTAGAAGCAGAAGATCGCGATGCCCAGCGCCCCGCCCCAGCGCATGCGCAGCCGGGCCAGGCTGTACGCGGCCGGCAGGCTGGCCGCCAGGGTGATCGCCACGACGAGCAGCCCGACGACCAGCGTGTTGCGCGCGAAGGTCCCGAACTGGGTGTCGAACAGCAGCAGCCGGATGTGCTCCAGAGTCGGCGGGGAGTTGAACACGAACGGGTTGTTGTCCGGGTTGTAGAGGTCCTGGTCGGCTTTGAAGGCCGTGATCAGGCCCCACAGGAAGGGTCCCGCCGAGACGAGCGCGAAGACCAGCGCCGAGATGTAGAGCGCGACCCTGCCGGCGCCGCGCCGCCGCGCCGCGCTCCTGCGCCGCTGCCCGACCGCCTCAGGATCGGTGAGGTCCATGTCAGCGCACCTCCATCTGCTTGACGGACCGCAGGATCGCGATGCCGGCGGCGAGCAGGACGGGGAACAGGAACAGCGCGATCGCGGCGCCTTGGGCGAGGTCCCCGCCCTCGATGCCGCGGTAGAACGACCAGCTGGCCAGCACCTGCGTCGCGTTGATCGGCCCCCCGCGGGTCAGCACGGAGACGACGGTCATGTCGGTGAAGGTCAGGATCGCGCCGAACAGCGTCGCGACGGCCATCACCGGCAGGTTCAGCGGGATCGTGACCTCGAGCAGCGTGCGCCAGAACCCCGCGCCGTCGACCTTGGCGGCGTCGGTGATCTCGTCTGAGATCGCGACGAGGCCGGCCATGATGATGACCGCGGCGAGGGGGGTGATCCGCCACGCCTGAACCGCGATCACCGAGGCCGCCGCCAGGCTGGGCCGGCCGAGGTAGAGGGCGTTGCCGTCCAGCAGCCCGAGCGTGCGCAGAACCCAGTCGATCGGCGAGAACAGCGAGTCGAGCAGCCACAGCCACGCGACGGTCGACAGCGCGGCCGGTGTGGTCCACGGGAGGAGCACAAGGAATCGGACGACCCACTTGCCCCGGAAGTCGGCGACCAGAATCAACGCGAGGATCTTGGAGAGCACGACGACGAGCGTCATCGTGATCGCGGTGAACGCGACGCTGTTGACCAGTGACCGCCGGAAGGTCGGGTCGTCCAGGATCGCCGCGAAGTTGCGCAGGCCGACGAAGTCATAGCTGGGGTCGCCGACGGTGACGTCGCTGAGCGCGAACGCGATCGCCAGCAGGAACGGCACGGCGATGAGCGCGACGATGTAGACGACCGAGGGCAGCAGGAGCAGGGGGGCAAGGACTCGATCGCGGTCGAGCAGCGTCCGCCTCCCGGCCCGCGTCCGCCTCCCCGCGCGTGTCCGCCTCCCCGCGCGCCCGAACGCGGTCTCTACAGTCATGTTCTCCTCTGCTCGTGTTTGGGAACTGTCGGAAAGGGTCGCGCCTCGTCGGGTTCCGCTCGCGCAGAGCCTTTTAGGTCGCTGCACCCGACGAGGCGTGACCCCCTGCTCACCCACGGTCGTGGGTTTATTAGGGCTGAGCGGTTCAGGCGGACTTGTATCCGGGGACTCCCCCGGACCCCCTGGCCGCCTGAACCGCGCTCCGCTTCGCTTCGCGCGCGACTCAAGGTCGCGGGGCTCATACATGGTGGGGCTCGATGCGATGGCCGGACTTTGTGAAGAACCGCAGGTCCTCGGTGGCCACGGTGAATGGCTGTGCCTGGCCCTCGTGGATCGGCGTCGTCACCGTTGAGGGCAGGACGGCGATCACGCGCGTCTTCTCCGTGATGCCGTCGACGGTGCCGACGACACGGCGCTCGGGTCCGAGGTGCTCGACGCGCTGGACGTACAGGTCGAGCTCCAGGTCGTCGGTCCCCGGCACGGCGACCTCCTTCGGCAGCAGGCGCTCGGGACGGAAACCCACCACGTGGTCATCGCCCTCCAGCAGGTTCATCGGCGGCGAGCCGGTTCCCTCACCATCCGGGCAACCGCATGACGCTCGCCGAGGTTCGCCAGATCGGGGACGTCGTGCTCCTGCGCTACCTGCTCAGCCGGAATGCCGATGCGTGAGGCGGACCGGCGGTGGCTGCGCGAGGCGGTCGAGGTGTCGCGCGGCTGCCCGCCGTCGGCGACCGCCTTCTCGGTCGGCGCGATCATCCTCAGCGGCGACGGGGAGGTGCTCGCCATGGGCCATTCACGCGAGGGTGATCCCCGCGACCATGCCGAGGAGGCCGCCCTCGCCAAGATCACGGGCACGCGGCTGATGGGCGTGACGATCTACAGCTCGTTGGAGCCCTGCAGCGCCCGCGACTCACGGCCTCGCAGCTACACCGGACTCATCCTGGCCGCCGGCATCGAGAGGGTCGTCTTCGCTTGGCGTGAGCCGGCGGTCTTCGTCGACTGCGTGGGCGCTGAAACGCTGCGGGAGGCAGGTGTTGAGGTCGTCGAGATCGCCGATCTCGCCGACCTGGTCCGCCAGGTCAACGCCCACCTGCTCGGTTCACCTCCAAAGGGCATGCTGAGCCTATGAGCCAGAGACAATCGCCGTCGGGGCCGCTGGTGGGTGTGCGGGTCGCCAAGCCGGCCGGCATCGGCCGGCTGCGACTGACGCGACGAGCGCAGGTAGTATGCGGCCACCCCGTCCGCACAGCCGCGAGCGGCAACCTCATGTCGGGCGACGCGCGCAGGCCCCCGTGCGGGCGAGCGGGAGCCTGCGGCGTCTTGGGTGGCGGTGGGAGCGGGAGAGGGGAGCGTGGATCCCGGGGAGATCCACACCAGCCGGCCCGACCGCCGAGGTCGTCGCCTGTAGTCCTGGTGTCGCTGACACAGGCCGCGGCGTCCTCAGGGGCCTGATGCCTGGGCCAGCTCGCCCTGGTCCACGTTCAGGAGCCCGGTCACGACCGCCGACGCGATGGCGTCCGCCTGGGTCCTGATGGCTGGGAGCCGAACGCGTCCACCGGGTCGGGGACGGCTGCCACCGAGCCGGCGGCGGCGCGCCGGCTGCGTGGGCCCTGGTGCTCCTGCCTCTCACGCCCCCTGCGACCGTGGAGCGCCGCGGCGGCGCTGTCGGCTGCGGCGCAGGGTGCGTCGTTCGTCTTCGCCCAGGCCGCCCCACACGCCGGCGTCCTGGCCGGTGTCCAACGCCCATGCGAGGCACTGCGCGGCGACGGGGCATTGAGCGCACACCCCCTTCGCGCGCTCGGTCTGCTGGATGGCCGGACCGGTCGACCCCACGGGAAAAAGAGCTCCGGGTCGCAGTCCAGGCAGGCGGCTTTGTGGCGCCAGTTCGTGCAGGTGGCCATCATCTGCGCTCCTTCGATCAATTCTCACCGGTCAACAGCGTAGTGACGCACAGCCAAACGCACGGCAATCATCCCGTCAGCAGATCTGGCAACCTGCTTTCCATCCACAGCACGTCGGGGCGAACGTGCCGGTCCCGCCGGTCTGTCCCTGTGCCATGGCAGCAACCGGCTCAAACAATGTCAGGCCAGAACTTGCGCCGGGCATCATAGGGGTGCAACCCTGCACACCTCGACCTGACAGCGGCTACGCGAGGGGATGCAGCACATGGGTAGCTGGACAAAAGCAGATCTCAACCGGCTCCGTCACCAGATGACCGCGCAACAGCGCGGCATCGACGAGGTCGCCGAGGAGATCCGCCACCACTGCAACTGCTCCAAACTGGCCGCCTACCGCATGGCCCACGGCTGGAGCCAACCCCAAGCCGCCGAACGCTGCCAACGGGCCACCGGCGCCTTCATGGACCAGCCGCTGCTGTCAAAGCTCGAGCAGTTCCCCGCCCCCGGCGCCCGCGCCCCCACGGCCGCCCAGCTCATCGGACTGGCCGCCGTCTACGCCACCACCCCGCTGCGCCTGGTCGCCCCCGCGACGCTGGACCGGCTCGACCCCCACGAGCGGGCGGTGCTGGTCCGCTGCAACACCGCGTTCACGCCCACACCACCCGCCACAGGCCATCTGGATAGCCTGGACGGCGCCCGCCGGGTGCGCCTGGCCGACGACGGGCTCGAGGCAGAACGTGAGATGGCAATGGCGGCACGCAGAGCCCTGCGGTTCTGCGCCGCCGTGGAGGGCAGCAACGTGGGTCCTGAGACGCTGGAGCAGCTGCGCGATGAGGTCGCCCGGCTCGCCCTCGCCTACAAAACCAAGCCAGTAGCGACACTGCTGGGTGATCTGACCAGCGTCCAGGACGTGGCCTTCCGGCTGCTGGAGGGCCGCCAACGGCCAGCCCAGACCCGCCAGCTGTACTTTCTGGCGGGTGTGACCTGTGGGCTGCTGGCCAACGCATGCCATGACCTGGCCGACCCGCATGCGGCGATGACCCAGGCGCGCACGGCCTACGTGTGCGCGGACAACGCCGGGCATGACGGGCTGCGCGCGTGGGTCCGCGGACAGCAGTCCGTCATTGCGTACTGGGCGGGGTGGCCGCATGAGGCTCTGCGCTATGCCCAGCTCGGCAGCGGCACGGCGCAGCGGGTCACCGGCACGGTGGCGGTGCTGCTGCCGGCCTTGGAAGCACGGGCACGAGCGGCGCTCGGTGACGAGAACGGGTCGCAGGCGGCTATCGAGCACGCACACGCCGCCAGGGAGCGGACCGTCCCTGACGAGCTGGACGAGTTCGGCGGGCTGCTGACGTTCGACCGGCCGAAGCAGCTGTACTACGCGGCGGACGCCACGGTGTGGGTGCCGGATGAGGAAGAGCGCGCGGAACGCGAGGCCTCACAGGCCGTGGACGCCTACGAGCACGCTGAGGAAACTGAGCGGTCGATCGTGTGCGAGGCCGGCTCACGCGCTGACCTCGCCCTCGCGCGCGCGCATCGTGGTGAGCTGGACGGCGCACGGGAGGCACTGCGACCAGTGCTGGAGCTGCCCTCCGCCCAACGTGCCCGTACCAGCATCGTCGCGCTCACCCTGCGGGTGCACGCCGCACTGAGTGACCCGCGTTACCGCGGGTCTCCGGCCGCAGCCGAGACCCAGCAGCAGATCGAGGCGTTCTGCCGGGCATCCTCGCGCCGCCTTCCGCCCTGACCCAGTCGCCCCTGATGTCGCTGTCGGCCTGGATGCCATCCGGCGCGGCTGCCCGGCCACGTCCTTCAGAGGCGGCGCATGAAGGGCTGGGCGGTCCGTGAGGTCAACGCCCACCTGCCCAAGGAGGCATGCTGAGCCCATGAGCCGGACACAACCGCCGTCGGGGCCGCTGGTGGGTGTGCGGGTCGTCGAGTTGGGGGGCATCGGGCCTGGGCCGTA
>JBOGEA010000020.1:0-28342 GCA_050743205.1 Egibacteraceae bacterium | reverse complement strand
ATGCTGCGCGGATCCAGCACAAAACCCTCCCCGACGTGGTCACGTATGGTGGCGGGGAGGTGCTGCTCGACCCTCGCCCGGACGGCACGATCTCCAACGTGACCTGCGTCGTACGAGCGCACCGACGACACCACGTGGACGTTCACGCTGCGCGAGGGCATGACGTTCCACAACGGCAGGCCGGTCGACGCGGCGGCGGTCGTCGCGGCGATCGAGCGCCGAAGAGCGGTGGACCAGATCAGTCGCCCTCGCGCTGGAGGGCGCGGAGGTGACCGCGACCGGCGAGCTGGTGTTCACCATCACGACCGCCAAGCCCAACGCGTACATCCCGTCGGTCTTGGGATCCCGCTGCGTGTCCCGATCTTCGACGTCGCCGCCTTCGAGATGCCGGTGAGGACCTCGACGCGCAGATCGCGGCGGGTATGTACAGCGGGCCCTACCGGGTCGTCTCGCGGGACACCCAGCGGATGGTCCTGGAGGCGTACCCCGGCTACTGGGACGGGCCGCCGGCCCTTGACCGCGTCGAAGTCGTCGAGGTCGAGGACCCGCAGGCTCGGGTCGCCGCGCGGTCCAGAGCGTCGAGGTGAACATCGCGCTGGAGCCGCCCCCGGACGCGGTGACGATCCTGGAGGGCGACGAGCGCGCCGTGTACCGCCAGCTCGACCTGGCCAACGGGCAGTGGGTTCGTGCGGATCAACACCACGGGGGCGCTGGCGGAGCGCGACGTCCGGCGGGCCATCACGCTGGCCGTGGACTACCAGCTGACGGACGACGTGACCTCCGGTGAGGGCCAGCCGGCCACTAGAGGTCTCGAAGACCGGAAGACGTTGCGCGTGAGTCAAGTTCCCGCAGATGGGGCTCGACGTGTCGCGGGTCACGTCGGGCTGGATCTGTGCTGGATACGCGACGTATACGTCGCGTATCCAGCACACAACTGCGGTCAACTCCGCGCGCTGTGATCACCGCCGGCGGCGTCGTCCGCCTGCTCCGCGACGTCGCCGTCGCCGGCACCGCGATGGTCGTGGTCAGCCACGACGAGCGCCTCCTCGCCGTCCGCGTCCTGCGCCTGGCCGACGGCCGCCTCACGTCGGGGCAGACTCCGTCATGGTGAGGATCAGGCCTGCCCAGGCGGCCGACGCGGAAGGCGAGGAGGCGCCATTCATGTGCGCGCGTGGCAGGCGGCGTACCGGGGCATCATGGCGGACGCCTACCTCGACGGGCTGCGGGTCGCCGATCGGCGGGAGTGGTGGCGGTCCGTGCTCACCGACCCGCCCGAGCCGTACACGCATCGCCTCGTCGTGGAGGACGGCGGCGGGATCGTGCGCGGCTTCGCCTGCGCCGGTCCCTCCCGGCGCGACGACGGGGACGAGGCCGGCGAGCTGTGGGTCATCAACCTGGCTCCGGACGCCTGGGGGCTCGGGCTCGGCCGGGCGCTGCTGGGCGCGATCACCGGTCTGCTCCAGGCCGCCGGCTACCGGGAGGCCGTGCTGTGGTCGCCGCCGCCAACAGCCGAGCCCGCCGTTTCTACGAGGCGGCCGGGTGGCGTGCGGACGGGACCGAGTCCACCGGCCAGGTCCACGGCGTCGAGGTCCACGAGGTCGGCTACCGCCGCTCACTGCGCCGTTGAAGAGCCCGCGCCCGCCGCGTCGAGCGGCATCGTCGTCCGCCTCCAGGCCACCGTCCGTCAGGCCGACCGCATCCTCGTCGTGGCCGCGGGCGGATCGTCGAGTCCGGCCGCCACGACGACCTCCTCGCCCACCATGGCCCCTGTGCCGGGCCGACCGCGGCCCGACTGACCTCGCCGTGAGATCGCGCGGGGATGGCTCACGGGAGGATCGTTGCTGGCCGGTTAGGCTGGTGCCATGAGTTCAGCCGAGGCGCCGTCTCCGAGCTTTGAGGTCGCTGTCACGAGCGTTCATCTGAGCAGGGGGGGAATGCGCTCGGGCGAACCCCGCGTTCGTCTGCCGATCGCCGAGATGATTGCGCTGGCACGCCGCTGTCATGTGCGCGAGCTTTCGCTCTTTGGTTCCGTTCTTCGCCCCGATTTCAAAGAGGACAGCGATATTGACCGGCTGGTGCTTCTTGCGAGCTGACCAGCAGCTACTTGTCGACATCCTCGAGACCGCTGATTCCTGCTAAAACCGAGTTCCTCAAGTGCTACGAGCAGACGATTCGATCGAATAGCCCGGGCGGGCTGATGAACGCTTCTGCCGCCGGAGTGTGCGCTTCGGGGAGGGGACGATCATGAGCAGACCTTCGCGTGTCGCGTGTCCAGACATCCTGCTCCAGCGGGGCCGCGCCCTGCCCGACGAGGCATGGGCTGGAGGGCCGTGGCGCGCAGGTTGACAGCCAGCCCGACGTGACCCCACGTGTGCAACGCGGCCATGGGAAACTCGACTCGCGCGCAACGGATTCGCGGACCCGAAGTCTCCTACGCCGGCGCCCTGCTCAGCCCCTCGCGGGTCCGCCGGAGCAGTCGGAGGGCAAGCCGCTCTTGCGGCGGATCCGATCCGAGCAGCCGGTTGACGTGAAGGTGGACGTAGCCGTGGCACAGTTGTGCGCGCGGATGGTGGAGGCGGTCCTTGAGCTCGAGTGCGCTGAGCAGCGCCGCGGCGGACGCGAGTGCCACGCGGCGCGCGGCCAGCAGCCCGGCCAGGGCCTCGCCTTCGGGAGATTCGGCCAGCGTTTCCGGGCGGCCGAGGAGCTGGCGCAGCTCGCGCTGGCGACGGCGATACTCCCCGCCGTCGTGGCCTGATCGCGCCGCGGCGTCGCGGTACACATCGGTTCGCTGCTCGGCGTCCAAGCCGACGCCAGCGAGCAGATCGTCAATGCTCAGCACGGCCAGGGTCATCAGGTCGTAGGAAAGCCCACCCTGTCTGCTCAGGCGCAGCATTCCGGCGACCGCCGGGCTGTCGGCCGTGAACACCGCCTCGGCCACCCGCATGCCGTCCTCGCCGCCGTAACGCTCGACCTCTCGCTCGTAGGTGTCGAAGGCAAACCTCGTGCAGGCGCCGTCGGCCACCAGCTCAGCCGCCCAGGCGCAGACCTGCTGCATGAGCGGGCCCAGCAACACTGCCGGCTGGCCGTGGAAACGCACGCGCAGGTGCGGGTCCGGATCGGTGTACCGCAGGAAGAACCAGCCGTCGGACAGCCCAGCGCTGGTAGCGAACTGCCCGAAGGAGCGCAGCGGCCCCGCGATCAGCTCGTCTTCAAACAGTCGGGGGCAGTAGAGCTTGAGGTACAGCCAGTCGCTGCCCGGCGGGCGCAGCCGTACGCGCGCAGACACCGGGCTGACGTTCCTGTGCGTCGGCTTGGCCGGGGTGGCGGGCGGCTTGCGCAGCGCTACGGGCACGACCAGCTCCGCGATGTGGCCCCCGTCGGGACCGGGCAGCCATGCGTCGGCCGCCCCAGGAAGCGCTTCTTGCAGGACCGCCGGACGGCCTTCCGGGAGCCTGCGCAGCTCGTCGCGCACCAACTCGACGTGCTCGGGGTCGTCGAGGTCGAGCAGCAACCGGTTGTCGCCGACGGCGAGGTACACGTGGCGCGGCACCGACCAGCGCGAACGCCACACCGCGAGCGCGCCGGCGAACCTGCCGGCGGGCTCGGCCGCGAGGTCCCCCGCCGTGGGATCGACACGCCATCGGGCGAGCGCCAGGACGACGCGCCCGCACTGCACTCGCGGCAGGAACGGGAAGGCGGTCGCCGGCCCCCAGTCGAACGAGGTGAGCTGGCAGCGGCCGTCACCCGCGACGTCGAGCAGGAAGCGTGCCGCCGGAGGCGCCTGCCGCGGGTTGAGCATGTGCCCTTGGACCCCGACGACCTCCACGTTGCCTGCGGGCCAGCGGACGAAGAAGCGTCCACCGCGGACGCCGACGACGAGCTCGTCGACGGGTATGACGTGCTCGTCCGCCACACCGGGCAGCGCGGCGATCACAATCTCTCGGGCGCGGACAGCGGGGCGGATGGCGACGTTGGCTGAACGCGCTCGCTGCGGCATGTAGACGACCTCGGCCAGGGTGCAGCCAGGCGTCAATGCCGCTTCTCTGCTCGCGGCCTCCTCGAGCACAGCCTGGGCTGGAGGTCCCAGCAGATCGGCGAAGCGGCCGAGGTTGCGTCCCGCCGCGCTCGCGCCGATGTTGGGCCCGACGACCACCAGGAAGTCGCCGGCATCGATCGCCTCTGGGGAGGACGCCGCCACGAAGACGGAGATGTCCAGAGAGGGCGGCGCGCCGGCCGGCTCTGGCGTCCATGTCTCCAGTTGCGCCAACAGCCCGCCGTCGAGCTCGACGACGAGCCGGCGGTCACGGATCGCCTCCAAGGCGAGGTCGCGGAGGAGCTGGTGGCGGCGCGGAGCGACCTGAGGGCCGGCGCTATCCCATCGACGGCCTTCGGGCGGGCCCAGCCCAAGGTCCGCGTCGAGCAGTTCGATCAGCGGGACCTCGCGATCGTGGCCGTAGCGCACTTCGAACGCCCGGCGGTACGCGTCGAGCCGCGGGAGCCCGCGCGGGTACGGGCTCAGGCGGAGGAGCAGCTCGCCGGCACGGGCGGCCTCAGCGCCGACCGCGGTGTGCACGCGTGTGGCCGCGAGCGGCAGGCCCATATCCGTCTGGAGCAGGTTCGCGGACTTGACGCCTGGATGCACGACCCGGACCCGGTCGAGCAGGCCCGGCCAGGCCTCGGCGCGCCTCTCGAGCGGCAGCTCGTCCCACGCCGCGAGCGCCTCGAGCAGCCGCCCGAGATCATCCGCATGTGCTTTGGCGGCGGGGATCGCCGCGAGCCGCTCGCGTACGTGGGTGGCGGGGGCGGCGCCGGTCAGGGGTGGCAGCAGGTCAGACACCAGGAAGCCCTGGCGCCAGAGTTCGTCGATGAGCCGTTCTCTTTTGTCTGCGGTCGCGCCCGGCGTCGCGCCCAGCTCTTCGACCAGCGCCGCATGGGAAATGGGCGCGCGCGCCAGCTCGAGCGCCCGGCGCACCGCTCCGGTGGCACGCACCGAGACTGCCGGCCCCGCGCCGCTCATCGAGAAGGCCCGGCCGCCGCGCAGCACGACGGCCTTGCAGGCCACGAGCCGCAGCCCGGAGCGGACGTCGGGGTCGCGCTCGAGCGTGCCGACCAGGTCGAGCAGCCACTCCATGTCCGGGCGCGTGCGGGTCCGGGGTGGCACCGGCGCGAGCGCGAGGTCGGTCTCGGTCCCCCACTCGACAAGCCCGACGCCCGCGAACAGGCCGAAAGGCGTCGGCCGAGCGCTCATCCGGATGAGGTAGCGCAGCAGCTTGCCGCGCACTCGTTGCGCCTTGCGGTCACCGGGTTTGGTCCGGGCCAGCGCTGCGGTCAAATCGGTGCTCGCGACCGCGATCGCGGCGCGCACGCGCGGGTCGCTGGGCAGGAGTGAGCCCCCGCTCCCGCCAGCCTGGGCCACGGCGGCAGCCGCGCCAGCGAAGAGCAGCGGCGCGCGCACCAGCGCCCAGCCCCGCGGCGCGTAGAGGCCGTCGCCGACCTTCGGTCCGAGCGTCTCTGGCGTCACGACAGCAAGAAGAGCCGGTCCCAGGTGGGCTCGGCGCCCGTCGCGGCGGCCAGCAGCACCATGGCGACACCTGGGGCGCCGTCGAGCAGTCCGGCCCGGTCGACCGGGTTGGCGCCCGGCTCGAGCGAGGCGTACCCGAGGAGGCGCTCGGGCTCATAGGCCGCGAGCAGCTGGTCGACGAGCTCGGCCGCCGCTTCCCGGAAGGCGGCGACGCCCGTGTCGTGCGCGAACCGCAGCACGATCTGAAGCAGGCCGGCGACCCCGTGGCAGAACGTCGGCGACTCGATCTGCCGCACGGCCACGGGGCGCCGGAGCACCGCATGCACGGCCTCGACCGCAAGCTCCCGCGGCTCGTCGTCGTCGAGCGCGTCGCCGGCCAACCACAAGGCGCGCGCGATGCCCGGGCTGCCGTAGCACCACGCGCCGCGGCTGGGGCCCGGGGCTGCGGGGCCCGCCGCCGGAGCTGGGGAGGAGGGCCTCGACGCTGTGGACGCGTCGGGGCCGCCGCCGGAGCTGGGGAGGAGGGCCTCGACGCTGTGGACGCGTCGGGGCCCCCAGCCGGAGCTGGGGGCGGGGAGCGGCACGGCTGAGGGCCAGTTGACGCCCCACTCGTCGTCGGCGCGATGGGCGAGTAACCAGTGGGCCAGCCGATGGATGGCCTCAGCCTGCCCAGGAACCTCCACGCCGTTGCGCAGCGCTAACGCGAGCAGGGCCAGCGGCCCCGGGATCCCGTGCGCGAGCCCGCAGTTCAGGTTGCCCCACGGGTACAGGCGCGCCATCGACTCGTCGGCCAGCAGATGCGGCGGCGTATGCCAGCGCGGCGGCCCTTCCACCGGCTCGGCGAGGGCGACGAGGCCGCTGAGCATCTCGGGCAGCACGCCGTGCGTATCGCGCCGCAGCAGGTAGGCGCCGACGCCACTCGCGCCGGAGATCACGTCGAACGCGCTCACCCCACCCGGCTCGCGACCCGAGCGCAGCCTTGCACCGAGAGCGGATGCCTGCGGCGCCAGCGTGTCGTCGAGGCTGGCGAGGAACCTCTGGTAGCGCGTCCCGCCGCGGCTGAGCAAGCTTGCGGTGAACGCGAGGCCGCTCAAGCCCCCGAACAGGGCGGGCGGCAGCTGGGGCGTCCGTTCCGCCCCTCGGGCGGCCGTGGCGAGGAAGCCGTGACCGGCCACGTCCCACCCAGCGCCGGGCAGGCATGCGTCCAAGTATGCGCACATCACCGCCAGCCCAGCCTCGCCCGCGGCGATGCTGTACGGCTCCCAGCGCAGCGACTGCGGGAACCGCGTCTGGCCGCGCGCGACCGCCAACGCCGCCGATACGCGCCCCGGATCGCCCGCCCGCACCGCGACGTCCCGCGCAACGGCCACAGCGGCGTCTCGCCGCTGGGGGTCCAGAAGGGTGCCCCAAGCCGCCGAAGACGGCCTGCGGGTCTGGACCGCCATCAACCCGGGAGGAAGCATCGCTCGGGGACGCACTCTGTCGGTGAAAAACACGTGGCGCCGCCCTGGGTGCAACCATCAGTGTCGAAACAGGTGAACTGGCCGCAGGCCGTAAGGCAGGTGCAGGTGTCCTGGCCGCAGGTGGGCTGGCCGCAGGCCGTATCGCAGGTACACGTGTCCTGGCCACAGGCCGTATCGCAGGTGTCACAAGTGCCCTGGCCGCCGCAGGTGGCGGCATCGCAATCGGTGTGGGCGGGGAGGGCGAGCCGGTCTGAGGCACGGATCGGGCGTCCCCCGAGCCGGGCGTCGAGGTCGAACTCGTCGAGCGGACCGGCGACGCGCGTCCACGCGTACTCGACGGTCGCGTCACGGCGGAGTGCCACACGCGTGGCGTGCTCCCCGGCGAACAGCTGCTGCTCCGCCGTGACCGGCACGGTGTGCGCGACGTCCTCGACGCGGAACTCCGCGTAATAGCCGAGGTCGCGGGTGAAAGACAGGCGCCGGAAGCCGGGGCGGTCGCTGTCCCCCAGAAAGCCAGCCAGCGTGAGCGTGGGCGTAACCGGATCGCCCGGATTGGGTTTGAGGCGCTCGACGACCGGGTCCTGCGCCCGGTCGGCGCCTTCCGCCGGTCCTTCCGAAGCATCCCGAGCGTCGCCGGGAGTCATCATGTCCCTCCTCCGAAGCTGGTTTGGTTACATCGACTCGTGAGAAGTTCCCAAAACGTGCGGTGTCCCTTTCTACATGAACCAACAATTCTCACCGGGTCGCCCATAACACGCGCAATCACAGTTGCTGTAACAATAGGGATCCAGGTGACAATACTCATTGGAAGAGACGCACTCTTGCCAGCACTTGGCTTGCCATGGCCAGCCGAACCTGGAGTGCGGCATGGCGGCCGCAGGATAGAGCGCTCCGTCCCGCTGATTGGTGGTGGGGCCGAGCCGGTAATGGTTGTGCGACTGCCCGAGGGTGATTTCTGCGGTGAATCCTGGGAGAGCCATGGTGTCCTCGCTTTCTTTGGGTCGCAAGCTTGGGTGCTCGTGGGTCCGGCTGGTTCGATCCGTAATCGGGTTGCGCGTCAGCGCTCATAGAAGGGTGACAGCTTGGTGATCAGGAACGGGAATTCCTCGGTCACGTCGACTCGACAGAAGGATTGTTCGGTCACGTCGGTGCGCCGGTGGGTGTACGAGAAGACGCAATCCATGATGGTTCGTGTGCCGCTCAGGCGTGAGGGGCGGACCTCCACCCTAGTAAGCGCACACTCGGCGGCATAGGCGTCGGCGGCCCTTGCGTAGACGGCGGGGTAGCGGACCGCCAGGTAGTTGAGCGCCCGATGCTCGTCGGTCGCCCCCGCGTTGTCCGCCACCTGCCCGAACCGGTCGAACAGCTCTTCGGCCGTCGCTCGAAACTTCTCCTCGGCGTAGCCCTTCGGACGGGGTATCGCTTGGATGAGCTCGCCGCGGTCGAACGAGTACAGCTGATCGAACGCCACGATCGGGATCATCAGCCCGTTGCACATCTCCGGTGAGGCGATGGGCCCTCGCACGCCAATGACCACGTCGACGTCGCTGGTGCCGGGTTCGGGTCGTAGGGCCTCGACCAGCAGATCGAGGTCCGCCGGGTCACGCGGGACGAGGAGGTAGGTCTCCAAGCCTTCGATCATGAACACCCAGCACATCTGGCGGGCGAGGTACCGGTTGGCTCGGTCCGAGAGAACCGCGTGCATCGTCTGCCGGTCGGTCAGCCCCGCGGTCTCGGCTCTCCCGGTCACCTGGGCGAACTCTTTCTCGACCGCCAGGCTGGGGAACCGCGGCGCCACACGGCCGATCGCATAGACGAACGAGGCCGAGGCGCTGCGTTCGACGGGCGTGTCTGGACGCGAAGGCCCGGGTTGTTCGGCGATCTCGACGTGTTCCATTTTCCTCCCCCTTGGCCTGTCCACGTCGGCTAACGCCGCTTGGAAAAGACCATCCAGTCGTTGAGCCGCCCGGCGCGCTCCGCGCAACCGCCGCACGGCTTGACCCCCACGATCGAGGTCACCTTCTTGACGACGTCCCCCAGGCCGCCGTCATCGTCGTCGACGAACCCCGGTAGGCGTACCCGGCGCGGCTCCGTTCGGCTCTTGCCAGAACGGCGGCCCTTCGATTCCTCGCTGCTCATCCCATCACCCTCGCTGGCTGCTGCGCTGACAACGTCTGATACGCACTCCAGGCGTCGAGCAGCGGCGGCGTGACGCTGGTGCGCTGCCTGTGACCGCCCAAGACCGCGCTTTTAACCTCAGCTGCGGTCGCACCCGGGAATAGAGACCACAGCAAGGCGATCGCGCCGGTCACGAACGGGGCAGCGAAGCTCGTGCCGGCCTGTGTCAGCGGCTCGCCTCGAGGGTCCAGGCTCGTCACGTTCTCTCCTGGCGCACCCAACCCGCGCTTGCCCATCGAGCTTCCCAGGTTCGAGTGCGCCGTCGGCCGCCCGTCCATGCCGTAGCCGACGACCGGGACCACCCAGGGATGGCGGGTGATCGCGCTGCTCCCCAGGGTTGCCTGGTTGCCCGCGGCCGCGACTACCACGGCGCCCTGTCTGGCCGCGTACTCCAGGGCGTCGTCCAGCTCCCGCTCGTCCCTGGTCGACGGCTCCGACATCCCCACGCTGAGGTTCAACACCCGCGCCCCCGCATCGACGCATTCGCCGATCGCTGCCGCCAACTGCTGCGCCGTCGCGCTCGGCGGCTGCTGCCCGTCAGTGATCGTTTCAGCGAAGATCGACCGCACCAGCAGGCTGCAATCGGGGCAGATCGCCGGAGCCGCACCGCCCCTGCGCGCTGCCAGAATGCCCGCCACGAACGTCCCATGCCGGCAAGCGGGACTGGTGGCCTGGACGCACCTGCCCCCTCCGCGCCCGGGAAGCTCCCGGATGCTGTTATGGGCCAGCTCAGGATGATCCACGGCGACGGGCCCGTCGAGCAGCCCGACAACGACCTCACGCCTGCCGCTCGTAAGCCCCATCAATGGCGGAAGCCCGACCAACGCCACAGGAACCATGAATAGACTCGCTATCAGATACTGGCCCGCGTCAACGCTCGCACTATCTTACCATACATCAATGATGGGAAAACCCTGGGATGCCGAGCGGAGAGGTGGCAGGACCGACACGAGCCACCGGAACCAGCCACGTATTAGTTATTTGCGACTTTCCTCGGCATGCGGACTGTTGTGAAAATGCGTCCTCCTGCGACCCGTCGGCGGATGAAAATCGCCGCAGCCGAGCGCAGCGGCGCTGCGGCGATTTTGTCGTTTGCTCCTTTGGCCTATTTTCATCCTAGCTGCGGTGACCCACCCCAGGCGCTCCAACAGCACGCGCCAGCGCGCCGAGCCCGCGAGAGCCGCGAACGTCGATTCCACGACACCTCGCAGGCGTGTCGGCCGAATCCTGACCACAAGCTCAACACTCCCGAACCGCAACGTTATTTCGACCCGGGCTTTTAGTACGGATACCGGATGGTTTTCAGGTTGGCTGGGTTGAGTCCTCGGCCTCGGCCGCCAGGGTGGCGACGGTTGAGGCGTCGGCGTGGCGCAGGGCCGACACCGGCGAGTGCTACGGCGTTGCCGGTGAGGCTCAGGTCGAAGCCGAGCGCGGCACGGGCCAGATCATCGGGTGGCGCCTGAGGAAGCGCAGCCCTTCGCCGACGTCGCCGATCAAGCGCCGCGGCAGCCTCTGCCCGCCGACCTCATCGGTTCGCGCGGTCCCGAAGGATCACGTGATCAGGGCGCGGGCCTGCCGTCGCCGCCAGCAGCCCGCCGACCGCTGGCGCGCTCACTTGCGGCACACCCCAGGTGGAGGCGAGGGCGCTGGTCGCCGCGACCACGCGCTGCCGGCCGATGATCGCGGGGAGGGCGCCGAAGTTGGCGGCGTCGCGCCAGACGAAGGCGGTCGCGGTGACGAGGGCAGCGAGGTAGACGTGCGTCAGCGTCAGGCCGCCAGAGCGGAGGCGATCGGGATGCTGGCATCGCGGCGGCGCTGAGCAGGTTGCAGCCGATCATGAGGGCTCGGCGGTTGACCCAGTCGGCGATGGCGCCGGCCACGAGCCCGAGCATCACGTAAGGCGCGGCCGTGGACGGTGAGCAGCCCCGAGGTCTGCGCCGCCGAGACGGTTAGCTGGGCGCTTGAAAAACCGTCATCGACAATTTTTTGTCGATGACGGTGGCGCGTTATGCGCCACACTGCTGGACGCCAGTGTTGGCCGTGGGCGCAGACGCCTCGTCCGGTTTGGACCATAGGGCGCCTCCGTCCGGCACTGCGACCAGGACGAAGAGTGCGAGCCGGTCAGCATGGTGGCTGTCGCAGAGACCTCGTCTCCAATGGAGACCATAGGGCGAGGCCACCAGCAAGCTCGCGGCTTGGGTGACGGCGATCGCCGAAAGGTGGTGAATCGCCATGTTGTGTTGCCCCGAAGGGGCCACCGGTTCGCAAGCGGAGTCTCGGAACCGGCGTAGAGGCCTTGGAGGGCGAGACCTGCCTGAGGCGCTTGAGCTGGCGAACGCGGAGGGTTGACCACACAGAATGGAAGAGTTCGGGCGGCGGGGACGGGAGCGTGGGATGAACGGCGCGGGACGGGCCATGCGTACGCTGGCCAGCACGTTTCTTGCGGTGGTGGCGCTGGTCGGCGGCGTGGGTGCCCTGTCGCGCGCGGCGGCGCAGGCGGCGAGTACGATCGCCGACGTCAAGGGGCGGACGATCACGGTGGACGCCCCGGGTCGTCTGCCTGGTGTCGCTGTGCGATGACATGCTGCTCGAGCTGGGCATGCGGCCGGTGGCGCGGACCGGTGAGCAGTTGGAGCACCCGGCTTTTCTGGGCGAGGAGGCCAGCGAGGTGCCGCAGGTGCCCGGCGGGTTCCTCTCCCCTGACGTCGGGTCAAGGAACACAGGTGGGGAAAACGGTGACGTACCCCCTGGGGAATAACCTGATCGTCCACGCCCTGAGGCGGCCTTCTGCGCGCGCGTCGCCGAGTCGCTCGCTCCCAGAGCCGGCTTATGGAGGATCGCGCCGACGCGATTGGCCGGGCGGTGCGCCTCCAACTCGAAGGCCCGGACGTCGATCTCACGCACCCGCATCTGCAGCCCAACGCGCTGCTGCGGGGCGACGAGGACTGGGACTTCGCTCACCCTGACCCGAACGTCCCCGGAGACGCCGACGGCCACGGGACGCAGGTCGCGGCGATCGAGCATCCGCTGGGGGCCATCGGCGTCGCTCCTCCTGCGGATCATGCCGCTTCGGACAATCCGTACGCAGGCTCGTACCTGAACCGCGCAGGTGCGCAAGCTCATCGAGGACCACTGCGTCAACGTCGATGCGCGCAGCCATCCGGACTTCGCCGGCGGACTCGGGAAAGATCGCGTCAACGCCCACGCGGCGCTCCCGGCCACCCCAGCGCCACCGCCCCATTTTCAGCTCGTGGAGCTTGACCCAGGCGGAGGTAGCATCGTCTCGTCACAGTCCATGCCACTCCGAGGGCGAGGTCTCGTGGGTGTCCACGCAGGCGACGATGTCCGCTTCAACTTCGGGCTGGCGCTTGATGTGGCCCGCACCTGCCACGGGCTCGCTCGCTACCTCACCGACAAGCAGGCGGCAAGGGAGGGCGTGGCCCGCACCGCCCAGCTCGACTGGACCGGCCCTCACGCTGACACCTTCGAGCAGCGTATGGGCGCCTCCCGCGCCGGCGCTGAGCGCCTCAGCGCGGCGCTGCGGACGCTGGCCGAGGGATTCGCCTCGAGTTGGGCCAAGGCGCGGGGCGAGCAGGACCGGGTGAACTTCGCTCGCTACGTGGAGCGGGAGCGTGCCAACCGGAACCTGATCGAGGAGTTCGGCGACTTTCTCTTCGGCGAGCCGGATTTCGGCGATCCGCCATCCGACCCGCCGGTGCCGGCCGCGCCTGACTTCGCCCCGACCCGAGCCCCGCTGTACGAGTGAGTCTGGCCCTATCCGGCTTCGCCTGTCGGGTCAGGGCAGCGGCTCTGCTCGGCGAAGGCCTCGGGGGAGATGCTCCGGTCCCGGAACAGGATTCGCCCCTCGGTGAGGTGCCGTTGGTCGAACCCCTGGTACCAGTAGCCGCCGTTGTCGAGCACCACCCGCACGACATAGTTCTTGTCCGGGTCACGGCTGTCGAGGCCGGCGGATGGCCACGGCACCTGTTCGTTGCCGCCGGGCGGCACCTGACCCAGCGTAACCCGGTGCAGGTCGGTGGCTGGGGGAGAGAAGTCGACCTGCCAGACGCGGGGGTCGTCGGCGCTCTGGAAGGCTTCTTGCGGGTCGGTGACCTCGAATCGGGAGATCAGCACTGGCGAGCACGGCACCAGCAGCACCTCGACCTCGCCCGACGAGGTCGTCCGGACCGCGACCGGGTGCACGCGCGCAGGGTCGCTCGGGAAACACCCCGCCAACACAGCCGCAGCCGCCAACAGCCGAGCGCCTCTATGGAGAGCCTTCATGATCCTGTTCTACCCGGCCGAGGGGGCTAGACCAATTCTCGGTGGGAAATGGCCGTCGGTGTCGGGTCAATTGCAGCCGGGCCCCGAGTAGCGCCCGTCCTCCAGTCCGGCTTCCCGCTCATACTTGTTCTCGCAGCCGGGATGGTTGTGCTCTTCCCAAAAGTACAGGATCGGGAAGATGATCCCGCCGCCGAAGCGGGCGTACTGCTCGGCATGGATCGACTCATGGTGTTTGAGGTTCTCGTCAGGATCGAGTTCACCCGTCACGAACGTGCTGCCGTAGGTGGTGCCGGCCCGCCCGAACCCGGTGGTGGCCTCGGTGGCCACCCACATCCCGGTCTGCCCGTCGTAGCGGATCCGCGCGTCTCCGATCAGGGCCAATCCGAGGCCTGCGGTGGTGGTTGGGCCGTTGACGAAGTTGCGGACGATGTGGTTGGGGTCGAAGTCGCCGTTGGCCATCGTGGCCACCGCCTGCACAGTGCCGGTGGCAGGGTGCACCGGCGCGCCGATGATCGGGAGGCTGCCGACGAAGCCCGTGGCGACCAGCGCGCCGCCGGCGACGTAGCGCAGACCGGTGGCGATGCCCTCGCCGACCGTGCCCGCGAGCTGGCCGGCGCGGTCGACCAGCCCGGTCTGGCGCTGCTCGCGCAGCTGCTGGTAGGCCGCCATCGACAGGGGCCGCAGGCCGAGCGGGTCGAGCAGGCCGAGCGGGTCGTTGGCGGCGTAGTGGTACGGGTTGGCGGCCACCGCCTGGCCGGCGATGCCGGGCAGCGGGTCAGGCGCGAGGAATGCCCGGGTGGACGGGTCGTAGGGGCGGTGTCCCAGCCACACGAGGCCGGCCACGCCGAGTTCGCCTCTGAAGCCCGGCCCGAGGCCGGTGTCGCCGCCGCTGGCGCCCCAGGGGGTCGGTGGCGGGGGGTCGGTGGCGCCCAGCGAGCCCCGCCAGTCGGCGTCCAGCCAGCGGGTGCCGGCCTGGCCGGTGGTCGCGATCGGCAGGCCGGGCAGGCCGACGAACTCGTCGCCGTCGATGGCGAGCAGCTGCGGGAGGCTGCCGGCCGGGTCCCAGACCAGGCGGGCGCCGTCGACGCCGATCAGGGAACCGAGGGCGTCGACGTCGAGGCGAGCCGAGCGGGAGGTCCGGTCGATGGCGACGAGGCGGTCGAGGGCGTCCCAGACATAGGTGGTCTCACCGGTCGGGCCGGACTCGCGGGTGCGGCGGCCGGCGGCGTCGTAGTCGATCGTGGTGGGACCGTCGGGGCTGTCGATGCGCACGAGTTGGCCGGCGGCGTCGTGGTGGAAGCGGCGGGGTGTGTTCAGGACCGGTCTCGACGGCCAACCGCCCGGCGGGGTCGTAGTCCCAGCGCCACGAGCCTGCCGGACCGTCAGCGCCTACCAGTTGACCGGCGTCGTCGTACTGGTAGCTGGCGTCGGCGTCGGCGTCGCGTTCCACAAGGACCCGCCCGGCGGCATCACGTGACAGCTCGGTCGTCTTCCGGACTCCGGCGGTGGCCTGCTCGTAGCCCACCACCTGCCCGCTGGCGTCGAGCCGCCAGCGCCGCTGGAGGCCACCGGCCACGAGTCCGACGAGACGGCCGTCGGGGTCGCGCTCCAGGCGCACCGGTCCGGTGTCCGGGTGGGTGATCGCGACCAGCCGGCAGGCGTTGTCCCAGGAGAAGGCGGTCGTGGCGCCGCTGTGGGCGGTGCGGGCGGTGACCAGGCCGTCGCTGTCGTAAGCCCAGGTGAGGGCGTGGCCGTCGGTGTCGAGCCGCTCGAGCCGGCTGTCGGGTCCCCAGCCGAACCGGTGGGTCCGGCCAGAGGCTGGCTCGCGGACCGTGACCGGACGGCCCCGGGCGTCGAGATCGGCCTCGGCGACGGTCTCGCCGTCGACCGCTGCCCTCGTGATGCGGCCTTCGCCGTCGCGCGCAAGCTCGACGCGTTCGCCGGTGGGCCGCACGAGCAGGGTGGGGCGGCCCTCGCCGTCGCGCTCGTACCGGGTGGTGCGACCCAGCGGGTCGGTGAACGCAGCCAACTGGCCGACCTGGTCATATGCGGCCCGGCTCACGCCGCCCAGCGGGTCGGTGACCGCCGTCGGGTTGCCCCAGCGGTCGTACTCGATGCGGACGGTGTGGCCGAGCGGGTCCGCGGCGGCGATCAGGGCGCCGCGGGGGTCGTAGGCGAAGCGGCGAGTGGCACCGCCAGGATCGGTGACCGCCGTGGGCCGCCCGGCGTGGTCAACGCTGCTGCGCCACACCCGGCCGTCGCGATCGTGGGTGACGACCCGACCGTCGGCGTCGTAGCCGAACCGCTCCCACCGGCCCGACGGGAAGGTGGCCTCGGCCAGCCGTCCGCAGGCGTCCCATCCATACCGCGTGGCGTGCCCGAGGTCGTCGGTGACCGTGGCCAACCGACCGGCGGCGTCCCAGCTGAAGGTGGTGGTGCGGCCCTCCGCCGAGGTGATCGACCGCGGCCGGCCCGCGGGGGTGTACGCCAAGGCGACCGTGCCGCCGTCGGGTTGGGTCACCAGTGTGGGCCGGTCCCAGCGGTCCCACTTCAGGGCTGCCGCGGTGCCGTCGGGGAACGAGCGTCGGGCCAGCCGGCCGGCTCCGTCCCAGTCGAGGTTGCTCACCCCGCCCGCCCGGTCCACCACCGCGATTTCGCGGCCGGCCGGGTCGAACCGGCGGGTGAGGCGGTGCCCGTCGGGGCCGATGACGCTCACTACTCGCCCTTCGGGGTCGTGGTTGTAGCGGCGCGTCCGGCCGGTGGGCTCGTGGATGGCGGAGAGCCGGCCCATGGCGTCGTAGTCGAGTTCCCACTGGCCGCCGTCGGGGCCGGCGACGCCGACCAGGTTCTGGAGCGGGTCGTAGCGCAGGCGGGCGCTGGTGCCGACGGCATCGACCATCTCGATGATCTCACCGGCATCGCCCCGGCGCAGCTCGGTGCGAGCGCCGTCGGGCTCGACGATCGCCAGCACCCGGCCGGTGGCGCTGCGCTCGAAGGTCCAGGTGTCCCCGGCGGGCGACGTGACCCGCCGGCACCAGCCGGCGTCGTCGCGCTCGGCCCGCAGCGTGGCCCCGTCGGGAAAGGTCAACTCGGCGAGTCGTCCCGAGGGATGCCAGCCGTAGCGCGTGGTGTGCCCCAACCCGTCGGTGAGGGCCGCCAGGTTGCCGTCGGGGTCGTGTTCGAGGCTGGCGGTGACCCCATCGGCGTCGGTGATCCGGCGGACCTGCCCTCGCGCCAGCTCGAAGCGCAGCTCCCAGCCGTCGTCGCCCCACATCCGGACCGGGTGGGGCTCGTCCCCCTCGTAGACGAAGTCCACCTCGTAGCCCTCAGGGCCGGTGACGCGCACAACCCGGCCGCGGTCGTCGTACTCCCAGCGGTGCTCAGCGCCGTCGGGACCGGTGTGAGCCACCCGGTGGCCGCGCTCGTCGAATGCCTGGACGGTGCGCGCCCCCGAGAAGGTCTTCTCCCGCACGCAGTTTCCGTCGGCGTCGAAGACTCGGTGGAGGCGCTCGCCGAGGTCGTTCTCCAGCCCGGTCAGTCGACCGATCGGGTCGTGCAGAAACGTGGTCCGGGGCCCTCCGTGGTCGTCCTCGACGGTCGTCACCCCTCCCGGCTCGTACCGGAAGCGGGTGAGGCGACCGAACGGCGAACGCTGGGTGAGGACCCGGCCCTCAGTGTCGTAGGTGTTGACGCAGACCTTGACGCCGTCGGCGTCGACGACCTGGAGGATCCGCCCGGCATCGTCGACCTCATAGGCGACCGCGCCGAGGGGCCGCTGGACGCCGACCAGATCGCCGTGGTCGTCATAGCGGTAGGTCGCCTGCCGCCCGCATGACGAGCGCGCCGCCGCGATGCGGGCGCCGTCCCACTCGAGCTGGAGCCGGCGGCCGCCCTCGTGGTCGACGCCGGTGAGCAGCCCGCCGGTGTGGGTGAATCTCGTGGCGCCCAAGCCCGGGCCGGTGACGCTGCTGGGCAGGCCCTCGGCGTCGAAGCGCCAGACCTGGCCGTGCCGGCCCGACGCCGGTCGCCACGCCACCACCAGGCCGCCGGCGTCGTCGCCGGTGATGCGGGCGATCAGCCCCGGGATCGGGCCCCAAGAGCCGTCGGGGTTGGCGGCCAGCATCGCCACCTGCCCGTCGGGTCCGTGGTACATGATCATGTCGCCGTCACGGGCGCAGCGGGCGTTGGCCCAGCACGACCAGCCGCGGCCGAGCGGCCCGGCGGTGATGTGGCGCGACGAGTACGTGCGGCGCCAGCGCAGCACCGCGAGGCGGGCCGGCCAGGTGAGGTCCTCTTCTTCTTCAAGGAAGTGGCCGGTGGCGGTGCACACCGGGTCGTCTGAGAACCCCGACGACGGCGGCCGGCCGCTGAGGATCGGGTCGTCGACCGTGACCGAGAGCCGCTGGGCGGTCGTGGCGCCGGTCTGCGCAGCGGCGTGGTCGAAGTTGTGTCGGATGGCGCTGGCGGATGCGCTGACCAGGGAGGAGTGGCCGTCGGCGGTGACGAACGCCCGCCGGACCGTCTCCACGAACGTCTCGTCGGCCACGTTGTTGCGCTGATAGGTGGTAAGGTCGGCCCAGAGGTCGGCGTTGGAGGCCCTGTACTCGTAACCGCCGGCCTGGAACGCGTCGTACTCGGCCTGGGCCGCGCCGACCTTGGCCCTGATCTCGTCGTTGATCTGCCTGGACGCCTCCACGAACTTGCCCAGGTTGTCCGGCCGGGCTGAGACCCGCTCACCGCTCATCGCCCTGCGCCCCCTCGCGCTCGGCAGTCCGCAATCGTCCCTATGGTATTGAGCTGGGACATCACCTGTGCCAGGAGCCGGTTCGGCCGGGCCTCAGGCGACCCACACGTCACCGCCAGCGGCCAGGCCCAACGCGGCGACGGCGGCGGGCATGACCTCGGCGACGATCGGGATGAGACCGCCGACGTGGACGCGGACGCGGCTGCCGAGCGCGTCCATGCCTGTGATGGCGCCGGCCCAGACGTTGCGCGGGCTGGGGTCGGGCCGGTCGCGGTACAGGGCGACGGCGCGGGGGTGGACGGCGGCGAACACCTCACCGTCCCTGACTGAGGTCGCCGCCACCAGCGTCCCGCCGGATCCCAGCGCGGGGCAGATCAACCCGCCGCGCGCGTGGCCGCGCAGCAGGTTCAGGCCGACGAGGCTGGCCACCCACGGGGAGCCCCCCATGTCGCCTGGCTGCGGCCAGCCCACGCGCGTCCGGATCCAGCACAGAACCGCGTCAAGTTGCGTTCCAAACGGGCTCGTCACCCTGCTCCGAACCCCGCCCTTCATTGAGGGTTGACGACGTGACCATCATGACCGCAAGCTGGGGTAAGAATAGTCGGGGACTACAGGAGGCATCATGGCGCTTCAATGGCTCGCGGGCAGCGACGACCCCGGCTGCGGAAAGCAAGGCATCTGCCCAACCGTCTGGCGCCGCCACCCAGGCATCCTCAGCGTCCAAGGACCCGAGAACGATGCGGGTCTGACCCTTCCCTCGGGCGAGCGGGCCGTTGACATCCCCGACGGCGTTCTCCTCCGCGCCGCCAAGGCCATCGTGATCGGCCGGGTCAGGTCGGTTTTGCGACTCGGTAGCCGGTGACCCTCGACGAGTTCGCCGGGCTGTTCCGCCGCTTCCGATCTACCGCTGTCCGGCTGGAGACGCTGCAGCGCTATGAGGTGGAGCATGAAGCCGCCGACCTCGCCCAGTTCGAGGCGACCGGCCAAGTGCCCCTCGCTGACACCCCTGATGACGACGAGTGGCTGCGTCTCATCGCCGATGGCATAGCTGCGGGCAAACGGTGGGAGCGCTTGCGGGTCGTCCAGCAGCCGCTGTCCAGCTACCTCCGCTTCGAGCTGCACATCTACAGCGAGCTGGCTGCAGCCGGTGAGCGGATCTGGATCGTCGACCTCGCGGCAGATCCGCGTCTCGTCGAGGAGTTGCGGCAGGACTGGTGGCTGTTCGACGACGAGACGCTCGTCTATCTGCATTACGACGACCGCGGTCGGTTCCTCGACGTCGAGCATGTCACCATCGACGTCGAGATCGCGGATGCCAGGCGACAGCACGAGCTGGCCGCAGGGTTCGCGGTCCCACTGCATTTGTGGGTCCCAGAACGCGGCGCATGACCGAGCCGCGGATCGCGCCAGCGGCAACGCGTCTCGCGGCCAGGCTCCGTGACCTCCGGCGCTCCGCCGGCATCACTGGGGTGCAGCTCGCCGAAAGGTGCGGCTGGACGCAGAGCAAGGTCTCGAAGATCGAGACCGGCCGGACCGTCCCCCAGTTGGCGGATGTCGAAGCGTGGTGTCAGGTGACCGCCGCGCCGAATGAGGTCCGTGAGTCCCTGCTTGATCTGTGTGAGCAGGTCTTCACGACCGTGGCTGCTTGGCGGAAAGAGGTCTCCTCGGGGTTGCGGCGCAAGCAGGAGCGTATCGGCCGCCTGGAGGACGCGACGACGCTCATCAGGGTTTTTCAACCGGCCTTGGTGCCAGGGCTGCTGCAAGTGGCCGCGTACGCAGAACGCGTGTTCCGCATGGGCGCCATTGCGGCGGTTGAGGATGTGCCGGGAGCAGTCAAAGCTCGCATGGAACGCCAACAGATCCTGTTCGACCGCTCCCGCCGCTTCGAGTTCGTGCTCGGCGAAGCCGCCATCCGCTGGCGACCAGGCCCTCCGACGCTGTTGATAGGCCAACTGGATCGGCTCGCGTCGCTGCTCGACCTGCCGAACATCGAGATCGGGATCATTCCATGGACAGCCGAGGCGATCGAGGTGCAGCAGCACGGGTTCGTGATCTTCGGCGACCGCGACGCGGGCGAGGAGGCGTTCGTCGTCGTAGAGACCGTCGCCGGGGAGCTGACCGAGCGCGAGGAGGACAAGGTCGGGCTGTACCTCGCTGAGTTCGACCGGCTGCGACAGGGGGCACTGTTCGGCGCGGAAGCGCGCAAGCTTCTGAGTTCGGTGATCACCGAACTCACCCTGCTCTAGTCTTGACGATTACGGAGCAGTCTGAGACTATATTTTCAGATGGGACGATCCTCGAAGAGGCTCGCGCGCCCTTCTCACCTCAAGGAGCAGCAATGACTGCCGTCATCGCCGAGCGGGTCTCCGGCCGCTCACTGGTCCCCGACCACCTGTTCGCACGCCTAATCGCCCGCATCGTCGTAGACGAACAGATCGCGCGACCGCTTGCCGAGCGCATCATGGCCCAGGCACTCGCGTTCGTGAAGACGTGCGCAGACAACCCGGGGGTGCCTCTGTCGCCGAGCAGGCTCGTCGACATCGGCTGGCACACGTTCATCCTGCACACCCGCGAGTACGCCGCCTTCTGCCAGCGCGTGGCCGGGCGGTTCATCCACCACACGCCCACCGAGGGCGGGCCGTACGACGTGGCCGGTCCCGACGCGGTGCTGCGGAGCACGATCAACGCCATCGAGGCGTCCGGGTTCGCCGTCGACCCCCAGCTGTGGGAACCGCACACCAGCCTCGGCAAGTGCAGTGACGACGGAGGCGGCAAGTGCCACCAGTGCTACGCCGGGTGCTACAACAGCCCGTGACGCAACCTCTCAGCAGGGCACCGGTCCATGACCCGCTGTGACTGGGATGACCTGCCCGGCGGCGTCCGTCATTCGGTGCAGGCACGGTGCGGGCCGGTGGCCAGATCCGAGTCCGTGTCAGCAGGATCGGCTGCCGGCCTGGCTGCGACCCTGCACATGGAAGATGGCCGCGTCTTCTTCTGCAAGGGCATCGAGGCCGACAGCCGCTTCGCGTGGATGCACCGCAACGAGGCGCGGGTGAACCCGTGGCTTGGTGACTTCGCTCCCCGGCTGCTGTGGACACTCGACACGGATGGGTGGCTGCTGCTGGGCTTCGAGCAGGTCGACGGACGATACGCCGACCTGTCCCCCGGATCGCCCGACCTGCCCAGAATCGCTGACGTCATGGCCGCCATGGAACGCGACCTGACGCCGTGCCCACAGGTCCCGCTGCAGACCCTCAGTCAACGCTGGGCGGGGTTGCCCGCATGGCGCCTGCTCTCGCAGAACCCTCCTGTCAACCTCGACGGCTGGGTACGCGAAAACCTCCGCCGGCTCGTCGGCTGGGAGGCGTCAGCGCCCGACCTCCTCGCCGGCCAGACCCTCGCGCACACGGATCTGAACGCCCGCAACTTCCTGATCGGCGACCGCGTATACGTGATCGACTGGGCCTGGCCATGCCGGGCAGCCGCCTGGATCGACGTGGCCTTCCTCGTCCTGCGCCTCATCGACGCCGGCCACGCCCCCGACGATGCCGAAAAATGGGCCACCAGCGTGCCCGCCTGGAGGCAGGCCTCCGACACTGCGGTCACCGCGTTCGCGACCGCCGTCGCCGGGCTGTGGGAATACCGGCACCGCGCCGCACCCACCGAGCACCAGCAGCGTCTGAGAACGGTCGCACGAGGCTGGGCGCGGCACCGGCTCGGATGAGCCGACGCGTGCGCTGGCCTTCTGACCCTCTGGCCGGTCGGCGCCTGAGCCGGACCCTGACCTGCCCCGACCTCACCGCCCCCGACCGCACCCGCGTCGCCCTGGCCATGCCCCCACCCCCCTCCCTCGCCGCGCCCTCATCTTGCGTGTGGAGGATCGAGGCCGAAGACGAGGTTGACGAGTGGCTGCTGAAGTTGGCCGCTCGAGACGCCGCCCGAGTGCGTTTCTCCCTCGATCTGCTCAGGGAGTACGGCAGCGCCCTGGCGATGCCGTACGCACACACCCTTGGAGCGGGCTGCGTAAGGCGGCCGGACTGACGCAGAAGGAGTTGACGGCGCGCATGGACACCACCGCCTCAGCGATCGCACGCCTAGAAGGAGGGGGAGCCTCCCCCACCTTTGCGACTCTGGAGCGACTGGCCGCCGCGCTCTGCGTGCAACTGCGGCTTCACGTGCCGGGTGACAGCGAACTGCCGACAGTCACCTTCGGCGCGGCCTGACACAGCGACCCCACACCATTGGGTTCACCACTCGCATCAGCGGCGTGGATGTCGTGTGGGCCAGGGCAGCGGGATGTCGAGGAGAATAGCCGCTAGCTGCTCGGCCCCCAGCAGACGGCGGTCCACCTCGGCTTCCATGACACGCGCGTCGGCTGTTGCGCCCGGGCCGGCCTACCTCGCTTTGATCGCCGCCCCAGCCGCGTCGATCGACGCCGACGGGCTATGGGTGTCCGGCGACCGGTTGGAGGTGGACGGGGCGCACACCTTCATGCTGCCGCGGATCGAGACCGGTCCCACCCGCGACGGCTGGGCGGCGCTGGCCGACGCAGGCCTCGGTCCCCTCGGCGACCGCACTCCTTCCCTCGCCGACATCATCACTGACCGCGCCCTTTCCGTGGATGACCCCGCCGCCCTCGGGAACCCTGTCTGGAAGACCTCCTCAACTCGTAGCAACCGCCGATGCGCACCTCCCAATGGACGAACCACCAGCTTCTCGGGCGGACTCTGCGGTCATCAGCACGTCGCAGCCGCGCCAGCTCGTCCCGGCACGGAGCATCGACGCAGATCCATGGGCTCTTACCAGGGCTGTGGGAGGCTCCACGTGCGATCGCTGCCCGCGGAGTCGCACCAGGCGTGTGTGTGTCCAGCGGCGGTGACGGTCAGGCCGTAGCGCTCCCGCGCCGGCTTGCCCAGCGTCAGCCACTGCTCATGGGCGGCTTCGAGCAGGTCCCAGACGTCACGCGGGCCGCCTTGCGTCACGGTGTGCCCGCCCTCGGGTGTGCGGTCGATCCGCGACCACGATCCGTCGTCGAGGTCGACCAGTCGAGGGGCGTCGTAGATGCTCGGCGTGTTGGGAGACCCGAAGCGCACGGCATGCGGCAGGGCGAGCCCGGCCAGGAACCAGAAGGACTCCTCGCGGATGCCGCTGAGCATCGTGATGGGCCGGCCGCGGCCCTGCCCGCTGGTCAGCGTGAAGAGCTCAGGCTGGTGCGGCTCTGGCGGTCTGCTGCCCCTCATCGCGATGAAGGCGGCGGGGTCGGGCAGGAACCGTCCGACCGCGGAGCCGTCCGTCAGGACCTCGATGCGTGTGAGCCCATCACCCCAGCCGCCGCGCAGGTTCGTGAGGATGATGCCCCCGGGCCGGGTCTGGGCGATCCAGGCGGGTGGGATGTGGGTGACCGCGCAGGTGGCGATGATCCGGTCGTAGGGGGCGTTCGGCGGGTAGCCCCGCGCGCCGTCCGCGACCGCGACCGTGGGGGTGTGGCCCAGCTGCCGCAGCCGCTCGCGCGCGGTCTGGGCCAGGCCGGGGTCAATGTCGATCGTGGTGACCGCCGCCGAGCCGAGACGCGCGCACAGCAGGGCCGCGTTGTACCCGGTGCCCGCGCCGATCTCCAGGACCGAGTGCCCGTCGCGCACGTCGAGGGCTTCGAGCATCAGCGCCATGAGGGACGGCTGGGTCGACGAGCTGGTCGCGATCCTCCAGTCTTCGGAGTCGTGCTGGGTGACCAACGCGTCATCGGAGTAGACGCCCGCCAGCCACTCCTGATGCCGCTCCGGCCGCGCGCCGTCCACCAGCTTTCGCCCGGAGGACGTGCGACGGTAGAAGCGCGGCACGAACCGGTGTCGGGGGGTCCGCTCGAACGCGGCGCGCCATTCCGGGGATCGCAGGGCACCCTCGGCGGCCAGCTGGGCTGTGAGCCTGTGGAGCAGCTCCGCCACCAGGGCCGGGTCGGCGTCAATCATCGGTCCCTGCCGCCGCCAACACCTCGGCGATCGCGGCGCTGATCGGCAGTCCGGTCGCGAACTGCAGCCAGCCCCATTGGCCGTTGGGGTTGACCTCCAGGAACACCCACTGGCCCTCGGGGGTGATCACGAAGTCCAACGCCCCGAAGACCAGCCCGAGCCGGTCCATCATCCCGGCGACACAGGGTCGTACGCTTTCGGGGACCTCGGTCACCATGTACTGGTGGCAGGCGTAGTCGGCGCGCCAGTCCACCGCTGCCCGGGGCGAGTGCTGGGCGTGGATCTCGACCGCGAAGCAGCCAGCGGCCACCACCGTCACCCGCGCCTCGCACCGCTTGGGGACCCACTCCTGGAACAGGTGCGCGGTCCTGGCGATGCTCGCGTGGCCGATGTCCTCCGACGGCACGACGGTCGTGTAGAGCGCAACCGGCTGGCCGTGCTCCCCGCGAGGGCCGTTGGACACCGGCTTGTACACCATGCGGTCCGGCAGGCTGGCCGCGAAGGCGCGCGCCTGGGCAGGGTCGTTGGTGATCAACGTGCGGGGCACCCGCAGACCGCACTCGGCGGCGACGCGGAGCTGCAGCGGCTTGTACTCGGCGGCGGCGACGCGGTGCGGGTGGTTGACCCACCGGCACGGCAGCGATGCGAGCACCCCGCCGAAGCCGAGCCGGGCCTCAGCAGCGGCGAACCTCCGCTCGGTGCCGGACATGCCCTCGACGAAGCGGAACCGGCTCGGCTTGCGGTAGTAGGCGGCACCGATCGATTCCAGCGCCACCTCGCGCCGCTCGGTGTGCAGTTTCCCGGTCCACCCGGCGCACAGATCCGCCGACAGCGTCAGTCTCTGGGGAAACTCGCTCGCGTCGCAGCGAAACACCGGAACTCCGCGCGTGGCCAGCTCCCGAATCACCAGGTCCGCCTCGGTATCGAACTGGTGCGTGAGGACGAGAACCGTCATGCCAGTCGCTCCCAGCAGGCATAGACCCAGCCGTCAGGCGGGCTCATACCCGGGGTCAGTCTGTGACGGTGTCCTCCTCAACGTCCTCGAATTCCTGCCTGTCTTCTTTGGTCTTGGTGGCGTAGTTGGTTTGCTGCTTGGTCGTCGCGACGATCAACAGTTCTCCGCGAATGGTGGACATCTGTTTCTTGGGATCGTAGGAGACCTCGGAGAGATCGAGAATGCTCACGCGGTCTGTGGAGACCGGCGTCAGGTATCGGAAGGGGCGGGTCTCCGGGCCGCTCGGTGGCTCGGTGCCGAGGTCCACCGGGTCCAGACCCAGGCCCAGCGGGAAGCACTCGGCCACGCGCCCGAGGACACCATCCGGCTCGATGTCTGGAACCTCGCGCACCATGGATCGCGCGACGTGCGGTCGCTCCTGCTTGCAACTGGCATTCGCGTTCATCCCGGCATCCTTCGGTTCACGCCAACCTGTCCGGCCTCGCCACGGTACCCGAGCAAGACTGCCACCGAGGACCTACCCGACACCGGCGAACGCCTGGATGGCGTCGTGCGCTGGTGTCGGTTTTGCGGCCGACGACGCGCGGGCTCGTGATTCGTGCCGGGGCGAGATCGTCGCTCATCGGCCTTCGTCCCCCTCGCTCTCGGCAGCCCGCAATCGATCACATGGTATGGGCGGCTTGACGCCCTCAGCCCGACTGAGCCCGTCGGCGCAGCTCAGGCGGGGTAGAGGTCGATGGCGGTGGCCTTGACCGAGACCCAGACGTCGCCGGCGGCGGCCAGGTCGAGCGCGGCGACGGCGGCGGGCGTGACCTCGGCGACGATCGGGATCAGGCCGTCGACGTGGACGCGGACGCGGCTGCCGAGCGCGTCCAGGCCGCCGACGGCGCCGGCCCAGACGTTGCGCGGGCTGCCCTCGGGCCGGTCGCGGTGCAGGGCGACGGCGCGGGGGTGGACGGCGGCGAACACCTCGCCGTCCTCTATAGAGGTCGCCGCCACCAGTGTCCCGCCGGAGGCCAGCTCCACCCGCCCGCCGCGAGCGTGGCCGCGCAGCAGGTTGAGGCCGACGAGGCTGGCCACCCACGGGGAGCGCGGCCGGCTGGTGACCTCCGCCACCTCACCGACCTGGGCGACCCGGCCGTCCTCGACGATCAGCAGCCGGTCGGCCAGCGCCATCGCCTCAAGGGGATCGTGGGTCACGAGCAGGCAGGGGCCGCCGAACGCGGTCAGGTGCTCGCGCAGCTCACGCCGCACCTCCAGGCGGATCGCGGCGTCGAGCGCCGACAGGGGCTCGTCGAGCAGGAGCAGCGCGGGCTCCGTCGCCAGCGCGCGGGCCAGCGCCACCCGCTGGGCCTGCCCGCCCGACAGCGCCCGCGGCTTGGCCTGGGCGCGGTCGGCGAGGCGCATCCGGTCGAGCCAGGCCATGGCCCGCCGGTGGGCCTCGCGGCGCGGCAGCCCCCGCGAGCGGGGCCCGAACGCGACATTCTCCAGGACGGAGAGGTGCGGGAACAGCAGGTAGTCCTGGAACAGGACCCCGACGGCCCGCTCGTGAGGCGGGACGCGAACGCCACGAGCGACGTCCTCGAGCACGACACCGTCCAGCGTGACCCGCCCGGCCCGCAGCGCCAGCAGCCCCGCGACGGCCCGCAGCAGCGTGGTCTTGCCGGCGCCGTTGGGGCCGAGCACCCCGACCACCTCGCCGGGGACAACCTCGACGGCCACGTCGAGGTCGAGGCTGCCCAGCGTGAGCCCGACCTCTGCGCTCAGCGTCACGGCCCACCTCTCAGCACGTGCTCAAGGTGCGGGAAACCGTCGCATCCGGCGGGTTCCTGCGGGCGGCGCGGACTCCCGAGTGTTTGGAGTGCAGGAAACCGTCATATTCGGCGGTTTCTGCACGGCGACGCGGGCTCCCGAGCGTTTGGAGCGGAGGAACCGTCGCATCCGGCGGTTTTCTGCACGGCGACGCGGACTCCCGGGCGTTTGGAGTGCGGGAAACCGTCGCATCCGGCGGTTTTCTGCACGGCGCGGCGTCACGCACCGCCCGAGCTCATTCGCGCGCGTGACGACACGAGCACCAGGACAGAGACCGCGGTCAGCAGCAGGCTGAACAGGATCGCGACGTCGAGGTTGCGCTCAAGCTCGACGTAGACCGCCAATGGCATCGTCCGGGTGCGCCCGGGGAAGTTGCCCGCGAACGTGATCGAGGCCCCGAACTCGCCCAACGCCCGCGCCCAGCACAGCGCCATGCCGGCGGCGAGCGAGGGCCAGATCAGCGGCAGCGTGACCCGCCGGAACGCCGTCCACCGGCTGGCGCCCAGGGTCGCCGCGACGTCCTCGAACCGCCGGTCCATCGCGCGCAGCCCGGCCTCCACGGTGACGATCAGGAACGGCATCGCGACGAACGTCTCGGCGACGACCACCCCCGCGGTGGTGAACGGCAGCGTGAGCCCGGTGGCCTGCGCGATCGGCTGCCCGATCACGCCCCGGCGGCCGAACGCCAGCAGCAGCGCCACCCCTCCGACCACCGGCGGCAGCACCATCGGCAGGATGCACAGCGCGCGGACCAGCGCCTTGCCCGGGAACTCGAACCGGGCCAGCACCCACGCGAGCGGCACCCCGACCACGGTCGCCAGCCCCAGCGAGGCGAGCGAGACCACGATCGACAGCCGCAGCGACTGGAGCGCCTCCGGATCGGCGAGCGTGGCCGGCAGCTGGCGCCACGGCGCGCGCAGGACCAGCCCGACCAGCGGCAGGATCAGCAGCCCCAGCGCCACCAGCGCCAGCGTCCACAGCGCTCCCGGCAGCACGAGGCCGCTTGCCCGGCGTGGCCGGGGAGAATGCTGAACTAGCGCCAAAACGGCCGCCCCGACGTTGCGGCGCTGCTGGCCAGAGGCCCCCGCGCGGCGTCTTTGGTGCCTTGATCCGTCGCTCGCGTTGGCTGCGGTTTTCCGTCGTGGGCAGGCGGTTGCGAAATCTCACGGGCCCGCCAGTCGGCGCGCTCGAACCAAAGATGCAGGTTTCCTCCTAATACGGAGGAAAGCTGCGCCTCAAGCTCGACAGCGCGCGCTTGACCTGCAGTTTTCCTCCTAATACGGAGGAAAACTGCAGTGTGTGGCTGGCCCAAGGGCGTCCCACTGCCCGCGGAAAACCGCAGCCGAGCTGCCATCTGGCCCACCTGGTCTGCGGTTTTCGCACCGGTCCGCCGGAAAGCTGGGGGCCAGGGTCGGGGGG
>JBOGEA010000019.1:0-28435 GCA_050743205.1 Egibacteraceae bacterium | reverse complement strand
GGGTTGGGGATATGAGGCGCGGCGCGGCGGGTGGGCGGGCGCCTCGGGGCTGGGCCCTGCTCGCCGAGCATCTCGCGCCGCGGCGACGGGCGCTCGCGCGCGTCGCCGCCTGGTCGGTCGTCGAGTCCCTGCCTGCGTTGACGTCTGGGATCCTCGTCGCGCACGCGCTGGACCGCGGTTTCCTGCGCGGCCGCCCGGTTGAGGGGTTGGGCTGGCTCAGCCTGCTCGGCGTGGCGCTGGGATGCAGCGCCTTCGCGGTCCGCCGGCTCTACCCTTGGCTGGCCGAGACCGTGGAGCCGCTGCGGGATTCGCTCGTCCGCGACCTCGTCGCCGCCGTGGTCTTCCGGGGTGTCAGCGAGCCGCGTGATCCCGACACGGCCGCCGTCGCGCAGCTGACTGAGCAGGTGGAGACCGTGCGCCAGCTCGTCTCATCACTGCTGCGCAGCATGCGCCAGGTCGGGTTCGCCATCATCGCAAGCCTGGTCGGCCTCACCGCGCTGGCGCCCGTCGTCGCCCTGCTGGTCGCCCCGCCACTGTTCCTCGCGCTTGCGCTCTACGCCGCCTCGCTGCGTTCCCTCGCCGTCCGGCAGCGGGCGGTGGTGCTCGCCGGTGAGGCGGTCCCGCAAGCGGCTGGAGTGGTGCTCGCCGGTCTGCGCGACGTCGTGGCCTGCGGCGCCGAACGTCGGGCCGCGACCATGGCCGGCGATCCCATCGACCGGCAAGCCGAGGCCGAGCGAGCGCTTGCGCGGGCAGGGGCGGTCCGGACGCTGGTCGTGGTGATCGGCGCGCAACTGCCCATCGTTGCGCTCCTGCTCGCCGCGCCATGGCTGGTCAGCCAGCAGGGCCTGTCGATCGGCGCCGTGGCGGGCGCGATCACCTACCTCATCACCAGCCTGGAGCCAGCCCTGCGCGCCCTCGTCCACATGACGGGCACGTGGGGGCTGCACCTTGGGGTCGTCCTTAACCGCCTCGCCGAGACCTGCGCACTCCCGGTCTCCCCCACCGCTCTCCCAGTGCCTGCTCATGGCAGGCTTGCTCTCGACGGCCACGACCTCAGGGTCGACGGCGTCACGTTCTCCTACGGTCCTCACGCCGACCCCGTCGTGGCCGACCTCAGCCTCCAGCTGCGCCACGGCGAGCACCTCGCCATCGTCGGGCCGAGCGGGATCGGCAAATCGACCCTGGCCAACCTGCTCGCCGGGCTCCTGCGCCCCCAGCACGGACAGGTGCGCCTCGGCGGGATCCCCCTGGAGGATCTGGAGGAGACGAGCCTGCGCCGCGCCATCGCGCTCATCCCGCAGGAGGCCTACGTGTGCGCCGGCACGCTGCGGGACAACCTCGTCTACCTCCGCACCGACGCCTCGAAGGATGCGCTCGACCATGCCGTCGAAGCCGTCGGCCTGCGTTCGACCGTCGAGCGGCTGGGCGGCTGTGACGCGTTGATCGGCGCCGGCGGCGTCGCGCTCTCCGCAGGCGAGCGGCAACTCGTCGCGCTGGCCCGCACCTACCTGTCCCCCGCGGCGATCGTGCTGCTCGACGAGGCCACCTGCCATCTGGACCCGGTCGCCGAGGCCATCGCCGAACAGGCCCTCGCCACCCAAGGCCGCACCCTCGTCGTCATCGCGCACCGGATCAGCTCCGCCCTGCGCGCCGATCGCATCCTCGTGATGGACGGCGCCGTCCCGCGCCTCGGGACCCATGACTCGCTGCTCGCCACCTCTCCCCTCTACGCCGACCTCGTCGGCCACTGGCAGCAGGAGACGCCATCCGTGCGGACATGATCACCCAATGGTGTAATGGTAAAACATCGGGGGCTTGACCCGGGAGCAATTATTGGTTATGTTGCTGACTGTGACGAACGCTACGGCGGGATTCGTAGCGGTATCGAGAAGGACGCGGGCGACGCGGGCGACGCGAGTGCGTAGCATATTCAGCTGAGCTGAGATTCTCTAGCGCGGGCTAAATCTCAGGACAATCTCTGTGTGCTGCCGATTCCGCGCGCCTTTATTCAAAGAATTGAGGTAATGAGGATGACGGCCGCGGTTGAACACGCAGTTGCGAATGCCCCCGATGTGTTCCGCGACCAGGTCACGCTCGCCGTTGTGACCTGGAACAGCGCTGCGCTCATCTCTGATTTCGTCTCTGCTCTGCCGGCCGCGCTGCGCGGAGTCGATTCCTACGAGCTGGTCGTTGCCGACAACGCATCCGCTGACGACACCTTGGAGGCTGTCCGGACCTGCGCCCCAACGGCCACCGTCGTCGCGCTCGACCGCAATGGGGGCTACGCCGCGGGAGTGAACGCGGCGGTGGCCGCCGCCACTGAAAGCGGCGCGGTCCTCGTGCTGAATCCGGACGTGCTGCTGCGACCGGGGTCCGTCCGCGCGCTGCTCGACACGCTTGCCCAGCCCGGCGTCGGCATTGCGGTCCCCAGGATGTACCGCCCCGACGGCCGGCTGTATCCCTCGCTGCGGCGGGAGCCGACCGTGGCGCGCGCCCTCGGCGAGGCGCTGCTCGGCATGCGGGCGGGGCGGTGGCCGGCGCTCGGCGAAACCGTCCTCGATCCGGATCGTTACGAGCAGGCGGCGAGCGCGGATTGGGCCGTTGGCGCGGCGCTGCTGATCTCCCGCGACTGCCTGCGGACGGTCGGGCCGTGGGACGAGACGTTCTTTCACTACTCGGAGGAGACCGACTTCTGCCTTCGTGCGCGTGACCTGGGCTTCGACCTGCGGCTCGCGCCCGGAGCGGAGGTGGTCCACAGCGGTGGCGAGTCCGGCACCGCGCGCTTGCGCCGCATGCTCGTCTGGAACAAAGTGCGCCTCCACCGCCAACGCCACGGCGCGGTGCGCGCCAGCGGTTTCCGCTGCGCGCTCATCCTGGGTGAGGCGCTGCGTGCGGCGATCGGCAGAAGGCTCCACAGAGCGGGGCTCGCGGCGCTGCTCATCCCCGGATGCCGGCCGCCGGAGGTTCGTGCGATGCCGGCCGGACGGCCGCGATGCCTGCGGGACGACGCCACCCCTGGGTACATCTGCTTCGCCGCACAGGACTGGTGGTACCACAACCACGCGCACTCGGACTTCCAACTGATGCGGGGGATCGCGCGCCAGCGGAAGGTCCTGGTCGTCAACAGCATCGGCATGCGCATGCCGATGCCCGGTCGCAGCACCCAGCCGCTGCGGAGGATCGCGCGGAAGGTCCGGAGCATCACGAAGCTTGTGCGCCGGCCGGTGCCTGACCTCCCCAACTTCTTCGTCATGACGCCACTCAGCCTTCCGCTGTACGGCAGCGCGGTCTCCAGAGCCGTCGTGGCCGCGCTCGTCAGGGCGCAGGTTCGAATCGTGGCCCGTGCGCTGGGCCTGAGGACCCCCGTGTGCTTCGTGACGATCCCGACCGCCTGGGATGTGATCCGGCGCATGCGGTGGCACAGCGTTGTGTTCAACCGCTCTGATCGGCACTCAGCGTTTCCGGACGCCGATCGGGACGTCATCAGGAGGTTGGAGGCGGCGCTCCTGCGACGGTCGGACCACGTGCTCTATGCGAGCCGGACTCTGATGGCCGAGGAGGCCCCCGTGGTCGGCGATCGGGGGGTTTTCCTGGACCATGGCGTCGACCTCGGGCATTTCGTGTACCACCCACCCGATGACGAGCCCGAGGACCTGCGCCGCATTCCCCGGCCCCGGATCGGTTTCTTCGGTGGGTTGGATGACTATCGCGTTGACTTGGGCCTGCTGGAGAAGGTCGCTCAAGCGTTCCCAGATGCGCAGCTAGTGCTCATTGGGGACGCCGTGTGCTCGATGCAGCGCCTTGCGGCGCTGCCGAACGTGCATTGGCTCGGCTACCGGCCCTATGAGGAGATCCCACGGTACGGCTCGGGGTTCGATGTGGCCCTGTTGCCCTGCCTCGACAACGAGTTCATCCGGTGTTCGAACCCCATCAAGCTCAAGGAGTATCTCGCACTCGGGCTGCCGGTCGTGAGCACCGATTTCCCGGAGGTTCGACGGTATGCGCAGTGGATCGGGATCGCGTCCGACCACCAGGAATTCGTTGCGCTGATCCACGCCGCGCTGGCGGACGGCGCGCAAGCGCAGCGGTCGGCGCGCCGCGCCGCTGTCGCTGACGCCTCCTGGGAGCAGCGGGTGCACCAGCTCATCGAGGTGATCGCCGGCCAGGGCGTCCAGCGGGTGGGAGACGGGCGCTGATGGATCCCGCGTGTGCGGCTTCGCCCAACGGTGCGCGGGCACTTCGGAGCGTGACCCTTGGAGGGACACGCGTTGATGTATGCCGCAGGGACGAGGTGATCGGTGCGGTACTCGACCGTCTGGTCTCCCCTGAGCCGCAGCCACTGTTCTTGGCTTCCGCGAACCTCGACCACATTCATCATTTCGGCAGGGGCTCCAAGCTCCAGGGCACGCTGAACGACGCTCCTGGCGACTGGATCGTGCTGCTCGACGGCATGCCGCTCGTATGGATGGCCCGCCATGTCACCGGCGCGGTGTGCGAGCAGCTAGCCGGCTCGGAGCTTCTTCCCGATCTGCTCGCCGCCGCCGCCGCCGTCGACTGTCGCATCGGCGTTCTGGGCGGCATGCAGGCGACGCATGACGCGCTTGCCCGTGTCCTGTCCCAGCGGTTTCCGACGCTGCAGGTCGCGGGCTTCTGGGCGCCGTCGCGGTTCGAAATCGAGGATCCGGTGTCGGCGGCCGCGCTGGCGCGACAGGTCCGGGACGCGGGGGTCGACATGCTCGTCGTCGCGCTGGGCAAGCCTCGGCAGGAGCAGTGGCTGGTCGAGCACGCGGCCGCCTCGACGGTCAAGGTGGGGTTGGCCTTCGGCGCCGCGATCGACTTCCTCGCGGGCACGGTCCGGCGTGCGCCGGAATGGTGGCGAAACATCGGCATGGAATGGCTGTTCCGGCTGTTCCTCGAGCCTCGCCGCCTCGCCCGTCGTTACCTTCTTCACGGACCCTGTGCGGCGTACGCGCTGCTCACGCGTTCGTCACAGGAAAGATCTGAAATCGCTGGCAAAGACTCAGGAGCGCAGCGTCCAAAATGGCACTGATCACTGCCCGAGCAGTGCATGCGCGGTGGGTAGGCAGCGCCTTCCTTGGCTGCTATCGAACCGCCGCTCACGTACGGTCCAAATGCTTTTCCCTCCTCAGCAGCGGAGCATTCTCATACTTCGGTGCTGGCAGCGTCATCGAACCACCGATCCGATTGTCGGGAGAACGGTGTATATCCATCGGCAGCGGCGTGTTCATCGGTGCTGGATCCTGGTTGCAGGTTTTGAGCCCGCTGGAGGACCGCGTGGCACTCGAGATCGGTGACGGCGCACTGCTGTCCGGCGCTTGTGTGATTTCGGCAGCTTCGCGGGTACGCATCGGCAAGAGAGTCGGCATCGCCCCGCGGTGTGTACATCTGCGACCATATGCATGCATTCGAAGACATCACGCGACCTCCCCTGGATCAAGGGATCACACCGGCGCTCCCCGTCGAGATCGCCGACGGCGCATGGCTAGGCGAGAATGCGGTCGTCCTTCCCGGGGTGAGAATAGGGCGAGGAGCAGTGATCGGGGCAAACGCCGTGGTCCTTCATGACGTCCCGGACCACGCGGTCGCAGTCGGCGTGCCCTGCCGCATCGTGCGCCACCTCTCCTCAGCCTGAGGTCGAGTGGGTGATGCTCCCAGGGGGGGCGCTCGAGCCGCCACAAGGCGCCACAGCACCCGAACAACAGTGCGAGAATACCTGACGAGACGGAAAAGGTCAGCGCGTCGTAGGTCGCGAACGTCGCCATCGCCGCGATCACCGCCGCCGCAAGGGCCTGGCCGAGATGTCTGGTGGTGGGGTCAGTGGAGCGGCGGCGCGCCCCGCGCGCCAGCGACGCGCTGACCACGAACAGCATCAGCAGGGCGGTGAGTCCCTGAATGCCCTGTTCGATGAGCGTCACGAGGTATTGGTTGTCCAGGATGAAGTACTGATCCGCGAGCCAGGTGTAGATGCCGCGCCCGAACAGCAGGCTGTGCCCGAGATAGGGGCCGATCGCGGCGTAGTCGCTGGTTCGGGCGCTCACGCTCGAGTCGCTGCCGATGTCGAGGAACAGCCCCAAGAGTGTGCCGAGCAGGCCGGGCACGGCCACCTGCAGCATGACGAGGGAAAGCCCTCCCATCAGCCCGGCCTTCCAGCGCAGCGATCCGGGCCAAGTGGGGACGAGCATGACGAGCGCCACGGCCACTGCCAGTATCCCGGTACGGGACAGGGTCGTCGGAATGGCTGCGGCGACCAGGACGAGTGGAACGCACCAGCGCCAGCCACGGGTGCGGATGTCGACCAAGGCGTAGTGCAGCGCGATCGGTAGGACTGTGCCCAGCACCACCGCGAACTCGATCGGGTGCCCAGTGGTGGCGGCGACACGCCGAAAACCGCCTCGCAGAGAGATGAACTGAGGTTGCGCGTCATCGACCAGGACCAGACCCGGGATACGGATGCGCGCGGCGACGTCGAATCCCGTCGCGAACTGGAGAAGGCCGATCGACGCGAGGACCGCGGTGCCCAGGACGAGGCGCCGGAGCAGGGTGTCGAGCCGGGACCGGTCCATGATCCCGTCAGCGGCGAGCAGCGCAATGCCAGCCATCCCGACCAACAGGAGCAGCCCCCGATCAAGGCCGCTGAGCTCGGCCGGCAGAAGCGGCCGGAAGAACGCCGAACTGTAGCTTGCAAGCGCGGAGCAGACGAACGCGGCCAGCGCGAACCGCAGCGGCTGCGGGCCGCCGGGCAGCACGACCGAAGGCACGGTCGCCGCGAAACCCATCCAGGCCAGCGCGAGCATGCCGAGCAGCAGCGCTGGTCTGCCGCTGGCGCCGATCCCGGGCACGGTCCAGACCGGCGGGATCACATAGAGCAGCACGATGTATACCGTGAGCAGTGCCGCAGGATCGCGTTCGCTCCGCACGCAGAGGTATGCGGCCATCGTGAGCACGAGCAGCAGAAGCAGCGGCTCAAACCCCGAAAACGCCGAAACGACGAGCGCGGTCGACCAGACGCAGGCCACCAGGACGGCCAGTTGCGACCGGTGGTCCAGCTGCGGCTGCCGGGCGGGACGTTCGATCTCCCCCGAGGAATTTTCTCCCAAGGGATCCTCCGGCAGCCGGACACGAAGCCCGTTGAACCGAACGGGAGGCCCTTCCATCATGGAGTCCGGGTGACATGGCGCGACTGGTCGTCCTTCACGTCGACCTGTGCGTCGGAGGCGTCGAAGCCGCTGGGGCCGCCTTCCAGGCCTTCATGGAAGCTCAACCCCTCCGCGAGCACTGCGAGGCCGAGCGTCGCGATCCCTCCCAGCCCGAGCACCGCGAGCAGCGCCCGCAGCTTCCGCCCGGCCACTGCTTCGGCCCGCGGATTCAGGACGCTTTCCACAGCGAGCCACGTATCGCGTGGCGCCCCCAACGCCTCTTGGCGCTCGGCCATCTCGGTGTTAAGCGTGTCGACGAGGGTCATCATCGTCTTCACCGCGCGCTCGGGATCGCGGTCGGTCGTCGTGACGCGGAGGATCGGCGCCAGCGGATCAGCCAGCACTTCGTAGTCGCTGGTCGCTCCACTGTCCTTCAACTGGTCCTCGAACGTCTCACGTCGTGTGATCTCTGCGATGACCGCGCTGGTCGAAAGCCCGAGTTGGCCCAACGGGTTGACCCTTGCGGCGCCGTCAGTACCTCCAGTCAGCAGGACAGCGCTCGTGGTGAGAAAGCCGCCTGCTGGACTCGATTCGCTGGGTGCGACGGGCACCGCCTGATCGGGCGATGTGAGCGTTTCGGCGGTGATATTCGTTGCGCGATCCGCCAGCTCCTGGCGAATCGCGTCGATCACGAGTTGCGCGGTGCGTATCGCCGATTCCGGATCCTCTCCGATTGTTGAGACACGTAACACCGGCCCTTGCGCCTCGACGGCGACGTCGTATTCTGCAGTGGCGCCCGCCTCACGCAGGCGCTGCTCGGCCTCAGGCGTCTCCACCGATTCCGCGAGCAGGTTCGCCATCAGCGGGAGGGGCGGTTGCCCCGGTGCGACTTGGAACGGCCCATCTTCTCTCGCTTCGGCGGGCACGATGACGAGCGGTGAGAATACGTCGTACAAGGTCCCAAGCTGGCCAACCACCACGATCCCCGCGGCGACGGTCGCGCAGATACCGGGCACCACGACCCTCCAGCGCCGGATGAGAGTTCGCACAAGGGTCCAGAGATCCATTGATTTCCCGCTCCCGTGATCTGCCAGCTGCGGTAGGGCCGCTCACGCCTGTTGGTACTCAGCACGAAGCCCGCTCCTTATCGACTGCTCCTGCACTGTATCAAGCTCTACGGGACTTGGGCCCGCTGAAGTCGTCACACGCACGCCGAGGTCTTGACATATCATGTTGGCGCGCTTGCGAGAGTTAATCGGGAATGCCGAGACGGACTATCGCAATGCGGATCAGGTCTGTGCTGTCTGCGCTCCTCCGCCGCTTACGCAGGCTACGGTTGCCTGCGTAAGCGGCGGGTCGAATTCATTCCTATTCTGGGTCCAACGAGCGATCTTAGAGAATGTGCGGGGATCGCCGGACCGCGGCGACGGCGTGGGCTCGCCAACCATGCAGCCGCTGATCTGCTCGGCCGTCGGGCGCTGAGCGTGGAGCTGGCTGTGGAGGAAGTGTGAAGAAGGCGCGGGATCTCAAGCGTCCGCCGACCGGGGAACTCCTTGACCTTGAACTCCACGAGTCTGGCGAACGGGTGGAGAGAGGGTTCAGCCGCCGGGTCTCCGTCGGCCTTTCGTGGAGTCTCGTGAACAGTGTGGTGTCCCGCTGCGGGCAGCTCGCCGTCGGGATCGTGCTGGCACGCCTGGTCGCGCCCGCGGATTTCGGGGTCTTCGCCGCTGCGCTTCTCGCACTCACCGTCGTCTTCAACCTGAGCGAGATGAGTGGCAGTCTCCTGGTGCGGGCCAGAGACGACGTTGCCGCCATCGCCCCGACCGTCAACACCATCGCGATCGTCTCGAGCGCCGCGCTGACCGCGATCTGTGTCGTGGGCGCCTCGTGGTTCGCCTCCTTGATGGGCGCTCCCGAAGCCGCCAGGGTGATTTGGGTCCTGTCGATCTCGATGCTGCTCGCCGGACCGACCATAGTGCCCTGCGCGCTGCTGACGCGGGCGTTCCGCCAGGACCGGAGGATGGCGGTTGACACGATCGGCTTCGTTGCATCCACTGTCGTGTCGGTCAGTCTGGCGGTGGCAGGACTCGGTGTGTGGAGCCTCGCGTGGGGCCGGGTCGTGGGGCACGCCGTGGCGTCAGCCCTGGTGTTCCGGCTCACGCCTGCGCGCTACCCATTGGGGTTCGATCGTGGCCGGGCCCGCGAACTGCTTGGCTTCGGCCTACCGCTGGCCGGCTCGAACCTGCTCGTGTTCGCGGTGCTCAACGTTGATTACGTCATGGTCGGCAGCCTGCTCGGACCTGCCGAACTCGGCTTTTATCTCCTCGCGTTCAACCTCGCGAGTTGGCCCGTGACAGCCTTCTCCGCGCCGGTACGAAGCGTCGCACTGGCCGGGTTCTCGCGCCGCTTGGAAGACGAGCAGAGGGTACGGTCGGACTTCGTCCGGGCGCTCGGCCTGCTGATGGCGGTGACGCTGCCGCTCTGCGTGCTCCTCGCGGTGCTCGGGCAGCCCCTCGTCCAGCTCGTGTATGGCGCTCGCTGGGCTCCCGCGGCCACCGCGCTCCCGTTTCTCGCGGTGCTCGGTGCGGTGCGGACGGCAATGGAGCTGTCTTATGACTTCCTCGTCGCACTCGGGGAGTCGCGCACGCTGCTGTGGCTGCAGGGCCTGTGGCTCGCTGCGCTCGTGCCGGCGCTCGCCGCCGGGGCCAGGCTCGGGGGCATCGGCGGAGTCGGCGCCGCGCACATGGCGGTGGCGCTGCTGGTCGTCGTGCCCGCCTACCTGTGGGTCCTGCTCCGTCAGGGTGTGAGCATCGGTGGCCTTGCCAGAAACCTCGCCCGTCCAGTCGTCGCGAGTGTGCTGGTTGCGGTCACAGCGGCGAGCCTGCGGTCGCTGCTGCACACTGATTTTGTCGAGCTTGCGATCGCTGGGACGGCGGGGCTGGGTGTCCATGCCCTCGTGGTGCTGCCGATGCGCAGGGAACTCCACCGCTTCACGCTGAGTGAAAAGGAGAAAACGAAAACGACCTGTTGATCACCGCCGCACACGGTAAAGATGAACGGTGTAGTCGTCGAAGTGATCCGAGAACTGACCGTCGATGACTGGGATCGTGCGGTTCTCACCCAGCACCTCCACCGCTGCGCCGTCCACCGTGAACGTCGCCTCTGACGGCCCCGATCGGGAGCCGACGGCGAAGACGTAGGTGGTGTGATCGTACACTTTCGCCATTACGTCCACGCCCGCGCCCGTCTCGGTGTGGGGCGTGTCCGGTGAGTCTGGCGTGTTGAGGATCGGCGCGAGCGCGCGGATCTGGAAATTCACCGCCTTCACCGCTGCCATCATCTCGGGGTCCTCGAGGAGGCAGTCCTCGATGAACCGCGGCGCAAAGCAGTGGACGAAATACTCAATTCCCTGAGCCCCGTTGATCAATGAGAGCCAGACAAAGCCGCGGATCTCATGCGGCATCGGTTTCCCCTGGCTTTCCACGCCGATCTCGGTGACCTGGATGAACGCCCAACCCGGCTTTCCGCGCGCGAACGTGTTCATCCGGCGCACCATCCGCCCGTAGCCCCACGGCTGTTGATTGAACGGGTGTGTGTACACATCGGTGGTGGCGTAGTGGTCGACGCTGGCGATGTCGACCGGCTCCAGCCATGCGTACTCCATGGCATGGTCATAGTCAGGAATAAAATTTGTTACAGGATCGTGGGGATCGATCTGGTTGGCGAGCTTGCCCTCCATCGCGCGGTTCCACTCTTCTTGCCCGTCTGTGTCTGGGCAGTTGTGCCCGCCGTAATAACCTGGATACGCGATATGTCTGCCGAAGTTCACGTATGCGGGTCGTGTGCTGTCATAGGTGTGCGACTCCTCGACCAGCCGCTCCAGGTCCGAGGGCAGGATGCACCCGCCGTACTCAGGATGCAGCGGCAGGTCCGGCTCGTCAGCGATGACATAGCCGATCACCTTCGGTGAGGACATCGCAACGTCGCCTTGGGGGCTCGGCATCACATACATGCCCTCCGGCACGGCATCGAGGTGTTCCTGAGAGAGCTCCTCCCAGACGCCGACCAGGATGTTAAAGCCCAATTCGGCATAGTTATCGCCGTTGGCCCTGCCGTTCCGCTCGCGTCGAGGATCTTGAAGGAAGACACCGATCGGGAAGAAGTTCGGGTCGGCCAACGGCTGAGCCCCCACCCACTGGCGATAGTAGTCGGACAGGAATCTCGTCGATGACGCGGATTCGTCCTCGGTGACGGTGACCCCCAGGCGGTGCGGCTGTACCCCGACAAACAGGGCAGCAAGCGAAAGGACAGCGAGCGCGACAATGACGCGTTTACTCATGACTGAACTCTTTCGCCCAAATTCTCGACGTGGCCACCTGCAACTCGTGCCGCGTCTTGTGCGACCCTCGATGCGCGCGGCCACCCCATTCTGCCTGAACTTTGCCAATGAGTATATGGCAGCCGTCCGCGTTATCCCACCCTCAATTCGTTGTAGACCTTCCGGGGGACGGGTGAACCGCGAGCCGCCTGTGAACCCGCCGACCTGTTAGATTGCTGATTGGGCGGGCGTCCAGGCGACGCGCAGCGATCGCCAAGCTCCTTGACCGCGGTGAGTGAGCGGACGATGGCGACAGACTATGAGCAGTATCTGGCAACCAGATTTTTCGCTTCGCTCGATGGTCTGCCCTGTCTGAGCATCATCGCGGTGATATGGCACCATGCTGCGTACGACGATGCGAATCCAGCGCTCCTGCGGCATGGGTACATGGGCGTCACGCTCTTCTTCGTGGTCAGCGGTTTTCTTGTCACGACGCTGCTCCTGAGGGAGCGGGACGGTTACGGGACCATCTCGCTGTCCAAATTCTATGTTCGCCGGACATTACGTATCTTGCTCTGTATTATGCTGTCGTGCTGATCTATCTTGCGTTGGTGCTGATCGTTGAACAGGGCAGCCTGTACGGACAGGGGTTTGTCGGCAACCTGCCATATTTCCTGACCTATACGTCAAACTGGTTCGTGTCACGAAGCGACGATCGGGTGATCTTCTACTCAGCCTGGTCGCTGGCGACGGAGGAGCAGTTCTATCTGGTGTGGCCATCCGTCGAGCGCTTCACTCACGGGCTCTGGCTGGTGGCAGCCGCATGCGGGTTGATCCTCACGAGCCTCGTTGCCGGCAGCGGACCGGTTACGGAGTGGCTCGGCGCCGAGCACCTGCTTCGCACGATTCTGCAGAGCGTCTCTGTCCCGATCTGCCTCGGGGTGCTGCTCGCGCACCTGCTCCACGACCGTCGCGGCTACCGCTGGGCAGGCGCCTGGCTCGGCCATCGCTTCGCCAGCCCGTGGCTGTTCCTGATGGTGATCGTTGGACTGGCGACGATGGACGGGTGGGGTCGGTGGGGACTGCTCGGCGTGGAGATGCTGATGGCACTCCTGGTGGGTAGCTGCGTCGTCCGCGAGGATCATGGATTGGCACTCCTCCTCAAGCTCCGGCCGATCGCAAGGATCGGCGTAATCAGCTACGGCATGTACCTGCTGCATGTGCTGGTGCTGAACGTCGTCCGCAGGCTGCTGGGCGTCGCCGGACTCGATACCCCCCTGCTGCGTTTCACGCTTTGTCTCGTCCTCACGATCGGCGTCGCCTCGCTCAGCTACCGGTACTACGAGTCGTTCTTTCTCCGGCGCAAGCAGCGCTTCACACGACCGCCAGCTCCGGACCGGGCCGAGGCTGAAGCGGCGGGGGCCGCAGTGCGATGACCCGCTTGGCGCAGCGCTCAGGTCAGCTTGATCGCGATGAGTGATTTCGTCAGCGGGCCGACGCGCTCGTCGAGGATCCGCGAGTCCGGGAAGTAGAACGTCATCTCCGTCCTGCTCAGCAGCTCGATCTCGAGTGAGGCCGCCAGCGCTGACGCTTGAGTCCCCGCGCGGGTGTGCATGAGCGGCCAGCGGTGCGACAGCCACGCGCGGGCTGCCAGAGGCAGAAATTGAAAGCCGGGGAACAGCCAGTGCGGCTCGATCGGGAAGTAGCGGTACGGCGTCTGCACCCAGTGTCTGGACGCGAGCCGAGCGATTGCGTCGGCCAGCGCGGCGCGTCGGAAATGACCGCCGACATGCTCGATGAGCGAGTTTGAAAAGACGAGGTCGAAGCGCTCGCGCAGAAGCGCCTCGGGCGGTGCGCAGGCATCGCCTTGGATCGGAGTGATCCACTCCGGCGGCTCGCGGTCCGCGGGGGCGAGGTTCAGCACGCAGACGTGCAGTGGCCGCACCGGTGCGCGGATCCAGCTCTCAGTTGTCCCGCCCAGGTCGATGACCCTCATCTGGCCGGCATCCGGAAAGCATGTGCGGAACGTCTCCCAGCGACGCAACCTACTTCTCTCGCCGAATGAGCCGGGCGCCTCCACCAGCCGGGAGCGCAGCACGCGTCCCGCGTTCAAGGTGAGTAGTGAGTTCATGTCACGCCCCCGCGCTGCTCGTCGCGTGGCGGTGTCCGCGATCGCCGTGATGGTCATATCGGCTGGTCACGCCGTTTTGCGCAGCCACAGGCTGCCTGGCTCGTGACCGACCGAGTGCGGCAGGTGCGTGCGCACCAACTCCGGCTCCTCCTGCCACAGCCAGGAGGAGAACAGCAGGATCTCGAAGGCGTGGTTGTAAGCGAGGAAGGCGCGCAGCAGGTAGGCCTCGGTCCAGTCGCGGCCTTGCCACAGCCAGCTCTCCGGGTACTCAAACGGCCAGAACACGTCGTGAACGTGGACCAGCACCCCCGGAGCGAGCCGGGGCAGCACCTCCAGGATCAGCCAGATGACGTCGCTGCCCGCCTTGACCACATGCGTGGAGTCGATGAACAGGACGTCTCCGGCGCGCAACCCCTCATACAGGGACAGCGGCACATCCTGTACGGGGCGCGCCAAGAGCGTTGTGCGGGTTCGATCCGCCGCGGTCAGCAGGCTGAGCAGCCGTTGGGGGTACGGCTCAACGAAGGTGAGCCGGACGTCGGGCAGGTGACGGTCCACGGTGTCCAGCGCGATCGCCGAGGAGAACCCACTGCCCACCTCGATGATCCGCTCGGGTCGGAAGTGGCGCAGCACGCTGTGGTAGATCACCGCGTCGCTGGGGCCGAACATCAGGTTGTCTGGACGGTACCGCCACCCATCCGCGGCGGTGGTGGGCAGACCCTTCCACAGCGGGACCAGCTTCTGGACGAGCGCGCGCTGCTCCGCCGCTCGAAGGTCGATCCCCAGGGTGGTGCCGACGCCGCGGCCGGCGACGGCACGGGTAATGTCCTTCCGACTGGTCGAGGGTGAGTAGAAGTGGCCAGGCGGTACGTAGAGCGGGCGGCGCAGAACGGCCAGCACGGAACGCGCGACGCGGAGCGCGGCTCGCGGCCCGGTCACGGGTTTCCCACCTTTCCCCCGCATATGCGTGACCGCCGCCGTGGGCGTCTCCTGTTCGTCACCTCTTTCGTGGGCATGGTCCGCCCCGCGGTGACATCTTTGACGCACAGAATCTGGAACGCCCACTCCGGGCGACTTTCCACCCAGCCTTGAGTGAGATAAGAGATCCTCGTCCAGAACGGCTGGGGCCACCACACAATCTCTGCATACTCTCCCCGCAGCGGCTTCCAACCATTGATTCCCACCACTCGGTAACCCCTCGCCGACATCTCGGACGTATCCCATCCTGACAGATGCTCCTGCAGCTCGTTATTCTCGTATGCGGCTTGTGGCAGGAAGCCGTTAGGGGTGAAGACCACCACTTTGTTTCTGGCGATCGCCTCCATCGCCTGGATGAGCCTGAGTCCATCATCCTTCTCTAAGTGCTCGATCAGGTCCAACGCGACCACGCAGTCGAAGGATTTCGGGGCGAACTCGCCTTCGATCCGCAGCACGTCCATGCTGGCGTAATCGGTGTGAATCCCGGAAACACGGCTTCGGCTCAGTGATCGATCGAATGCGTCGATCCCGACGCTGTATGTGAGCCGGTGGGCAAACCGCCTTATCGGTGAATCGGCGCCACACCCGAGGTCCAGCAGCGACTCGCAGCCGCCGATGATCTCCCGTTCCAGGGCCATCTCGTACTGTTGCGCGAAGCGGCTGAACAGCCGAGCGTCAACCCTCCGCAGGATGTCCACAGCCGAGCGAATCACCGCTTCGCCTCCTCCATTGAGTTGTCGTTCCGGCAGGCGAGGGGATCTCACGCATCGAGGAGCGATTCGCGAGCAGCACCGTCCCCGGCCCGCCCGCCGCCGGGGGCCGGTGCTGCCGCGTTCCCGCCGACCGGAAGGGGGACTCCATCTGGCGGGTTGAACCATGCATCTCGCCGGGCCTCGATGAGGATGCCGCCGCAGTCGCTGCGCTGCCCAGGGGGGGCTCGGCCGGCCAGACCGGCTGTTGCGAGCCCTCTGTGGCGCGGGGAAGCGCAGATCATCCAAGAAGCATCCCTGAAGCGGCGATTGCGTCATGAGGGCACAGATCGCCGTCCTGACTAGGGCCAGTGCCGCAAGTGACCCCTTTTAAAGGATGAGGAGGCCCGCCTTTGGAGCAGGCCTCACATCCCCTACGGGCGTCCCGCTGACACCCTGAAGCGTTTATATCCTCGCCGTCCGTTGAGTGCAAGGGGAAACTCTGTTGCGTGGTACCGAGCTTCTACGGAATGGTCACGCTCTGGCCGTTGCCGCCGCTGGCGTTGGCGGTGCCGTTGTTCGCGCAGCCGGGGGACATCCCGATGCAGATGCCCGGATTGATGACGATTCCACCGCTGGCGCCAGGCAGACCGATCTTCGTGATCGTGAGGGCGTGCGCAGCCGGGGCGAACCCGACCATCATCATTGCGGCGAGCAATGTGACGATCAGGGCAAGACGAAATCGTTCACGGATAATGGACACGATGAGCCACCCCTTCGGGTCAGAAGTATGGGCAGGATGGCATGGTACGGCCGGTCTCTGATTGCCCGCGGATGGGTTTTGGGAAAAACGCCCGCATCAGCTCTCTGCCCGCAGTAATTACATGGTAGGTGTGGGCATGGCCGGCGTGCAAGGATCGAAGATCAAATAGTTATTTATTGATGGTGTGGGGGAGGCCGTGACCATGCGCGGCCTTGGTCAGAGGTTGCCGCGCAGCGCCTGTTCCCGCTCGATGGCTTGGAAGAGGGCCTTGAAGTTGCCCTCGCCGAAGCCGCGGGAGCCGTGGCGCTCGATCAGCTCGAAGAAGACGGTGGGCCGGTCTTGGACGGGCTCGGTGAAGATCTGCAGCAGGTAGCCCTCGTCGTCGGTGTCGACCAGGATCTGCTGGGCGGCGAGCGCGTCGAGATCCGCGCTGATCGCTGACCAGTCGAGCCGGTCGGCGACGTCGGCGTAGTAGGTCTCGGGGACGCGCATGAGGCGCAGGCCATTGCGTCGCAGCGCCGCCACAGCGGTGACGATGTCGCTGGTGGACAGCGCGATGTGCTGGACGCCGGGGGAGCGGTAGGCGTCGAGGTACTCCTGGATCTGCGACTTCTTGCGGCCGAGCGCCGGCTCGTTGACGGGCAGCTTGATCCGGCCGGTCCCGTCCCACAGCACCTTGCTCATCAGCGCCGAGTACTCGGTCGAGATCGTCTCGTCGTCGTAGTGGACGAGTTGGGTGAACCCCATGACGTCGGCGTAGAAGGCGACCCAGGCGTCCATCGCGCCCAGCTCGACGTTCGCGACGACGTGGTCGATCGTCTCCAGCCCGACCGCCGCCGCTGGTTGCCCGCCCCTCCCGGGCAGCTCGACGAAGCCGGGCAGGAACACGCCGGGCCAGTCCGAGGTGTCGACGAAGCTGTGGATCGTGTCCCCGTAGGCCTTGATCGCGGCGATGACGGCTCGGCCGCCGGCTTCTTGGAGCACGTGGGGCTCACACGCGGGCTGGGCGCCGCGCTCGACCGCGACGCGGAACGCCTCCTCAGCGTCGGGCACCGTGAACGCCACGTCTCGTATGCCGTCTCCGTGGGTGGCATGGTGCGCGACGATCGCTGACTCGGGTCCCAGACCGGCCGTGAGCACGAGGCGGATGCTGCCCTGGGCCAGCACATATGAGACCCGGTCCCGCGATCCTGTCTCAGGCCCGGCATAGGCGATCGGCGTGAACCCAAACGCGGTGCGGTAGTAGTGGGCAGCCTGTTTGGCGTTGCCGACGTACAGCTCTACGTGGTGGAAGCCCTTGATGGGCATCGCGTCGGCGGTCATGCAAGCCTCCTCGCCAGCACCGCGCGGCGGGCGGACCGCCGCCACGCCGGCGCATCACTCGTTTCCAGGCATACCTGCAGTAGGTGTACCTCTCCCCGAGCGGCCCGTCCGGACCCTTCTGTCGGGATCGGATGCTCTGAGCAAACACCTGGTCATCCATGCCACAAGGGCTCTCCTGCCACGCTGTGTCCCGCGTGAACCATCGAGGTTTTACTAAGTGTGAGGTGGCCAAACGGTGAACGGTGTCGACTCATGGCGTCAGAGCGCCACTGGATCACATGCTGAGATTGCCTTTCCGGGTAATGAAAAAAAATGATCTTCAATCCAACCCCTTGACATGCCAAGGCAGAGCTGGTTTACAATTCGGAGCGCGGGACCTCAGAGGCGCAGGCAATGGCGCCTGGCGGGCAGATCGATTCGGAATTAGGGAACCATCGGCGTGATGCCGCACGAGTGCGTGCGGGTCGGGCGAGAATTCCAATCCGGACCAGGGGCGGGCAGTTGGTCTGTAACCGATTCCGGCATCATCGAAGGGGTAGAAGTTGGGCGGGTTCGGTTTCTTAGGCGGGCAACGGCAGTTGGACGGCAACGGGCAGGATGTCACTTTGCGGGACTCGACTTTGATCGACCTCGTCCATACCTCGCTGGAGGCGGCGGGCGCGGGTAATTGGGGCGTCTCGCTCGACGAGATGTGGTGCCATGCGGTGCCCTCTGAGTACTGTTGGCTCGAGCAGGGCTGGAAGGTTCACGTCGCTGCCACCCGGGCTTCGATGAACGCTGTGCTCGAGCGGTCAGTCGAGGTGCTGGTGCGCCACCGCTGCGCGTTCAAGTTCGCCAAGTCCTCCGAGCAGGTGGGGCTGCTCAACTCGGCCAACTACCCGCGCGGCCATGCCGGCAAGTTCCTGACCGCTTACCCGCAGGATGACGAGCACTTCCGGCGTGTGGCCGGTGAGCTCGACCGCGCGACAGCCGGTCTGGCCGGGCCGAGCATCCTCTCCGACCGCCCGTACCGCCCCGGCAGCCTTGTCCACTACCGGTACGGGGCCTTCGTCGGTGGAAGGGTGCTCGGCAACGACGGCGACTACCGTTTCACGATTCGTGGCCCTGACGGCACCCTGATCGAGGACCGGCGAGACGCGTGGTTCAACCCGCCGCCCGGCGTGTCGTCGCCACTGGAAGATGACGGCGCACCGGCGCCGAGCGCGCCGAGTCCCGTGCTGCTGGGCGACCGCTTCGTCGTGCGTGAGGCGATCCGCCACGCGAACCGGGGCGGCGTGTATCGCGCCACGGACCGCGAGACCCAGGCTGAGGTCGTCATCAAAGTGGCGAGGCCTCACGTCGAGGCCTTCATCGAGGGGTGGGACGCCTGCGACGTCCTGCGACACGAGGCCGAGATCCTCGACCGCCTCGCGCCGCTCGGCGTCGCGCCGAACAAGATCGCGCTGTTCGAGCAGGGTGGGTACCTGTTCCTCGTGGAGGAGCTGATTCCCGGCGTGAGCCTGCACCAGTGGGTCCTCAATCGCACCGAGGGCCGCTCAGGCTTGCCCTGGCCGATCGCCGCCGGGGTGATCCGCCGCCTTGCGAAGCTGGTCGCGGCCGTCAATGCGGCGGGCCTGGCCCTCCGGGACCTCACGCGGAGCAACGTGTTCGTGACCGTCGACGACGAGCTGCGGGTCATCGATCTCGAATTGGCCGCACCGCTCGGAAGCGAGACGGCCACAGCCGGCACACTGGGCTACTCGGCGCCCGAGCGGTTCAAGGGCGGTCCGGTCACCGCGGCGGCGGACGCCTACAGCGTCGGGGCCATCGGCTTCCTGCTCGCCACAGGCGGCGATCCCGCGTTCGCCGAGGATCTGCCCGCGGTCCGATCAACCGTGGAGCGGCTGGAGGGTTGGCTTGCCGTCACCAGCGGTCACAATGAGGCGGCCAGGCGCCTGACGCCCCTGATCCTCGGGCTCATGGACGAGGCGCCTGAGCGTCGCTGGGACATGGAGCGGGCCCAGGCGTTCCTCGACGCTCAAGAGCGGGCGCTGGCCACGGCGCCCGCGGGCGTGGCCAGCGTCGCGGGCCAGGACCCCATTGGCCCCCTGCTGGGGCCGGATGACCAGAAGCGTCTCGTCGAAGACGGGCTCGCGCACCTGTTGAGCTCGATGACCCCCGAGGATCAGGACCGCCTGTGGCCGTCCACCCCGTTCGGCACCACCACTGACCCGTGCAACGTCCACCACGGCGCCGCCGGCGTCCTTGCCGTGCTCACCCAGGCCGCGCGGACCTCTGGTGACGAGCGCCTGCGCGACGCGCTCCGTACCGGGTGCGCCTGGATCGAGCGGCGGCTGCCGGCCGAGCCGCGCCTGCTGCCGGGCCTGCACTTCGGCCGGTCCGGAACCGCTTGGGCGCTGTTCGACGCGGCTGGAGTGCTGGGCGATGACGGGATAGCCGAGCGCGCGGTCGCGCTCGCCAAGCGCGTGCCGATCGACTGGCCTAACCCGGACGTCACGCACGGCGTGGCTGGCGCGGGTCTTGCGCAGCTCCACTTCTGGCGGGCGACCGGCGACGCCGAGTTCCGTGAGCGCGTGGAGCGGTGTGCGGACGGTCTGGTGACGACCGCGGAGCACACACCGACGGGAGCGATGTGGAGGGTACCCGCCTCGTTCGACTCGGTGTTCGCTGGCCAGACGTACTACGGCTTCGCGCACGGCACCGCCGGCATCGGCTGGTTCCTGCTGGCCGCGGGACTCGCGACGGGTCGCCAGGACTGCCTCACGCTGGCCAGAGAGAGCGGTGAGACGCTGTGCGCCGTCGCACGACGTGAGGGCAGCGGCGCGACCTGGGGTGAGGGCCCCTCCGACCAGAGAGCGGGATGGGTCCACTGGTGTCACGGCTCCAGCGGCGTCGGCACCTTCCTCGTCCGCCTGTGGCGGTTCACCAAGGACGAGCGCTTCCGGGAGTTGGCCGAGATGGCGGCGACAGCGGTGCGGCGCGACCGGTGGCGGGCATCGCCCGCCGTCTGCCACGGCCTGGCGGGCAACGCGGAGTTCCTGCTGGACCTGGCGGCGGCCCTGGACGATCCGCGCTACCGGATGTGGGCCGAGGAGCTGGCGGGCGTGATCTTCGCCCGTTGCGCCTACCGGGATGGCCGGCTCGTCGCTCCCGACGAAACGGAGATAGGGGTGGCGGCCGACTACAGCGTCGGCCTTGCGGGAGTGGTCGCGTTCCTCCTCCGGCTCATGGATGGCGGCCCCCGGATGTGGATGGCCGAGTCTGCGGCATGCGAGCTGGCGCCATGTTGACCGCTCCCTGTACCGACACCGTCACGACGGTGCTCACACGAGTCAGCTTCCGCTTCTCGGCGGGTGGGCTGTTCGCCGCCTGCTTCGCCGGTGAGGGGGAGGACAGGATAGGGCTGGAGGCCTGGTCGTTCGAGGGTCCGTCGCCTCGCTGGCAGCCACTGCGGCTCGCGCGGCCACCCACGCTCGACGACCAGCCGTTTCCCCTGGATGACGGCCGCATCCTGCTGTGCCGCAACGGCGCCGAGAGCCACGAGCTCTCGCTGATCGATCCGCGTGATGGCACAGGGCGTGAACGCGTGCTCGCGGTCGTCGACGGCTGCGGGTTCCGCTTGCTGCCCGGCGCCGGAAACGATGCCCTCGCTGTCGCCTTCGATGGCGCCCGCTCCACGATCCACCGGGTGAGCGTCGATGCAGCGCCCCACCTGGCTTGGTTGGTCGAGCTTCCTGGCCTCCTCGAGGGCGGCGTGTGGCTAGACAGCCCGGCGACGCACCTCGGCGTCGACCTCGTCGATGACGGTGGCCCTGCCAAAGCTGTCGCCGTGGACCTCCGGGACGGCTCGGTCACCTCGCTGCTGAAGGTCACTGAGACGAGCAACGACCGGCTGCTCGCCTGCGACCCGCGCTCGGGGCTGCTGGTGGTCAGCACCGACGCGCTCGGCGCCCAGCGGCTGGGCTGGGGCCGGCTCGGCGCTCGCTCGCCGGTGCGGTTCCCTCAGAGGCTGCACGGATCGGCGCAGCCGCTGACACTCGATCCAGAGGGCCAGCGCGTGTTGCTGGAGTCGGACGAGGGAGCGCGCTCCCGCCTGGCGGTCTACACCCCCGCGGAGGATAGGCTGGCGCCAGTCGAGATGCCGCCCGGGCGTGTCCGCGGCGCGGCGTATTGGGGCAGCGGGTTCCTGCGTTTCCCCTTCTCCAGCCCATCGCAGCCCACCGGTATCGCCACCATCGGCCTGGGTGCAGCGCCGGGGTGCTCGCTGGCGGGTCACGCGCCACAGGCGACGAGCTGGACGGATGCGCACATCGAATGGCTGGAGGGGGCCGCCGGGCATGTCGAGGCGATCGTCTACGGCGGCGAGGGGTGGGGCGCGAACAGGCACCTGCTGCTGGCCCTGCACGGCGGCCCCGTGGACGCGTGGCGCTTCGAATTCGAGCCGTTCTTCCAGCTGCTCGCCGCCGCTGGGATCGCGGTCGTGGCGCCCAATCAGCGTGGCAGCAGCGGCTACGGCACCGCGCACACGCTCGCGATCCGCGGCGCCTGGGGCGGCCCAGATCTCGACGACGTGCTGTGCATCGCCCGGGGCATCGCCGCACAGCGGTGCGCCTTGGGCGCGGGTCAGCTCATGCTCTGCGGCAGCAGCTACGGGGCGTTCTTGGCCCTGCTCGCGGCGAGCCGCGAGCCGCATCTGTGGTCGCACTGCGTCGCGCTCGCGCCGTTCCTGTCCGGCCTCCGTCTGTACCGCGAGGCGACGCCCGCGGTCCGGGAGCTGCTCGAGCGTCTGGGCGGGTTGCGGGAGCTGGATGACGAACTCGGTCCGCGCGACGTCCTGCGGCTGTGCCACGCGGTCCGGGCCAAGCTGCTGATCGCCCACGGCGATCGCGACGAGGTCGTTCCCGTCAGCCAGTCACGCGCGCTGCGGCAGCGGCTGCTCGCGCTCGGCAGGCAAGAGCACGTGGACTTCACCTACGTGGAGGTTCCCGGCGGCCACCACGGGCTGCGCACCGACACCGCCCACGCGCTGCACGAGCTGCTGGTGCACTTCCTCTTGGGTGCAACCCCGGATGGAGCCACGCCAAGCGTGCCAATCTCCAATAAGTGAAAGGAGGTGAACATTCATCATGATCCAGAGCCTTGAGATCAATGTCGCGGCCCTTGAGCTGCTGCCTGAGACCGACCCGATCGGTGTCAGCGCCGTTGCGCTGCAATGCCGCAACACGCGGGTCTTCGTCTGCGGCAACAAGACCTGCGATTTCACATGCGGCGTCGTCACCATTGGCTAACAGCGCAAGAATCTGACTCGGCCGGAGCCTGCCTGATGCGTGGGGTAGGCCGAGGTCGGCCGGAGAGGCGGGATGGCGAGTCCGAGAGGGCTCGTCATCCCCGCCCCTCGCAGCCCCATCATGGCACGCGCTGCGCTGCCCTTCATGCGATCTCGAGTGGCTGGGCGGTTACAACGTGGGCTGAATAACATCGCCGAGGTCGAGGAATGCCCTAATGCGTACCATTTGCCCACAGTGAGGGAGGTGAACACTCATTATGTTCCAGAGCCTTGAGGTCGATGTCGCGGCTCTTGAGCTGTTGCCTGAGACCGATCCGATCGGCCTTGGCGTCGTTGCGCTGGGATGCGGCATCACGCGGGTCTTCAACTGCAACCGGACCTGCGGACTCAGCTGCTTCTATACCGCTGTGAGATTCTAGCAGAAACATCCGACTCGGCCGGAACCTGGCTGCTGCGCGGAGACGGTCGATGAGGCGGAAAGCGTGATGTTGGCGTGCTCAGCCGCACGCCAGCATGCGTTTTCTGACAACTGAGACGAGGTGTAGTTCGTCTTGATTCAGAGCCTTGAGGTCGATGTCGCGGCTCTTGAGCTGCTGCCTGAGACCGACCCGATCAGCCTCGGCGGCGTCTAGCTGGGATGCGGCATCACGAGGCCTACCATCCCCTGGTGCAGGCGGACCTGCGGGGCTAGCTGCAGTCTGACCGTGGTGGCTGTGTAGGAGCGGAAGTGCCCCATTCAGCCGGAGCCTGCCTGATGGCTGGCATGGTCGACGTCGATCCGGAGAAGTGGGACGAGTCTTCGAACTCGTACCCCTGCCCTCGCAGCACCAGCATCGCACGCGCCACAAAGCGCCTCTATGCGATCTTGAGGAACCTGTGTCATGTCAGGCTCGATACCAGAAATGATCGCGAAGCGACGGTTATCCCGGCGTCGGGGGTCCTCCCGGCCGAACCAGGAGGCTTGGTCCCAATCCGCGCCGGCACCAGCCTGGAGGGCGCTGACGGCCAACCGGCTGCTTCTGCAGGCGGCCGGGCGGGCCCCGGCCTGGAGCCTGGTCTACGCGGTCGCGGCCACGGCCGCGACCATCACCGCGCTGCTCCTGCCCGCCGCACTGGGCGCCGCGGTTGATGCGGCGCTGCAGCGTCACGAACCCGGTGCGGCCCTGACGCGCTTTGCGATCGTGCTCGCCGCCGACCTGGTCGCACAGCTCCTGATGGGCTTGGCCGTGACCTCCTACAGCGCGGCCACGACCATGTGGCTGCGCCGCCGGCTGCTGGGACATGTCCTCGCCCTCGGCGTCCCGGGTCTGCGCCGGTTCGCTTCGGGGGACGTGATGAGCCGCCTGAGCGGGGACGCGCCCGGGTCCAGCCAGGTGCTCCCGACGCTGATCGACGCCGTCGCGTGGATCGCCACGGCTTCCGGCGCCCTGGTGGGGCTGTGGCTGATCGACTGGCGGCTGGCCGCGGCGTTCCTGCTCGGGCTGCCGCCGGCGATCGTGCTCGTCCGGACGTTCGTGCTCCAGGCGTCAGGCCTGTTCGTGGCCTACCGGCGGCTGCAGGCCGCGATCGCCACACGGCTAGTCGACGCGCTCGCCGGCATCCGCACGGTCCGGGCCAGCGGGACAGCCGAACGGGAGGTCGAGCGGATCCTCGCACCGCTTGGGGAGCTGGCGGGCACCGGCCGGTCGCTGTGGCGGGCCCAGGGCCAGGTGAGCTGGCAATCAGGCCTGCTCATACCGCTGATCGAGGTCCTCGTACTGGCCGTTGGCGGGTTCAGCCTGGCCGCCGGACGGATCACACCCGGTGGACTGCTCGCCGCCGCCGCCTACGTCCGTGTCGCCCTCGGCCTGTACGACCAGATCGACACGCTGATCGGGACCGTCTACGCGTGCGTCGCCGCCGGCCGGGTGGCCGAGGTGCTTGCCGAGCGGCCACTCCCACGGGTTGCGCCCATCCGCCGGCTGCCCGACGGCTCGGGTGCGCTCACGCTGCGCGGGGTGACCGCGCGAGCCGGGGACAGGCTCGTGCTCGACCGGCTCGACCTGGACGTGCCGGCGGGCGCGTCCTTGGCGATCGTCGGCCGCTCCGGTGCGGGCAAGACCACCCTGGCGTCGATGATCGGGCGGCTCACCGACCCCGACGAGGGCACCCTGCTGCTCGACGGTGTCCCCGTCGCCATGCTCGATCCACAGGAGCTGGGCCACGCCGTCGCGTACGCGTTCGAGCGGCCTGCCCTGCTCGGGGCGACCGTGGCCGAGGCGATCGCCTACGGCCGGCCTTCGCTGCCCCGCTCCGCCGTCGAGGAGGCGGCGCACGTCGCGCAGGCCGACGGGTTCATCCGCCGCCTGCCCGCCGGCTACGACACCCCGCTGGCGGACCTCCGGCTGTCGGGCGGTGAGGCGCAGCGGCTGGGCCTGGCCCGGGCGATCGCCCAGGACGCCCGGGTGCTGGTCTTGGACGACGCCACCTCGAGCCTCGACACCGCCACCGAGGTGCAGGTCGAGGCCGCCCTGGCCGCGATGCTCGTAGGGCGCACCTGCGTGGTCGTGGCGCATCGGGCGGCCATGGCCGCGCGCGCGGACCTGGTCGCGTGGCTGGACGGCGGCCGAGTCCGCGCGCTGGCGCCACATGCGCTGCTGTGGGACGACCCCGCGTACCGCGCGGTGTTCGCGGCCTCGCCGGCTGTCGTGGAGGCGGTCGCGCCAGGGGGTACGGGATGAGACGCCGGCGCGGAGGCTGGGCGCTGCTGCGACGCCACCTCGCGCCCCAGCGGCGGGCGCTCAGGTTTGTCGCGCTGTGGTCCGTGGTCGAGTCGCTGCCCGCCCTGACGTCGGGTCTGCTCGTCGCTGCTGCCCTGAACCAGGGCTTCTTGAACGGCCGCCCGGTCGAGGGCCTGGCCTGGCTGGGCCTGTTCGGCGTGGCCCTGGCCGTGCGGGCGTTCGCGACCCGCCGGCTGTTCCCGTGGCTGGCCGAGACGGTCGAGCCGCTGCGCGACGGGCTGGTCCGCGACGTCGTGACTGCGGCGGTCACTCGGGGCGTCGCCGAGACGCGAGCGCCGGACACCGCAGCCGTCGCGCGGTTGAGTGAGCAGGTGGAGTCCGTGCGCGGCCTGTTCTCGGCGCTGCTGCGGACCGTCCGCCAGCTGTGCTTCTCCCTGGTCGCGAGCCTGGTGGGCATCACTGTTCTGGCACCTGGCATCGCCCTGCTCGTGGCGCCTCCGGTCCTGCTGGCAATCGTGCTTCACGGCATTTTGTTGCGCCCGTTGGGCGCCCGCCAGCGGACCGCGGTGGTCGCGGGGGAGGCGATCGTGGAGTCGTCAGGGGAGGTGCTGAGTGGCCTGCGGGACGTCGTCGCCTGCCGTGCCGAACCGCGTGCCGCGCAAGCGGTCGGCGCGTGGATCGAGCGCGATGCCCTTGGAGAGCTGGCGCTTGCGCGGGCTGGGACGGTCTCGACGCTGATCATGGCCGTCGGCGGGCATGTCCCGGTGCTCGCGGTCCTCCTCGCCGCGCCATGGCTGCTGGATCGGCAGCAGCTGTCGGTCGGCGTGGTGACCGGGGCGATCGTCTACCTCACCACCAGCCTGCAGCCGGCCTTGAGCGCCTTCATCCGCGTGTCGGGCAGTTGGGGACTGCACCTCGGGGTCGTGCTCCACCGGCTGGCGGAGGCGTGCGAGCCCGCGCCTCGGCCGGCCGAGGCCGGCAGGCTGGTACCGGTGGGCCACGACCTGGCGGTCGAGAGCGTGACGTTCGCCTACGGCCCTCACGCTGAGCCGGTGGTGCGCGATCTCAGCTTGGAGCTGCGGCCCGGTGAGCATCTCGCCATCGTAGGCCCCAGCGGTGTGGGCAAGTCGACCCTGGCCAACCTGCTGGCCGGGATCCTGCACCTGCGGGAGGGCGCGGTGCGCCTGGGCGGGGTGCGCCTGGACCATGCCGACGACGCCCATGTGCGCGCGACGATCGCGCTGATCCCGCAGGAGGCCTACGTCTTCGCCGGCTCTCTGCGTGAGAACCTGGTCTACCTGTGTCCCGACGCCGCTGACGGCGAGTTGGACAAGGCTGTGGAGGCGGTGGGGCTCGACGCCGTCGTGGCGCGGCTGGGCGGGTATGGCGCGCTGCTGGGCCCTGAGGGTGTGGACCTGTCCGCCGGTGAGCGCCAGCTCGTCGCGCTGGCCCGCGTCTATCTGTCGTCGGCGGCGATCGTGCTGCTCGACGAGGCCACCTGCCATCTGGACCCGGTGGCTGAGGCGCGGGCCGAGGAGGCGTTCGCCGCGCGGCCGGGCGCGCTGGTGGTCATCGCGCACCGCATCAGTTCCGCGCTGCGGGCCGACCGGATCCTGGTCATGGACGGCGCCGACCCGATCCTGGGGACCCATGAGTCGCTGCTGGCCGAATCCCCCCTCTACGCCGACCTCGTCGGCCACTGGCAGCGGACAGTGTGAGCGCTGTGGAGACTTTGTCCCACCAGGTGGGGCAAAGTCTCCACGGAAGCCGGGTCAGCGAGTTGCGACTACGATTAGCTGGTCGCTAAAGGAGGTCAGCGGTCCGGCGTCGGGACCGGCATAGCCCTCGACTCGGGAAAAGCCCGCCGCGCGCAGCCAGTCCCGCAGCTCTGGGAAGCTGAGCAGGCGGGAGAAGTCGCGCTTCGAGCGGGTCTGGCCGTCGCGGATCCAGATCCGCGTGGTGTAGAGCCTGCCCTCCAGCGCGTCGTAGGTGTTGGCGTTGATCTGCAGATTGCCGTCGCGCTCGAAGATCGGGTTGCCCAGGTCTTTCAGGACCCACGACTGGTGCTCCATGTCGAGCAGCAGCCTGCCGCCCGGCCGCAGCGCGCGGTAGGCCTCGGCCAGCACTTGGCGGTTCTTGTCATCGTCGAAGTAGCCGAAGCTGTTGCCCCACATGACGACCGCGTCGAACGCGCCGCTGTACGGCATGGCTCGCATGTCACCGTGGACATACGTCACGTCGACGCTCCGCTCAGCCGCGTCCTGCTTGGCGACGTCGAGAAACCGTGAGGATATGTCCAGGCCCGTCACGCGCGCGCCGCGCGCTGCCAGCCGGTTCGCGATCCGCCCGTGCCCGCACGGCACGTCGAGCACATCCATGCCAGGCTCCAGCTGGAGCAGCCGCCAGATCACCTCGATATCGCCGTCGCTCCACTCGGCCAGCCGATCCTCCCAAAAGTACAGGTAGTCGTCATCGAAGATCTCGTCGGTATCGGTATTTTCGCTCATTTGTTTCCCCACTGGTCCGCCCTCCCATGATGACACAGGTTGTGATTGCTCAGTCCGCAATGCTGAGATCCCCGCGCCTCGTCAGAGTATCAGCCTGCGACAAGTCCGGCGCGCCACCTGCCACTATCCGCCTTTTGTCAAACAACAGCACGGTGGCAGTTGTGAAAAATGCGAACATGGGCCGTCTTCGCGATTTCTTCAGCGCTCCCCCGAGAGGCGGTCCTCACACCGGCTCTCCGCGATCCCGCAGGTCAAGGCCTTATTGAGGGATAAAAAATACCCCCGATCGGGGGACTGTGAGGTGGAACTTTGCCCTTGGTGTGTGCGACCCTTCTGAAGAACTATCAACAACGCTAGAAGGGAATGAGGATGAATGTAACAAGGCGGCTCATAGGCGGGGCCGCCCTCACTGCGGCGCTTCTGGTCGCCACGGCCGTGCCGGCTCTGGCGCATGTACGGATCGAGGGTGAGGGCGTGGCGGGAGAACGCGGGACGTTCTCGTTCCGCGTCCCCAACGAGCGGGACGACGCCTCGACCATCATGCTGGAGGTGCAGTTCCCCG
>JBOGEA010000018.1:0-29401 GCA_050743205.1 Egibacteraceae bacterium | reverse complement strand
CACAGGCTCGGCGTGGCCCGCACCGTTGAGGCCGGGGTGAGGGCGACCGCGAACATCGCGTTGGCCAGCGCGCATCCCACCAGCCCGCCGCTGACCTGAGCGGCGGTGTAGGTCCCCAGCTCACGCGCGGACAGCCCGCGAGTGAGCTGGCAGTCAGCCACATCAGTCAAGATGGTCTGGACCAGCCACGCTTGCAGCTCCAGGCCTGCCCGCCAGGCCGGCCGCTCGATCACCTCGCGCAGCCCGTCAGCACCAAGCGGGCCCACGAGGAACTGCTGGTCGGCCATCAGCGTCCGCAGCTGCGGATAGGCGACGCAGCGGTGGTAGAAGTCGGCCCGCATTGCCACCAGCACGACCAGCCGGCCCCCCGGGGATCGTGGCCGCGTAGCACAGGTTGGCGACGAACGCCGCCTGCTCGGCGTCGTCGGCGCACAGGGTGAAGATCTCCTCGAACTGGTCCACCGCCAGCACGATCCGCTCGTCGGCGGGCCGCTCGGCCACGGCCAGCGACGCGGGCGAGGTCCAGGCTGCGCTCGTCGGCGGCCAGCCCGTCCACGGTCTGCTGCATCGGCTTCTCGGGGGGGCCAGGCTCACCAGTTGGGCTGCCAGCACGTTCAAGGGCCGAGCGCCGGGTGTCATCAGGCGGACGGTCCAGGTGTCGCTGCCAGAGCGCCCTGTCTGAGCGTGGGCACCACCCCGGCGCGGACCAGCGAGTTCTTGCCGCAGCCCGAGGGTCCCAGCACCGCGAGGAAGCGGCTGTCTTTGAGCTTCTCGACCATGCGGGTGGTGTCGGCGGCGCGTCCGAAGAAGAGCTCGGCGTGCGTCTCCTCGAAGACCTCCAGGCCCTGGTACGGGCACTCGCCAGGTGCCGCGGCCAGTCCGGCGGGACCGCGGGGCGCGCCGGTGATCGCGCTGATGAGGTCCTGGAAGCCGTCGCGGTCGGTCAGACCAGCGCGCAGGTCGACCCACGTCCGGTTGGCGAGGAAGTCCAAGCTGGGGTCGTCGGGGGTCAGCGCGCCCGGGAGCAGCACCATGAACAGGCGGAAACGGCGGTCGTTGACCGCCCGGTTTTGGGCTGCCGCCAGCTCCTCACGAGCCCAGTCGCCCAGGCCGGCGGGGCCGATGAAGACCGCGCAGGCCGCTGATGCGCGCAGGCCCTGGGCGATCTCCCGCTGCCAGCTGACCCCGGGTGTGGTAGCCCACCGGTCCAGCCACGACTCGATCCCCTCATGCCGCAACCGCCGGGCGATCTGCTCGACGGCAGGCGCCTCAGCGCGGTTGTGGGAGAGGAAGACGTCGAAGCGCGGTTCCCCCATCAGCGCAAAGTGTACGGCTCACGCGTACCCGGCGCTTCGGAGACGAGCGGTGCGCCGCCTCACGCCAGAGGGCGCTGGGCGCGATCGGTGCGCGGGTGGGCGCCCCCGCTCGTAGAGGCGGCGGCGTCCCCCTGGCTGCGCGCGCCGAGCGGCAGGCCGGGCCGCGCCGAGACCGGTGAGGAGCTGGCGGCGGGTGGCGTTGTCGACATCGCCTTCTCATGTGTTCGTGTGGTGAGATCCGCCGATGAGCGCCTGCACGTGATCCGGCTGGATTTCAGCGCTCCTCGACGTGTGAGCTACAGTAGTTACGAAAATCATTGGCGGGAGGAGCGGAGTATGTGGCGTTCGCGGGTCTTCCTCAGCGGCGTGGCGCTGCTGGGAGCGCTGATCGCGGGCTGCGGTGGATCGGGCGCTGGGACAGGGGCCGCGGGTGAGCCGCTGCGCGTCGTCGCCAGCTTCTATCCCCTGGCGGTCGCGGCGGAGCAGGTCGGCGGTGACCGGGTCGAGGTGGCCAACCTGACGCCTGCGGGAACCGAGCCGCACGACCTGGAGCTGGATCCCCGCCAGACCGAGGAGCTGCTGACGGCGAGCGTCGCGGTGGTCATGGGCCGGGGATTCCAGCCAGCGGTGGAGCAGACCGCCGAGCAGCGTCAGGGCGTGACGGTCGAGGTCCTGCGGGTGCTGCCGATCAGCCAGGAAGGCGAGGTGGCCCCGGAGGAGGAAGAGGGCGACCCGGAGGGCGCGGCGGAGCCGACCGGCCTTGATCCCCACGTCTGGCTCGACCCGCTGCTCATGGCCGACGTCGTGGACCAGGTCGCCGCGGCGCTCGGGCAGGCCGCGCCCGCGGAGGCGGACGGCTTCCGCGAGCGCGCCCAGGCGTACCGCGCCGAGCTGGAGGCGCTCCACGGGGAGTACGAGCGGGGGCTGGCGACCTGCGAGCGGCGCGAGATCGTCACCGCGCACGACGCGTTCGGCTGGCTGGCCGCGCGCTACGACCTGCGGCAGATGGGGATCGCGGGCATCTCCCCTGAGGCCGAGCCCGACCCGCGGCGCCTGGCGGAGCTCGCCGACCTCGTCCGCCGCGAGGGCGTGACCACGATCTTCACCGAGACGCTGGTCTCACCCGCGATCGCCGACACGCTCGCGCGGGAGACCGGGGTCCGCACGGCGGTCCTCAACCCGCTCGAGGGCCTTGCCGATGAAGAGATCGCGCAGGGAGCGACCTACCTCTCGGTGATGCGGGACAATCTCGCTGTGCTGCGCGAGGCGTTGGGATGCGCCTGAGCCGCCGCGGCGCGATGAGGGCGGCGCCAGCTGACGAAAACGGCTTCGGTGCCGGCACACCGCTGGCAGCCGATGCGGTCTCGTTCGCGTACGCGCAGGTGCCGGTTCTGGATGCGGTCTCCCTTGTGGTGTCGCGGGGGGAGCTTGTGGCGCTCGTGGGGCCGAACGGCTCGGGCAAGTCCACCCTCGTCAAAGTGCTGCTCGGGCTGCTGCGGCCCGACGCCGGTGCCGTGCGCCTGTTCGGCAGCCCGCCCGACGCCCTGCGACAGCGCTGGCGGGTGGGCTACGTGCCGCAGCGCACGGGCCTCGCCGACGACCTGCCCGCCACGGTCGCGGAGGTCGTGGCCGCAGGCAGGCTCACGCGCAGCGGCTGGCACCGGCGGCTGCGCCAGGCCGACCACGACGCGATCGATACTGCGCTGGACACCGTCGGCCTCGCCGCGCTGCGTGACCGCCCGGTGCGGGAGCTGTCCGGCGGCCAGCAGCAGCGCGCCTTCATCGCGAAGGCTTTGACCAGCGAGCCGGAGCTGCTCGTCCTCGACGAGCCGGTCGCCGGCATCGACGCGGAGTCGCAGCGCCGCTTCCGTGAGTCGCTGGTCCAGCTGGTGCGCGAGCGGGACGGCGCGGTGCTGCTGGTGTCCCACGAGCTGACGGCAGTGGCCGACGACCTCGACCGGGTGATCGTGCTCAAGCGCAAGGTCCTGTTCGACGGCCCCCCCGGGGACCTCACGGCCGGGGGCGTCCACCTGGGGCTGCGCCGTCAGGACCTGCCCATCTGGCTGGAGGGGCTGGGCTCATGACCTGGCCGGCGCCGTTCGACCGGGAGTTCATGCGCCTGGCGCTGGCCGCCGGGCTCGTGGTCGGCGCCTGCGCGCCCCTGATCGGGGTGTTCCTCGTCCAGCGCCGCATGTCGCTGATGGGCGACGGCCTCGGCCACATCGCCTTCGCCGGCGTCGCCGGCGGCCTGCTGCTGGGCGTCTGGCCGGTCTGGAGCGCCCTGGTCGCCGCGGTGGGCGGCGCCCTGTGGATCGAGCGGCTGCGCGGGCGGGGCCAGGCATCGGGCGACCTGGCGCTGGCGCTGCTGTTCTACAGCGGGATCGCGTTGGGCGTGGTCGTCCTGGGGCTGGCCGGCTCGCTGAACGCCAACCTGTTCACCTACCTGTTCGGGTCGATCCTGACGGTGAGGCCGGGCGACGTGATCGTCATCGCGCTGATCGGCCTGCTGATCGTCGCGACCATCGCGCTGTGCGGGCGGGCGCTGTTCAGCATCGCGATCGACGAGAGCGCCGCCCGCGTCGCCGGCCTGCCCGTCGACGCGCTCAACGCGCTGCTCGCGGCGCTGACCGCGGTGACGGTCGTGGCGGCGATGCGCATCGTCGGCGTGCTGCTGGTCGCCGCGCTGATGGTCCTGCCCGTCGCCTCCGGCCGCCTGCTCGGGCGCTCGTTCCGCGCCAGCGTCGGCTGGTCAGTCACGGTCGGGACCGGCTCCGTCGTGGCCGGGCTGCTCGCCGCGTGGTACCTCGCCCTGCCGCCCGGCGGCACGATCGTGCTCACCGCCGCCGGGGTGTTCGCGGCGACCTCGCTGGCCACCCGCGGGCGTCCCTCGCCGATCCGGTAGGCTCAACAGGAGCAGGAGACCGAGTCGAGGAGGACGGGGCATGGGCGGCTACGACTACGACCTTGCGGTCATCGGCGGCGGCTCAGGAGGCTTGACCGCGGCGAAAGTCGGGCGGTTCTTCGCCAAACGCGTCGCCCTGATCGACCGCGACCGTCTCGGCGGTGACTGCCTGCACTACGGCTGCGTGCCCAGCAAGGCGCTCATCAAGGCGTCGCGGGTCGCGCACGAGGCCGCCACCGCCGAGCGTTGGGGCCTGCGGCTTCCTGGCATCGACGTGTCGCTGGCGGCGGTCAACGCGCGGGTGCGGCACGCCATCGCCCAGGTCGGCCAGCTCGACTCTGCTGAGGAGCTCGCCGAGATCGGCGTCGACGTGCTGCTCGGCGGCGCGTCGTTCATCGACGACCACACGCTGCGGGTCGGCGACGGGCGGATCACGGCGAAGTACGTGCTGATCGCGACCGGCAGCCGCCCCGCGGTGCCGCCCATCCCCGGACTGACCGAGGCGGGGTACCTGACGAACGAGGACGTCTTCGACCTCACCGACCTGCCGCGCCGCCTCGCCGTCATCGGCGGCGGGCCGATCGGCGTGGAGCTGGCCCAGGCGTTCCGCCGGCTGGGCTCAGCCGTGACCGTCATGCAGCGGGGCCCGCACCTGATCCCACGCGACGACGCCGACATGATCGCCCTGCTCGAGCAGCAGTTCGCCGCCGAGGGCATCGACGTCCGGCTCGGCGCTGTGGTGCAAGGTGTGCGGGTGGAGGGCGCCGAGAAGATCGTGGAGGTCGGCGACGGCGAGCCGGTCCGGGCCGACGCCCTGCTCGTCGCCGTCGGGCGCAGCCCCAACGTCAAGACGCTCGACCTGGATCGGGCGGGCGTGGAGACGACCCCGCGGGGGATCACGATCAACGAGCTGCTCCAGACCAGCCAGCCGCACATCTACGCGGTCGGCGACGTCGTCGGCGGCCCGCAGTTCACCCACTACGCCGGCTATCAGGCCGCCCACGCCGTCCGCAACCTGTCCGTGCCGATCAAAGCGAAGTTCGCCCCCGGCCACCTGCCCTGGGTCACGTTCACCGACCCCGAGATCGCCCACGTCGGCCTCACCGAGCAGCAGGCCCTCGACGCCGGCCGCACCTGCAACGTCGTCCGCTTCCCCTACACCCACAACGAGCGCGCCGTCACCGACCAGGACCCCACCGGCCTCATGAAGTTCCTCATCGACGACCGCCGCCTCATCGGCTGCCACATCGCCGGCGCGAACGCTGGCGAGCTCATCAACGAGCTGACCCTGGCGATGAACCACAACCTCACCGTCGACGCCATCATCGGCTCGATCCACGCCTACCCCACCTACTCCTTCGCCATCCCCATCGCCCTCTACGACTACGTCCTGGACGAAGACCCCAGCCGCGCCGCCCGCCTCGGCCGCTTCCTCAGCCGCCTCACCTGAGAGGTCGGCGCACCCAGCGGTCGCGGCCGTCAGTCCACGTGCCCTTTATCGAAGTCTGCCAACGGCCTTCCTGATCATGAGACCGAGCCCGCCGACCAGCCCGCCGGCCAGCCCGCCGACCAGCCCGACGACCAGCCCGCGGCTCCGCTTGACGACCAGCCGGCGGCTCCGCCTCTCCACTGCGAGCGATCTGCGCATCCGTGGGACGGTGAGGGCGAGCCAGGCAGCGTGGCACAGGGGCGTGAGCTTGCCAGGGACACACCGAAGGTTGGCGAGCCACTCCTCCTCGCACTGCGCGACCGCCTCCGGGTCGCGCAGGCCGCGGGCCGCCCAGCGGACCAGCCGCTCAGCCAGCCAGCGGCCGCACTCGGTGAACTCGGCGAGCAGCAGGGGGACGACCACCACGGCGAGGAGCCACCGCAGGGTCATCGCAGCCAGCCCAGCGCAGAGCGGAACCCGAGCGCGGGGCCCGGGCGTGGCTGGGACAGGCCCGATCGGGTCGGCTTACGCCGGCCCTTGACGGCGGCCCGGGCGGCGGCCAGGCCCACGGGGCTGAGCCGGTAGAACCGCCGGCGCGGTCCCCGCGAGGCGGCATCCGTCGGCTCCCACTCGCTGTCGACCCAGCCCATCCGCTCAAGGCGGGCCAGGATCGGGTAGACGCTGCCGGTCGGCCGCCCGATCGCCTTGGCGATCCTCAACCCGTACAGCTCCTCGTCCGGTCCCAACAGCACCTCGAGCACGTCGAGGGTGGCGGCGGTCATGCGCGGCATCTCACTCACGCCCCCAACTCTACACATATAGGAGCTGGATGGCGACCGCGTCCATCGCGATCCTGCACTGACCCGTACCTGAACGTCCCGGGAGGCGCCCGCAGGGGCCATGGCTGCTGCGCTGCCTGGATGCATGGCCGCCGCGCAGCGCTGAATGACCTTGTGGACGCGATGATACTGAAGCCGTCGCGGCCTGGATCGAGACCGCTCTTCACTCCACGTGCGCTATGAAGCGTCCGGCATCAGCCTCCCCATGGCGTTGTGCTCGATGCCGGGGCCTTCAGCGCTCGTTGGACGGGCACGCCCTGAGTTGCGTGGTTTGGAGTGCAGGAAACCGTCGGATCTGACGGTTTCCTGCACTCCATCGGCACGTGAGTCCGTGCCGCCCGCAGCGATCCGTCGAATGCGACGGTTTCCTGCACCGTTGCCGCGTCAGCGGCGAGTGGCTGTCAGGGATCTTCGCGGCGGTCGGGTGCATCGACGCGACCAACCGTGTCACGGTGCTGCCGCCGTTGGGCACGCCCCGGCATGGGCTGGGAGCAGCCGTGGTCGACGACACGGCGTTTGTGCTGCTCAGCGGCCCACAGCTAGGCCTCGCTGTCAGCCCCACCGTCGAGGTGCTGTCGCTGGAGGGCTGAGGGTTACGGCGTGGTCGGGAACGGCGAGGCCAAGTCCGGCTGACCGCTGTGCTGACCGTCTCCGTTATGGCGGCCCTTGATCCGGCTGGTCACCTTGGCCACCCCGGCAGACGCCTTCTCCTCCAGTCGGTGACCGGCCTTGGACGCCGTGGTCTTCACCTCGGCACCCAACTGCTGCGCCTTCTCCGACTTGCTCAGCGCCGCCCATCCCCGCCGAATCTGCTCATACCGCTCCCTGCCGGCCTTGGCCCCCAGCACGTACCCAACCGCCAAGCCCAGATACAGGGGGTATCGAATACGCAACCGCATGGCTCCTCCACTTCACATCGATTGAGAAGAGCACCATGCCCAGAACCCGCGCCCAGCACACATATCAGGTGAAGCTCCGGGGGCGGGACTCGGACCCGCAGCCTTGGCCTTAACAGGGCCCTGCTCTGCCAATTGAGCTACCCCGGATCGCTACCAGCAGTGAGGAGAGCATATACAAGGCCCATCACTGCGCGATGCGTTGCCGAGCAACTGTAGCGGATACCCACGCACCCGTGCACGTGTTTCGCTGTCCGGATCGACGGGTCCGGCACTGCACGGTACGGCTTCCCAAAGCGCTCGGCGGGAATGCCCGTGCTCTCGGACCAGAAGCGCACCGTGGCGTCCAGGTCGAGCCCCTCGTGCAAGTACAGCCGTAGGCGCAGCCGCTGCTCATCGACGTCGAAGAACCGTCGGAGCCAGGCGCAGGAGAAGGCCACCATTTGCGGGTCGCTATTTGCAAACACCAGCTCCCCATCCCGCTTGCTGCCCTCACCCGCGTACAGCGCCACCCCCGCCACAAGGAACTCCCGCTCTGACAGGCGCCCGATGCGCTCGACGCCCTCCTGGCGGAGCCGCTCAATGTCCTCCTGCTTGCGCCGCTGCAGCACATTCGGCCCACGCTGCCTCGCGCGCCTTCGCGGTCGCGGCTCGAACTCCACGTCCCGCGTCCACAGCGACACCGAACTCCTGGAGACACCCAAAGCTGCGGCGATGTCGGGCATCGTCATGCCCTCCGCCCGCAGCGCCCGTGCTTTCGCCTGCTCAACCTGCTTCCCCCGATATCCCATGCACGCAGTGTCTCACAGGGGTGTGACACAACAGCAGAACTGTCCCCAGCCCCCTCCGGGCGCTACCCTGCACGCCACCGGGCCCGTAGCTCAGTGGTCAGAGCAGCCTCCTCATAAGTGGTTGGTCGCAGGTTCGATACCTGCCGGGCCCACTCGGCTCTGGCCTTGCCATACGCCGAAATTTGCCCGTTGACCAGCGCGAACGTTGCGCGTTGGGTGCTACCGCTCGTTGCCACCGTTGACCTCCTCCTGTCCCTCGTTTCCATGAGTGCCGCGATCAGCCCGCGAAGCGTTCGGGTCTGTGAGCGCCGCTTCGACGCGTGCCAGTGATACGACCGCGTCATCACGCATCACGCCCAGGTACGTGTCGAGCAGGACTGATGCGGTCCGGTGCCCGCTCCACCCCTGCGCCGTCTCAGCAGGACTCCTGCGTTCAGCCACGACGTGATCGCCGAGTACCGCAGGTCGTGCCGTCGGGTCTCACGAAGCGGGCTGCCCTCTGGGAATACGTGCTCGCGCGCTGGCGCCCACACATCGCGGTGAAAGTTGGACGTGTTGATCCGACGGCCTCGCGGTGTGGTGAACGCAAGCGCGTCTGGCTTGCGCTCCACCAACGCTCGAGATGCTCGGCGAAGCGCGGCGCGAACGCCGCGGGAATCGGACGGGTCTGCTGACCCGACGGCCTCGCCCCCTCAGTGGCCGCCGCCGGCTCTCGCCTTCCATGAAGAACCGCTCGGGCAAGTCAGAGTGCTGACCGCCTGCCGACATGGCATTCCGCTCGTAGCCCGGTTCGGTTCTCGGCGTCATTGGCGCGGGCGTCCGGTCCGAGCGGCGTCGGGGCAGGGTGGGATGGGCGCGCACGACGTCCCGGAGCCCTGTAAAGCCTTGACTCACCCTCGACTCGCAGCGCCGGCATCGCCATGGCGAGCTTTGGGGTCATCGGTGGCTCACGCCTCCATTGGAGATGAGCACTGGGGACTGTGCCGCTCACATCCGGCCTGGGAGATGAGGGTCGGTTGGCGGCGCAGAGACGCATAGGCTGAGGCGCGAGATGGCCGGGACCTTGCTCATCGGCGCTGGCGGTGGGGGAGACGTGATCGCCGCCGCCATGATCTGGCGGGCGCTTACGCGGCGCGGTGCGTCGGGCCCTGCCTACTTCGCCAGCTATGCCTGGGAGCGCCGAGAGGTCGACCCGCTGCCGGGGCCGCGTGACCCCTCGGCCTTTGATGGCTTGCAGCGGGTGGGGGAGTGGAACTACCGCGTCACTCCCTCGACCGCTGCGCGGGCGCCGGTCCGCTCTCATCTTCCGGGTCTGGCCGCAGACCTTGCCGTGCCGATCTTCCTGCTTGATCCCAGGCGAGGCGCGGTCGGGATGCGTGCGCAGGTCGAAGAGCTCGTTGACGTGCTCGGCCTGACCGAGGTCATGGTCGTCGATGTCGGCGGGGACATTCTCGCCTGCGGGGACGAGGCCACGCTGCGAACGCCGCTTGCCGACTTCCTTGTGCTGGCCGCGGTGGTCGGCTTGGCCGTCTCTGCCACCGTGCTCGTGGCGGGCCTCGGGCTCGACGCAGAGCTGTCCGTCGAGCAGGCCGCGTCACGATGCCAGGCGCTCGGCTCTGGCCGGCCGTTGCTGCGCCTGGCCTTCGATGATGTCGCCGGCTTCGCTCAGGTGTTTGCGTGGCATCCCTCCGAGGCCACCGGTCTGCTCTGGCTTGCCGCCATGGGCTGTGCCGGGCGGGCCGAGATCCGTGATGGAGGCTTTGTCGTGGCCGTCGAGTCGCAGCGCGCAGACGTGTACGAAGTCGATCCCCTGAGAGCCGTGCAATCCAATCGACTGGGTTGTGGCCTCTCTTTGACGACCTCGTTCGCGGCTGTCGAGGACTGCTTTCGCCGTGCGGGTGTCGTCTCAGAGTTGGACTACGAGCGGGCAAAGGCCGAGAGGCTGAGATCAGCCGAACGCGCGGATGACATCGGTCTGGCAGAAGCGCTCGCACACATCCACGACTACGAGGTCGGCGCTCGTGATCGCGGCGTGGACTTCATCAGCCTTCGCCGGATCCGTGACCTCCTCAGGCTGTCGCCCGAAGGGATGGAACGCCTCTGCGCGCTGCTGCGCACGCAAGCCGATCCGCGCTACCGACCGCCTGTGTGGCTCGTCGGCAGGACCGTCGGGAGGGACGGCAACCGGTTGGGTTGAGGAGTTCGAGGCCTCAGGCAGCCCGTTGATCAGTGATGGCGGCGACCGGGGAAGCTGTGTCGTTGCCGGCGGGTCAGGTGATGGGGTAGTCCTCCTCAAAGTTCCAGCGGCCAGGCGGGTGGGCGGCCTCGACGAGCTCGATCGGCTCAGGCGCAGCCAACCTCGAGGTCCGGCGTCACGACATCAGCGCCGACCCACGGCCCGCGGCGGCTTTCGACGTGGTGCACCTGCGCTGGGTGTTGGACCTGCTGCCCGACCGTGAGCGCTGTGTCGAGAAGCTGATCACGGCGCTCAAGTCGGGAGGGTGGCTGCTCGATGAGGAGCCCGTCGACATGTTCCCGCTCGCCAGCGGGCCTTCTCTGGCACATCGCAGGCTCGTGGAGGCTGTGGCCACGGTGATGCGATCCGCGGGCGGGCTCGCAATGGGCCCGAACGCTGCCGGCGGTGTTGGCTGCCGCCGGGTTGGTCGATGTCCACGCCGAAGCCGAGGTGGACATCTGCCGCGGCGGATCGGCGATGGCCGAGTGGCGACGCTTGAGTTTCGAACAGTTGCGAACGCCCGTGCTGGCGGCTGGGGGCCTCACCGAGGCCGAATTCGACGAGGGAATGCCGATCTGGCCAATCCCAACCTCTGATTGATGGATTACGCCTCAATTGCCGCCTGGGCCCGAAGACCGCTCGGCGCATAACAGGACGGCGTTTCCGACTTTCGCATCTCGGGCGCAGGGTCTCTTTTGGTCTTTCTCCCCATCTGTTTTGGCCATGGACTCAAGGTTGATCATCCATGTAACCTGAGGACAGCGGACGATGGGATTGCGGTCGGGTGAGGCGGTGTTGAGTTGGTCGTTCAAGATCGACAGCCTGCCTCGCGTCCGAGCAGGCGTCAGCGATATGAGGAATCCGGCGAGGCCAGCGGCTGGCCTGCGCTCGCCACTCGCCTGGCTTGTCGCCTCCGTGAGTTTGAGTTCGGTCGTCCCGCTGCTGGGATGGCTTTATGGGATCGCTCCTTTCCGTACCTTATTCGCATGTATCGCGTTGCCCGGTATGGCTGCGGGCGCGATCATCTCGGGGTGGCTCGCTGCTCATAGACGAGACGCGCAGCTGCTTCGGGCTCTTCGTGTGGGCGTGCTCAGCGGGATTGTCGGGACGATTGGCTACGATCTGTTCCGTGTACCGTTCGTCGTTGCCGGAGGCCTCCGGCTGCTGTCGCCGATCGAGTCGTACGGGATACTGCTGCTGGGAGCTGAGGCCTCAAGCGGGCTCACCGCGTTCTTGGGATGGGCTTATCATTTCTCCAACGGGCTGTTCTTCGCCGTAATCTACGCAGTGCTCGCCTACCGGCGGCATTGGGGCTGGGGTGTGGCATGGGCCCTTCTGTTGGAGACCGCGACGCTCGTCACTCCTTTCGCTGACGCCTACCAGTTGCGAGGCAAGGAGTTGTTGATCGTTCTCGCCTACGCTGCCCATGTGCCCTACGGCCTTGCGCTTGGCGTGCTTGTCCAGCGGGGTGATCAGATCGCCTCTCGGCTGGTTCAACACCGTTATCCCATTTCAGCGATGATCGGCGGCACATGTATCGCTCTCGCGTTATGGCTCCAGCCGTGGCAGCTTGCTGAACCTGGACCGGTTGCGCAGAGCGCGGACGTGGTGATCGTCAAGACAAGATTTAGGCCAGAGTTCGTGCGGCGCGCTGCCGGGGACTGCGTGGCCGTCGTGAACCTCGACGCGACGACGTACCTGATAGAGACTGATCGAGGCGTGATTGGCGTCTCGCCCAGCGAGCAGGCTGACCTCTGTTACGACAGCGGCGTCCATCGGGTCCGTACGAATGGGACTCCTTTCGACGGAGGGTTCTTCATCATGGACGAGACCATCAGTGAAGAAAAATGACCCCAACTCCTGAGCTGGAGGCGCCGTACGCCGTCGAGGCCAGTGACCTCGGTGACGCCATACGCCGCAAGCCCGTAGCCGTCGGACTTTCAGCGGTGATCTCTGGCGTCATCGCGTGGTTTACGCATGTGTGGATCGTCGCGAGGCGCTATGACGGGCTTTCCGGTCCGGTTCGCGGCTTCGAGGTCGTTCCGGTGACTGGTAACAGGATCTGGGGCTATGTGATCGTTGTGCTGTGGTCGGTCCCGATTGGTTTCGGAATCGGCCTCGTGCTGACTGGAGGTTTCCGCAAGTCCGGAAGGCTGATTGCAGATCGATCGCGTTTCATACGCACAGCTGCGCGGGCTGTAGACGCGAAGGGTCACGCGCTCGGGCTCATCTTGGCCGCTTCTGGCGGCGTGACGTGGGTCCTCCTTCAAATCGCCTTTAGATTGATCGCATCACAGGATCCAATAACAGGGCACGCGCAGCGGCTCTCGCGCATGTATGCGGCGCTCCTCGCCATCTATACGCTGCTCGCAGCGACGGCAGTGCTGGGGGGTCGGCTGGCCACAAGGGTAGGCCGGAGTCTCCAGAGCGCTGGGCTGCGCCCGGGCGGTCCACCGCTGGCCGTCGGGTCGGTGGCTCTTGCGGGACTTGCCGCAGGATTCGCGCTCCCGTTCCTGCTCGATTACGACGCAGCTGTTCTGCTGGTGTGTATCGGCTTCGTTGCGGGCGCCATGGTGAAGGCAAAGGGCCCGGGGGCTCAGCTGACGCTCATGTTCTTCGTCGCCGCCGCCAGTGTGCTCATCGGCGGTGCGGCCAGCGCCGATGACGGCGGCTGGGCCGAGTGCGGCGCGTCGTTGCGTGGGTACACCGAATGCCCTGGAACCGACCTGGTCTTGCGAGACGCCGGCCACGCTGTGCCCAGCGGACTCACCGGAGGCGCACTCGGTGGGCTGATCGCCGTCGCGGTCCTCACGCGTCGCGCCCGACCCCGGCGCTCTGGATCACCTACGGACATCCGAGCTGTACCACGTGCTGCGCCACCAGTCGAGCCAGTCACCGAAGACCTCGGAGATATGCCTACCCACACGGTGCGGCTTGAGTCCGCCCGCGACGTGCAGGCCGACATCCGTATCGAAGAGATGATCGAATGAACGCCGCCGCCGGCTCCAGCCCCCTCACCGCCCGCTGGGTTCTGTTCGACGATGACGACGTCGAGGGGGCCGCCGCCATCCTTGCGGATTCGCTCGGGCAGGGTGACGTGACAGGAGCAGCCCGCGGCGTTCTCGACGGCTTTTCTTCAGTGACACGTCAGGCCGCCGACCGCGAACTCGCCAGGGTGGCTGCCGGGGTGGCCGATCTGGACATCGTCGACGTCATCATCGGTGGATGGCGCAAACACGCTGCCCTCACCGCCGCGGCTCGACGCAGCGTCGCCGTCCCTGGTGGGCCGGAGGTCGTCGATCTCGCGACGCACCGCATCACCTCTGTGCACCAACCCCATGTCGATCTGCTTTTCGATGGTGTCCGAGTCGCCACCGTGGACTTCGAGCTGTCCCTCGACTTCGTGGTGAGAGGCCTCGTCGCGACGGTCCGTGACGGCCGGCTCGTTGCCCTCGACAGCGGTCGCTGCGACGTGACCGCCACGCTGGCGGTCGAGGGCGTCGAGATCGCCAAGCGGCAACGCCACCTCGATCTTCGGTTGGTGGAGGTCCGACTCGGCCAAGGCGTCCCGCTGCTGGGGCAGGCGGAGATGCCGCCGCAGCGCACCGACAGCCAGCACAGCCAGCCCGAGCGTCCTCAGAGCGAAAGCGAACACGCGCCGCAACAGGCTCCGTCACGCTCAGCCGCTCCGGGCACTGGGCCGAACAATACCTCCGGTCAGGGAAACAGCGCTGTGGTCCCGCCAGAGGTCTTGGGTTGGAATTGGGGCGCTTTTCTCCTCGGCTGGATCTGGGGCCTCGGAAACCTTGTTTATATCGCTCTATTGACATTGATTCCCCTCGTTGGTTTTGCCGTGATGGTCGTGCTCGGACTCAACGGCAGCGCGTGGGCCTGGCAGCAGAGGCAGTGGGACAGCATCGAGCACTTTCAGCAGGTACAGAGAACCTGGGCATTTCTGGGCTTCGGCTACCTCCTTTTTGAAATCGCAGTGATATCGCTCATCATCGCGTAACCATTCGTCAGATCGCAGGTCTCCACACAAGGCTTCGAAGGTCGCCTCGGCAACTGCTGAGCCGCTTCCCGTCATGTCGGGGCCTGCCAGAGGGCGGCGAGGGGGAGGGCACTTATGCGGTCGCCGAAGGGGAGGGTCTGGGCGCCCGCGTACAGGACGAACCCGACGACGAAGCGGTCGCAGAGATGGCGGGCGAGGTGGCGCAGGCCGCGGAAGTCGTCGGCGCGAACCGTCTCCGCCGCCTTCACCTCCACGCCGACGATCTCTCCGACGCCGTCACGGTCGCGGTAGAGCCGCGCCGGCTCGTCGGACCACGTGATCTGCCGGGCGATCTCGCCGAGCGCGAAGTTCTCCAGCAGCGGACCGGTAGGCGCGGTGACGTCGGAGACGCGCCCGGCGGTGGACCCGATCAGATGCGCGCCGAGCACGGAGTCGACCATCAACAGCCTGCGCACAGCGACGGCGCGGGTGGTGAGGCTCGACGGCCAGGCGGGGATCCGGCGGACCATGAACACCAGCTCGAGCAGGTCGAGGTACCGCTTGAGCGTCGACCGGGGCAGTCCCCAGGTCGCGTCCGATGGACTCGGCGACGGCTCCAGCCGGCGCGGATACAGGTCAAGACCGTCCATGGCGACGGGCTGCGTGCTGTTGTCCTGCTCACCCATCGAGGCCCTGAATGCGGACGCGGGGCGGGGATTCCGTCCTGGCGGCTCTTAGCGGTGTGGGGTGTTTGGGCCATGTCACAGCCAAGCGGTAGCGTGAAGGCCATGAGCACCCAGACGACAGCACTCTGTGACCTGGCGGTCGCCGAGGCCGCCGCCGAGGGCTACGACCCTCAGCGGCCATACCGGGATTATCCGGTAGCCGAACTCATTGAATGGCTGGAAGTGCAACACAGTCGAGGCGAGTACAACCCCGACTTAGTGTGGGAGCTTGCTGCAAGGGCATGCGAGCTTGAAGAGCTGCGGAGACTCAGTCCGACACCGACGTGAGCCCGCTCAAGGTGGTCTACATCAGTCCGCTCACAGAACCTTCGGCCTTCATCAGAGAGCGGTGGGAAACAGAGTTACGCCGCATTTTTGGTGCCGACGTTGAGATCCGCCTCGTCTCGGAGCGGCACCGAACACCCGACGAGTTGGCCCAGGAGGTTCACCGGTCTGCTCGTGATGCCGTTGTGATCGGCTCGGCAGCCCCCGAGCATCGCCGTGCGCTCCTGGATCTCGCGAACGAGACGCTCATTCTTCACCCCGTGACTGAGCGATATCGAGACCACCACGGCTACCCGCGTGAGCGGACAATGGGCTTCGGCGTCATACGGGAGGGTGCTCCTCAACTCGTTCCAGATGGAGCCCTTTGCCGAGCGATCCGCGATCACCGAGGAACTGGCAATCCAGAAGCCCAGCAGCGCGGCCGGGGAGAACGGGAGCGCTGACGGTCAACCGTAACGGTAAACCGTTGATCTCTCCGGGGGGCCGGCGCGCTGGAGGCGCTGGAGCGCAAACGGGGCCGCAATCCCGCCGAGGAGCGCGAGGCCCGAGTTCAACCGGCTTCGCCGTCGCCTCGAGGAGCGCGCGCGAGCCCGCCGCCTCGAGTTGGCTGAACACATCACGCGTGATCTCCAGCGATCGCAGCGCTCCCGGACGATGAACGTGCTGACCTCGCGCCGATGGTGATCACTGCTGGGCGCCAGCCGACATAGCCGCCTCTCTCGCAGGTCACATCGCGCCCCCTCCCAAGGCTTGCCCGGACAGCCGCTCACAGTCCGCCCTGCGCAGAGGCCACGTCCGCGGCTGCTGCGGCAGCAGTTGCCAGCCCCGCGCGCAGGCGTGTCCGGAGAAGCTGGCCGGGTCCAGCCCCGCTTGGCCACGATGCGTTTGACGTTTGACGCAGCCCACCGACACGGGCAGATGTGAGAAAACACGCCTGTCGGATACGGCGGTCGTCCTCGTCGTCCACGCCGGCCTGTCAGTGAGCCCGAAGCAACGAGCCATGTGTTGCCGTCCATGGCGACGCGCCTAACCCTGACGTGGTCGATCTGCCGCTCGTGTGATGGTCGATCTGCCGCTCGTAGCGTGGGAAGGCTCAGGCGGCACGGCGGCGGGGAGGTGCAGGTGCTTGTGTCCTCATTTGCGTGTGCGTACCCTCCGCCGGGATGGGGACGCCATGGGAGAAGCAGATGGGGGACGGGCCGTGCCGAGCTGGCAGCCGAACTGGAGTGATGTGGGGTTTGACCACCAAGCCGCCGAGGAGGTGGTCGCCGAGTGCCACGCCGCCGCGCGCGTGATCGACGCCACCCTGCACGCTGAGGCGCGCGAGCGGAGCGACGCCGTCGCCGAATGGACTGGGAGAGCGCGTGAGGCGTTCGACCGGGAGGCGGAGCGGCTGTGGCGCATGCGTGAGCGGCTCCGTGATGAGCTGAGGGCGCTGGCGGGCGCGGTCGTTGCGGCTGGTGCGCGGGCCCGCGCGGAGCAGGCTCGCCGTGAGGCCGGCCGGCAGCGGTGGCGTGAGGAGCGCGCCGCTGAGGAGCGTCGGCGGGCGCCGCGGTGAGCACGGTCTCCGCCAGGCCGGAGGCGCTGCGCCGGTTCGCTGGGGTCCAGGCTGCTGTCGCCGAGGCGCTGCGCTGGCGGGCCGGCAGGTTGGGCGAGGCGCTCGATGCGTTCCGCCGCGGCGAGGGTCGGGCGGCGTTCCTGCCCGCGGTGCCGTCCCTGGACGTGGATGTCGCCGAGGCGGGCAGGGGAGTGGCGCGCCTGGCCGAGTTCGTCGATGCGGTCGCCTCGGCATTCGAGCGCGCCGACCGGTGGACCGGGTGCGGTGGGGTTGTGCTCGCCGCCGAGTGTGCCGTCCAGGCTGGCCTGTCGTGGATGCCGCTCGTCGGCTCGACGGAGGTCGGGCGGATGATCGGCGAGCTGCGGGTGGTGCTGAACGACCCGACGTACTCGGTGGTCGAGCGGGCGCGGGCGGTGCAGGCGTGGGCGCGGGGGCTGACCGACACCCAGTGGGACGCGCTGATCGCCGCGGCGCCCGAGCTGGTCGGGCCAGTGGGCGGGATGCCGTTCGACCGGCGCTACCAGGCCAACCGGGTCCTGATCGGGCGGGCGTTGGCTGACACGAGGAACGCGCTCGAACAGGCCCGTCGCCAGGGCGACCACGAGGCGGTCGAGCGCCTGACCCGGCGCGAGAAGACCCTGCGCGGCTTCCTCTATGACGCAGAGGGCGAGCCGGCGAACCGCCAGTTCCTGTTGTTCGACAACACCGGAGACGGCCGGGTGGCCGAGGTGTTCGGCGACCTCGACGACGCCGACAACGTCGCCCTGCTCGTCCCCGGCATGTCCAACCACCTCGACAACTTCGATAGTTTCGCGGATAACGCGAAGCAGCTTCGGGCTGCGGTGCTTGATTATGCGCCGGGTTCGAGCACAGCGGTGATCGCCTGGCTGGGCTACAACACGCCGGACAGCGCCGATGTGCTTGACCCGGCGAAGGCCGAGGCCGGTGCGCCGGCGCTGCGTGGCTTCTCCGCCGGCCTGCTGCTCAAGGACGAGGTGGTGACGTCGGTGGTCGCCCACAGCTACGGGTCGCTCGTCACCGGGATCGCGCTGCGCCAGGGGCTGCAGGCGGACAACGTGGCGGTGATCGGCAGCCCCGGTGTGGGGGCCGACGATATCGAGGATCTGCGCCTGCCGCCGGAGACCGACTTCTGGGCCGCCCGGGCGCCGCTGGACGCGGTCGCGTGGTCGGAGTGGCATGGCGCTGACCCGACCGACCCGCGGTTCGGGGGTCACCGGTTTGAGGCCGGCCAGATCGTCTGGCACTCTGATTACTTCATGCCGGGTTCAGAGTCGCTGCGCAACCTCGCCTTCATCGTGACCGATCAGGACCACCTCGTGTCGGCGCGCCGGCCTACGCCGCTGGACCAGTCACTGATGGGGATTGACCTGGCTCAGGAGCGGGTCGATGCGTGCGTCGGCACGGCGCAGGACGTGGTCGACCGTGGGCAGGACGGAATGGGCGACGCGCTGGAGAAGGTTCCCGGTGGGCGGCTGGTCGCGCTGCCGGTCAACGGTGCCGTCGATGCGGCGCAGGGTGTCACTGGCGTAGCTGTCAAGGAAACGGAGAAGCTGGTCGACAAAGCCCAGGAGGGCATCGACAAGATAGGCGATATCGTCGGTGACTTCAGGGACATGCCGTGAGCGGCCGAAACCGCGAACGTCTCGATCGGCGACCGCCTGCTGGGTTGATGAGGAGGACCCTTATGATCACACGGACATGGGCCGCGCTGGTTGGACTGGTCGCCATTGCCACCGCCGCTTGCGCGGCGCTTGGTCGCGGCAGCGGGGTCCGGGACGATCTCACCAGTGACGAGGCGCTTGCCCGGGTGCACCAGATCGTCGATGAGACCGCCGACGCGGTGCTGCCGGGAGCCCCGCGCCAACCCCGTGTGGAGGACACCGTTCCGCGCTACTGCGAGGAAGCCGATATCGCTCCTCATGTCTCCCATACCTGGGGGGTCAGGATCCCCCTGCAAGATGGGCAGGAACCCGCCGAGCTGCTGTCGGCGGTCGAGGCGCATTGGGAGGATCTCGGGTACGACATCGACCGGCGCTGGGTCGACGACACCCATCCGGAGCTGCTTGGCAGCGCGGACGGCTTCACCTTCCGCGCCCTCGCGGTTCCTGGATCAGGCCGCCTCGTGATCGACGCCAACAGCCCCTGCGTACCCAACCCGGAGTACCCGGGGTGACGCGTCCCGCGCGAGAAGGACAGGCATGATCGCGTGGACGTGGGTCGTCTTGCCTGGCTGGTCATCATCGCCACCGCCGCCTGCGCGGCAATGGGGGGCGCAGGCGGCGGTGTCCGGGAGGACCTCACCAGCGACGAGGCGCACGCTCGGCTGAGGCAGATCATCCTCGACACCGCAGAGGCCGCTGCCCCCGGAGCGCCCCACCCTGTCAGCATCGACATCGGTCCCAGCTTTTGTGAGGAGGCCGACATCGCTCCGCACGTGTTCTCCACCTGGGGCGTAGACATCGCGATCTCCGACGGGCGGCAGCCGGCCGACCTGCTGCCGGCGGTCGAGGCGCGCTGGGAGGAGCGCGGCTACGACATCGACCGGCGCCACCTCGACGACCCTCACCCTGATCTGCTCAGCAGCGTGGAAGGTTTCACCTTCCGCGCCCTCGCGGTTCCGGGCTCGGGCATCCTCACCATCTCGGGCGACACGCCCTGCGTGCCCAACCCGGAGTACCCGGGGTGAGGCGTCGCGGGCCGCGGTGGCGCGGTAGCGTCTCACCGATGCGGATCTACCTGGACCATGCCGCGAGCACGCCGATCGACCCCGGGGTGCTGGCGGCGATGCGGCCGTACCTGGAGTGGGAGTACGGCAACCCGTCGTCGATGCACGCGTGGGGGCGGGCGGCGCGGGCGGCGGTGGAGACGGCGCGGGAGCAGGCAGCGGAGGCGTTGGGGGTGACACCGCTGGAGGTGCTGTTCACCTCGGGTGGGACGGAGTCGGACAACCAGGCGGTCAAGGGCATCGCATGGGCGGGGCGGGAGGCCGGCCGGGGTGCCCATGTCGTGACGACGGCGATCGAGCATCACGCGGTGATCGAGTCGTGCGAGTGGCTCGCCGAGCATGCCGGCTTCGACCTGGACGTCGTGCCGCCGGAGCCCGACGGCGTCGTCGACCCGGAGCGGCTGCTCGCCGCCGTCCGTCCCGACACCGTGCTCGTCAGCGTGATGGGCGCGAACAACGAGCTGGGCACGATCCAGCCGCTCGACGTGATCGGCCCAGCGCTGCGCGACCGTGGGGTGCCGCTGCACACCGACGCGGTCCAGGCGTTCGGGCGGGCTCCGCTTGACCTCGACGGCTGGGGGATCGGCGCGCTCGCGCTGGCCGCGCACAAGTTCAACGGCCCCAAGGGCGTCGGGGTGCTCATGCTGCGCAGGGACCTGGCCGCCCAGCCGGTCCTGCACGGCGGGCGGCAGGAGCGTGGGGTCCGCTCCGGCACGCTGAACACGGCGGGCATCGTGGGCTGCGGCGCGGCCGCCGCGCTGACCGCGCAGACCATGGACGCCGAGGTCCCACGCCTGCGCGCGCTGCGGGACCAGCTGCTGGACGGCCTGCTCGCGGTGGGAGGGGTCGCGCTGAACGGCTCGGCGACCGCCCGGCTGCCCCACAACGCGCATGTCGCCGTCGAGGGCTGCGACGCCGAGGCGCTGCTGCTGGCGCTGGACGCCCAGGGCGTGGCGGTCTCGACCGGCTCGGCGTGCCAGTCCGGCGCCGCCGAGCCCAGCCACGTGCTGACCGCGGTCGGCGCCCCGCTCGACCGCGCCCACCTGCGGTTCACCTGCGGTCGCACCACCACCGAGGCCGATGTCGAGGCCGCTGTCGCCGCCTTCACCGACTGCGTGAAGCGCCTGCGCGACGCCGGCGGGGGCTTCCTCTGATGATCGCGCGGATGCGTCAGGCACAGCTTTCCGTCGCCCGTGACGGAAAGCGGTGCGCGAGCTGCCGCTGCAGCCGTCTGAACCGCGGCTTTCCGTCGGATGCGGCGGAAAGCCGCGGACAGCGGGAGGCGGGTCCTCGCGACGCGCCTTCCGCGGGCGCGGTTGCGGGGCGCATGTGAGAGTCCTGGTCGCGATGTCCGGGGGTGTGGACTCGTCGATGGCGGCGGCGCTGCTCGCCGAGGCCGGCCACGACGTGACCGGCGTGCACCTGAAGATGGCGGACACGCCGAGCGGGCTCCCCGGGGGCGAGGACGGCCGCGCCGGCGGCCGTCGGGGGGCGGGGATCGGAAAGGGGTGCTGCACGCTCGACGACGCGCGGGACGCGCGGCGGGTGGCGGACCGGCTGGGCATCCCGTTCTATGTCTGGGACCTGGCGGAGGCGTTCCGCGAGCGGGTGGTCGACGACTTCGTCGCCGAGTACGCGGCGGGGCGAACGCCGAACCCGTGCGTGCGCTGCAACGAGCGCGTGAAGTACACGGCGCTGCTCGCCCGCGCCCGGGCGGTCGGCTTCGACGCGCTGGCGACCGGCCACCACGTGCGGCTGCGCCCGGACGGCGAGCGGTTCACCATGCGCCGCGCCGCCGATCCCGGCAAGGACCAGACCTACGTGCTCTACATGGCGACCCAGGAGCAGCTGCGGCACACGCTCTGGCCAGTCGGGGAGTTCCCGAAATCAGAGCTGCGGCGCATGGCCGCCGAGCGCGGCCTGGTCACAGCGCGCAAGCCCGACAGCCACGACATCTGCTTCATCCCGTCAGGAGACCTCGGAGGGTTCCTGCGGCCCCGCCTCGGGGCCCGCGAGGGGGCGTTCGTCGGCCCGGCCGGCCAGGTCGTCGGCCGCCACGACGGGGCGTACCGGTTCACGGTGGGCCAGCGGCGCGGCCTGGGCCTGGCGGGATTCAGCGAGCCGCTCTACGTCACCGCGATCGATGGGGACGAGGTGCACGTCGGGCCGCGGGCGATGCTCGACACCTCGATCGTCGAGGCCGACCGCGCCTCCTGGATCGCGGGCCACCCGCCCGCTCCCCAGACCAGCCTCACCGCTCAGGTCCGCTACCGGGCCGAGCCCCTGCCCTGCGCCCTGGACGACCTGGGGTCCGGCCGCATCCGCGTGACGTTCCCGGCGCGGTGCCCCGGAGGCGTCGCGCCGGGCCAGGCGGTGGTGCTCTACGACGGCGACAGCTGCCTGGGCGGCGCCACGATCGCCAGCCGCGAGGACAGTATGTCTGACACTGTGGCTTCTTTGTGACGCTGTGGTAACGTGTCATCATGGTCCTTGAGCGTGTTACGGTGCGGGAGCTGGTTCGACAGCATAAGGACGTGCTCAGCCGGGTAGAGGCCGGCGAGAGCCTGGAGATCACCCGAGATGGAGAGCCGATCGCCCGCCTGATCCCGCTTGACCCGGTTGAGCGCACGATGGCCAAGCTGATCGAGGCCGGCCATGTCCGCGCCGACTGGCGTGAGCGGCAGGCTCGGCTGCGTGACCGGCTGCGGCAGCGTCCGGTGAGCCCCGGTGCGCCGCTGGCGGACGTGCTGCTCCGGATGCGCGAGGAGGAACGCGCATGATCTACCTGGACTCCTGCGCATTGGTGAAGCTGCTGCGCGCCGAGCCTGAGAGCGCCGCGCTCGCGGATCACCTGGCCGCCACCGACGCGCCGCTGGTGTCCAGCGAACTCGCCCAGGTCGAGATACATCGAACGTTGATCCGGGTCGGCGCCGACGAGCAGGATCACAGGCTGGTCGAGGAGCTGCTGGACAGCATCGAGCAGCTCCCGCTCGAGCCGGCGCTTCGGATGGCCGCCCGGCTCCCGGGTCCCTCGCTGCGCAGCCTCGACGCCCTGCACCTGGCGACCGCGCGCCGACTCGGCGTCGCGCTGACCGAGTTCCTCACCTACGACACCCGCCTCGCCGCAGCCGCCACCGACGCCGGCTTACTGGTCACCGCCCCGAAGTGATCGGTGGTGTTCGGGCTGGCGTGAGCGGGTTTACGCGGCACGCCCGGTGCCGGCCGCCTGTCCGAGCTGCTTCTAGGCCCGCCTTCTCCCTGGGATGCCCCACCCCGGTGCAGGCGCGCCCATGCCCGCGTCGGTCAGCGGGAGAGCGCGACCGAGCCTCCGCCACACGGCTGCCCGCAAACCTATCGCCGGTGCTCCCGCCGAAGGTCGTCCAGCCAATGGGCCCACTCGTCGTCGTCGATGAGACGCCTGCGGATCACGAGCCGCGGGCTCTCGGACACGAGCCACGCGAGCGCCGCGGCGAACAGGAAGACCAGTATCACCTGCCACATCGTGAGCCTCCTCGATCGACGTGGTGACGGCTGTGCCGTAGAGCCATCACCGGTAGGCACCTGCCCTTGGCTATTTCCAAGAGCCGGGTGCGTGAGGTCCCACCCGCCCGGGGGCGCCCCCGCGCTGTGCCCTCGCCTTCCCGGTGGCGGGACCTCCGCTGGGCCAGAGCGTTGCGCACGGGGGTGCTCACTAGACTCGTCCGTATGGCCGACGACTCCATCCGCCGACGCGCCGACGAGCTCCGCGTCCTGATCGAGCAGCATCGCTACCGCTATTACGTGCTGTCGGACCCGACGGTCACAGACGCTGAGTTCGACGTACTGATGCGTGAACTCGCGGATCTGGAGGCCCATTACCCCGAATTGGACGATCCGGATTCGCCCACCCATAAGGTCGGGACTCCACCCTCTCCGGCCTTCCGCCCGGTCCAGCACCGCGTGCCGATGCGCTCCCTCGACAATGCGTTCGAGGAGGCGGAGCTGCGTGCCTGGGCTGAGCGCGTGGCGCGCGGGCTCGACGGGGCGGCCCCTCGGTTCACGTGCGAGCTGAAGGTCGACGGGGTCGCGATCGCGCTCTCGTACGTCAAGGGCCGGCTGAGCCAGGCGGTGACCCGCGGCGACGGCCGGACCGGCGAGGACGTGACCCCGAACGTCCGTACGATCTCCGGCGTCCCCTCCTACCTCGACCTGCCCGACCCGCCCGCGCTGTTGGAGGCCCGCGGCGAGGTCTACTACCCGATCGCGGCATTCGAGGCGATGAACGAGGCGCGGGAGCAGGCCGGCTTGGCGCGGTTCGCCAACCCCCGCAACGCCGCCTCGGGGGCGCTGCGCCAGAAAGACCCCGAGATCACCCGGTCGCGGCCGCTGCGGGTCGTCTGCCACGGCATGGGAGCCGTCCAGGGCCTCGACCTAGACAGCCACAGCGGCTTCCTCGCGTGGATCGCCCGCGCGGGGCTGCCGGTCGCCGAGCAGACGCGGACCGTCGGCACGCTCGACGAGGTCTGGGCGTTCGTCGAGGGTTGGCGCGAGCACCGCCACGACCCGGCGTACGAGATCGACGGCGTGGTGGTCAAGGTCGACGCGCTCGCCCACCAGCGCCAGCTCGGCTTCACCTCCTCAGCCCCCCGCTGGGCGATCGCGTTCAAATACCCGCCGGAGGAGAGGGAGACGCTGCTCCGCGACATCCAGGTGAACGTCGGCCGCACCGGCAAGGTCACGCCATTCGCGGTGCTGGAGCCCGTGCTCGTCGCCGGGTCGACGATCTCGCTGGCGACGCTGCACAACCAGGACCAGGCCCGGCTGAAGGACGTGCGGCCCGGCGACACGGTGATCGTCCGCAAAGCGGGAGACGTGATCCCCGAGGTGGTCAGCCCGGTGCTCGCCAAGCGGTCGCCCGAGGTCGAGTCCGCCGGCCCCTGGCGGATGCCCGTGGTGTGCCCGTTCTGCGGCGCGCCCTTCCAGCGGCTGGAGGGCGAGGCCGCCACCTACTGCACGAACGTCGACTGCCCCAGCCGCCTGCGCGAGTCGCTGTACCACTACGCGAGCCGCGGCGCGATGGACATCGAGGGGCTGGGCTACGAGACCTCCCGGGCGCTGCTCGACCATGGGCTCGTGAAAGACCTCGCGGACCTGTACCACCTGCGCGCTGAGGAGCTGCTGGAGCTGGACGGGTTCGCCCAGAAGAAGGTCGACGCGCTGCTCGCCGGCATCGAGGCGTCGAAACAGCAGCCGTTCGAGCGGCTGCTGGTCGGGCTGAACATCCTGCACGTCGGCGGCACGGTCGCGCGGCAGCTCGCCCGCCATTTCGGTGACCTTCAGGCGCTGCGCGCGGCGACGCCCGACGACCTGGCCGCTGTCGAGGGCGCCGGGCCGGTCATCGCCGACTCCGTGCGCAAGTTCTTCGACAACCCCGGCAACGCCGCGCTGATCGACAGGCTCCTCGCCGCCGGCGTCCGCCTCGACACCGACACGCGACGCGCGGGCTCGACATTGGAGGGCTGGACGGTCGTGCTCACCGGCGGCCTTGAGGGCTTCACCCGCGACGAGGCGAAGCAGGCCGTCACCGACCGCGGCGGCAAGGTCACGTCCAGCGTCTCGAAGAAGACCAGCGCGGTCGTCGTCGGCGCCGACCCGGGCAGCAAGGCCGACAGAGCCGCCCAGCTCGGCGTCCCCACCCTCGACGAGGCCGGCTTCGTCCACCTGCTGGAGACCGGCACCCTGCCGGAGCCGTAACGTCCAAGCGGGTGTGTCGATTCAATTCCGGTTTCCGGAGCCCATCCGACACACCCCGCTTACGGGCGGCGGGCGGTCACCAGCAGGTAGGCGGCGTCGATGGCGATGCTGCCGTCGGGCTGGGCGTACTCGGCGCTGAGCGCCTCGAGGTCGTCGAACATCGTCGCGGCGGCCTCGGGGCCGATCGCGGCGGCGGCGCTGACGTGGGAGGGGGAGGAGGTCTCAAGCAGCGCCCGGTGCGCGGCGGGCGACTCGAACGTCCAGTGGAGGGTGCCGGGCAGGCACGCAACCTGCTCGAAGCGGTCTTTGAGCCGGGCGCGGACGGTGGCGTCGTCACCCCACGCGTACGGGTCGGGCAGATCCGGGGGCCGCGGCTGCCAGCGGCGCGCGACGGCCGACATCCTGGCCATGTACCCCTCGGCGGGCCAAACCGCCAAGCCGAGCAGCCCGCCGGGGCGGAGCACCCGGGCGGCCTCGGCGGCGACGACGTCGGGCCTGGGCGCGAATATCGCCCCGAACGCCGAGGTCACGACGTCGAAGCTGCCATCGGCGAACGGCAGGTCCTCAGCGTCGGCCTCGACCCACTCGACCTGCATGCCCTCGGCCTCCGTCCGGGCCATGCCCAGCTCCAGCATCCGCGGCGTCAGGTCCAGAGCCGTCACCACGGCGCCGAGACGCGCGGCTTGGAGCGCCACGTTGCCTGTGCCGGCGGCGACGTCGAGGACCCGTTGGCCTGGCCTGATGCCCGTCGCCTGGACGAGCGCCCCGGCCGCCGGCATCAGGAGGCGTGCGACCTCCCGGTAGTCGCCACGCGCCCATACCGTGCGAGCCTGATTCTTCAGCTCAGCGATGTCCACGTCACGTGACGATACCGCCCACATGGTCAGGCGACCCCTGAACAGCGGCGAACTCCCGAAAGTGACGGCCCGCGATCGTCGGGTGTAGTACACCACAGGTATGGCCACTGACGATGAGCTTGCCTGGGTCGATGAGGAGCTGACCGTTGCCCGGGTGGACGCCCGGCGGTTGGAGAAGGCTGCCCGGGACCTGAAGGCGGCGCGCCAGTCCCTGCATACTGAGCGCGCAAAGGCAGACCGGCTGGCCCGGCAGCTGACGAAAGAGGAGCGGGACGTCGTCCGGCTGGAGGGGGGCCGGCTGCGGGGGTGGCTGCTGGACATGGCGGGCACGCCGGGCCAGCGCTGGCGCGAGAAGGAGCGTCGCGAGGCGGCGTCCGCGAAGTTCCAGCACGACGCCGCGCAGCGGGTCGCGGCTGGGCTGGCCGAGGAGGTCGCTCGCCTGGAGGCTGAGGTCGGCGGGCTTGGAGACCCCCAGGCCCGGCTGGTGGCGGCGATGGTGGAGAAAGAGCGGCGGCTCACCACGGTCGACGATCCTCTGGGGCGCCAACTCGTCGAGGTCGCGCACCGTCGCGCGAGCGCCGAGGCGGACCTGCGGGAGCTGGGCGAGGCGATCGACGTCGGCCACGAGGTGCTGCGCGACCTCGGGGAGCTGGCCACGTCGCTGCGTTACGCGAGCACCGTCGGCGTGGTGGACCTGCTGGGCGGCGGGCTGTTCATCACCATGGTCAAGCACGGCTACGTCGACGACGCCCGTCTGGTCGCCGCACTGATGCAGTCCAAGCTCCTGCGCTTCGACCGTGAGCTGGCCGATGTGGCCACTGGTGCGGTGCCCGTCGGTCAGGTCGATTTGGGTCCGATCGTACACTTCGCGGACTTCTTCCTGGACGGGCTTATCTTCGACTGGATCGTCCAGTCCAAGATCCAGCAGGCCCGCCACACCGTCGACAGCACGCACGCGTACGTCCAGCAGATGGTCACGTGGCTCGAAGGGCGGCGCGAACAGGCCGACGCCCAGGTCCAAGCCACGATCGAAGAGCGCACCGCCCTGCTCCAGCAGCTCTGAGATCATAGGAAGCTGTCGAGTTTGTAGGCAGGGTGCAGCCGTATCATGGAAACTTCCTGCAGGCAAAGGTTGCACCGATCGTCAGTCGCACTGAAGATCGGTGTCATGATCGATCGCGACCTCGCCCCCGAAGTGCTCCGGGCTGCCGAGTGGTATCCCGTCGTCACGGTGACCGGCCCGAGGCAGTCGGGGAAGACGACCCTCGTGAAGCAGCTGTTCACGCACTTGCCCTATGTCTCACTTGAGCCCCTGGACGTGAGGGCTGAAGTGCGTGAGGACCCCCGCGGGTTTCTGGCCTCGCACCTCGGCGGCGTGGTCGTCGATGAGGTTCAGCACGTGCCGGAGCTGCTTCCTTATCTGCAGGAGGAGGTCGACCGCGCACCGGACCCGGGACGATTCGTCTTGACAGGCTCCCAGCATCTCCCACTAGCCCAGGCCGTCGCCCAGTCCCTGGCGGGGCGGACAGCCGTCCTGCACCTGCATCCCCTCACCTGGCCCGAGCTGACCAGGTTCCCCAACCATCCGCGGGACCTGTGGCACGCCGTGTGGGCCGGCGGCTTCCCGCGCATCTGGGACGTCGGCATCCCTCCCGATCGGTGGCTGCGGGACTACACCACGACCTACGTCGAACGCGACGTCCGTCAGGTGCTGGCCGTAGGTGATTTACGAGCATTCCGGACCTTTCTCGAGCTGTGCGCCGGACGCACCGCCGCGGAAGAGAACCTCACCGCGATCGGCAATGACGCTGGTGTGGCCCGCAACACGGCCGCCGGCTGGCTGTCGGTGCTGGAAGCCACCTTTCTGGCCTTTCGTCTGCCAGCGTGGTCACCCAACGTGCGCAAGCGCGCGGTGAGGGCGCCCAAGCTGCACCTGGCCGACACCGGCCTGGCTTGCCACCTGCTCGGCGTGCGTGAGCCCGACCAACTCCGTCGGCATCCGCTGCGAGGGCCGCTGTTCGAGACCTGGGTAGCCGCGGAGGTGCGCAAGGCCCGCGCCAACCGCGGGGTGACCGAGGGGCTGCACCATTTCCGCGAGACCCGCGGCGCAGAGGTGGACTTGGTGGTGACCGATGGTGCGGATGTGACCTTGGTCGAGGCGAAGTCCGGCGCCACCGTCGCCAGCGACTGGTTCGACGGCCTGCGGGACGTTGCGGCGCGGTTCAGCGATGCAACCACGTCTCTGGCCGGCGTGCTCGTCTACGGCGGTGACCGGCCGCACGAGCGACGCGGCACGGCCGTCCTGCCGTGGCACAGACTCCACGATCGCCGCTGGTGACCCGATGAGCGCCGCTGTGGCCGGGGGTCGCGGCGCCGCGCGAACGAGCTTTGTCGCCGTCAGTACCGGGCGCGCCTCCGCGACCCGCCGCTCTCTGGGGCCGACGTAGCCGAGGCGGTGAGCCGGCTCGCCCGCACACGCCTGGGACCGATGAGGAGGATCGAACAGGTGCCGTCTTGGCCGAGCCAGACCTGGGAGAGCCGCCGGGTCGGACTAACCTCGCCGCATGCGGTGCTGCTCGAAGCGTCAGGGGTCGTGTTTGAAATCCTCCCTCCCTAAGCCCTGGCCATGCAGCTTTCGGACATGGGTTCCTGGGAGAGCGCGCTGGATCGGCTTCGACGGCTCGGCCGCGTGTTCGGTCCAAAGAGGGGCAGAGGCCGGGGTTTCCTGGCGTGATCTGTACGCGCTGCGCGACGCCGGACGTCTGCTGGAGCTGTCCCCGGCCTGTTCCAGGTGGCTGAGTTCTCCGGGTCGGACAGCTCCGATTTTGTAGCTCTTGTCACGTTTCCGTGGGTGGCTGATCGCCGACACGCTTGACAGCGGCCGTTTCCTGCCGATGCCACTGTGCATGCAGGCTGTCGCACAATCAGGAGCAAGGTCCGCAGGCGCGGTGGGACGCTGGCAGACCCCGCAGACCCGACCGCGGCTCGCGCGAACCCGGTGCCGGTGGCCATGCCTCAGCGAGGCCACCGGTGACATCTGCGGGCGCTGGCATGGTGGTCATTGGCGGTCCGGCGGGTGCAGCCGCCACCGTCCGTC
>JBOGEA010000017.1:0-31695 GCA_050743205.1 Egibacteraceae bacterium | reverse complement strand
CTCGTTGAGCTGCTCGTCGGGCGCGCGCGCTTACTATGACGCGCATAACCCTGGGCCGAATACCGGCAAGACCGCCCGACGCAAACTCGCCAACAAGCTCGTCGGTGTCCTCCACGGCGTCCTCGAATACCGCACCTCCTACGAAGAGGGCCTTGCGTGGACTCACTGGAACACCCAATCCCCCAAACCGACATCGCCGCTTGACAGTTACGGCCCTGGGGTGTCTTTCCGCCGAATCCGACGGAAAGCCGCAGCCGAACCCCCGCCTCGCCCGTTTGACCGGCGGGTTTCCGTCAGATCCGACGGAAAGCTGCGGTCGAGCCCCGGGCGCTGGACCGACCACGCCCACGAGGTCTCCTCCTCTGGCATGAGGTTGGCGCGTCGCGCCTGCTCAACGCGTTACCCTGGCGGCGTCGCGCGAGTGGTGGAACGGTAGACACGCTGGGTTTAGGTCTCAGTGCCCTCGGGCGTGCGGGTTCGACTCCCGCCTCGCGCACTTTATGTTCCTCACCAGCGATGGCCCCTCTTCGGGGCTCCCTCGGGGAAGCCGAGGATGGCGTAACTGTGGCGAACGCTGCCAGCCCCAGACTGGGGAATTACCTGACGCAGGGGCTGGGGAATTCCGTGACGCTAACCGCCCTCAAACTGGGGAATTCCGTGACCGCCCACATGCGGTCGGTGACCCTGACTGCGGCCGGGTCGGGACCCTTGCCGGTCATGGCTGTGGCCGTGTCTGTTCCCGCCAGCAGACCCACAGGCCCTGGTCGGGGTCGCCGAGCAGCACGACGTCGTAGCGCAGTCCGCAGGCGAGGCAGTCCACACGGACGAGCGCGAGCGGCTCGGTGACGTCGCGGGCGAGGATGATCGGCGCGTTGGGGCAGCAGGGGGGCCGCAGGATGTAGCGGGTGGCGGTGACCTCGACCCTGCACGACCGGTCCGCCGGCGACGGGTCCGCTGGGGCGGTCGGCGCGGTCGCGCTCAGCAGGACGTCGCTGACCCGCAGGACCGTCTCCGCGGCGGCTTTCAGGTCAGCGTCGGGGGCTGGCAGCCCGTCGGGGTCGCGCATCGCGGCCAGGGCGTCGCGGATCCGGCGGGCCATCGCCTGGGGGGTGTCGCCGGCCAGGTCGAGCGCCACGGCGGCGTCGGCGGGCAGCGCGCCCAACTGCGCGGCCATGTCGGTCAGGGCTGTGTGGGCTTTGTCGAACCCGCCGAGCGGGCCGAGCGCGCCGTGTCTGCCCCGCGGGTGGGGGTCGGCGGTCTGCTCGCGCCAGCGGGCCGCGCGGCCGGTGAGATGGTCGGCTTGGACGCCCAGGCGCAGCGCGAAGGCGCGCAGCGCCGTCCGGTCGGGCGGGTTGAGGTTGGTCATGGCGTCGGCCCGCCGCCGCTGACACCCTCGGCGCTCACCGCACACCCTCCGCCGGCAGCCCGCGGTGCAGCCGCAGCGCCTCGACCAGACGGGCGAAATTGACCTCGTCCAACCGGGTGACCGCGTCGAACAGCGACGTCGCCTCCGGCACCGATCCACAGGTCGAGCGCGGCGTGGACGAGCAGCCGCTCGGCCCCGCCCACGGCCGGCACGCCTGGAGCAGGCCCGGCCAGCCGATCGTCTGCCGCCCGTGGTCGCTGAACGGCGCGGTGCGCTCGGCGACGGCGGGTGCGGTCAGCAGGTGGACCGTGGCGGCCCACTCGCGCGCAGACGGGCCGAGGCCGCTTCCCGCGCCGGCATCCATCGCGGTCACCGGCCGGCTCTCTGCTGGCTCGTGAAGGCGAGCGCGCACAGAGGGGCCCTCGGCTCGCGCGGGGCGACGATGATGCTCACGTATCGGGGCTCCCGTCAACCCATCGTGTCGTGCGGAGGCGGGCCGCCATCCTGCGGGAAGGATGGCGGGCCGGCTTCCCATCAACCCGCGCGCACATCCGGTACGCGCGCACCGAGCATCACCCCGATTGCGGCCACGAGGCGATGCGGAGACATCGCGGAGGCATCGTGGACGTAGCGCGAGGGCGTTGACTGTCCCGTTACGCTCGGGTTCGCTGGGCGTACAACCGCGAACGACGGGAACAGGGGGACCAGCGGTGATGGTGGTCGTAGTCGTCGTGTGGACAGGGCTCGAAGCACGCGCGTTGCGGACGGCGTTGCGGATGAGCGTGCTCAAGTTCGCTGAGTATCTTGGCGTGGGCTCGCGGACGGTGAGCGATTGGGAGGCCGGCGGCGCCGAGATCGTGCCCACCCCGGTGATGCAGGAGGCGCTCGACACGGCGCTGTCGCGCGCTTGTGACGAGGCCAAGATCCGGTTCGTGGAGCTGACCAGCGGCAACCCTGTCGTGTGTGTGCCAGACTCGCCGGGGCACAACGGGAACGGAGCGCACACGGACCGCAGGCAAGCCGGCAAGGCCATCGTGGTGGGAGGGCTCGCCGCTGCGCTGGCGCCGCGAGAGGCCCTCGAAAGAATCACGCTGCACGGGGACCGGCCCGTAGACTCGGGACTGCTCACCGCGCACGAGGACTTCGCCGACTGGCTTGCCAGCCTTCATCCTCTCACTCGCCTGGATGACCTCCTTGACCTCGTGTCCCCCGCCGCCGACACGCTGCTCCGACTGCTGCGCCGCCCGATGAGCAGCACGGACCGCAGCCGACTAGAGGTGGTCACGGTGGGTGCGTGCGCACAGGCCGGGATGTTGGCCTTCGGCATTGGCGACTGGTCCGAGGCCCGCCATCACTTCGCGCTGGCACAGAATCTGGCTCACGAGTCTGCGGACGCGACGTTGGTCGCGCAATCGCTGGCGGTTGCCAGCATGCTGTGCTCGTCGATTCCGTCCGGCGGATGGGTAGTAGGTAGGGACCGCCGAAGCGTCAAGCTGTTGCGCGCGGCTCTGCGTCAGGACGACTCGCTCGCATGGGTGCACCAGTGGCTAGCCGAGGAGCTGGCCGCCGTAGACGAGGAGCGCGCCTTCCGCGAGTCCTTGGAGGCCGCCGAGCGCTTCTCCTCTCAGCGGCCCAGCCAGCGGGACCGCCACGGGTTCTTCGCGCGCTACTTCACTCCGGTGGTGGGGGCGGAGGACCTTGCCAGGTCCACTGGGACCGGCCTTGTGCGCCTGGGCCGGGGAGAGGAAGCCTTGGCCGAACTGACGAAGACGCTCGACCGACTGGGTCCGCGCGGGAGGGCGGTCGTGCTTGCCGAGACCGCCTCAGCTTGGGTGATCCAAGGCGAGCCTGAGCAGGCGTGCCGGGACCTGCAGCACGCGCTCGATCTCGCGCTCGACGCCGGCTATACGATGGGTGTGGAGCGCATCCGCGGGGTGCGCGCCCGGTTCCCCAAGCCGTGGGCCGAGCTGGCCTGTGTGCAAGAGCTGGACGAGCGGCTCGCGCTGGCCGGCTAGACGGGGCGCCGGCTCGCGGTCAACCCACCGACGACCACGAACGCGCCCTTGCGCTCTGCTAGGCGCGACCCTGGAAGCGTGCGCGTTCGGGATCGCGGCCCGGACGAGGTCGATGCTCGCGGAACAGCCGCGCCGCAGTAGGGACGAGAGGCGGCCAGCCCATACCTCTCAGCTCGCGAGCGTCCAGCCGCCGCAGCTCGTCTGAAACGCGTAGTCGGACGCGGCGATCTCCACGACGGGACGGCCCGTCGCGGCTCGGGTCGTTGGCGATGATGTCGCTCAGTTCTCCGGAGACGCCGAACAATCGCGCCCAGTGGCAACCCTCGGGGTTGCGGTAGACGCCGGGCTGAATGTCCGTGCCGACCAGGTAGGTGCCGCCGGTCGTGATCGCCGCCGCAGGCCCTGAAGGCGAAGGCGGCGCGGTCTCAGTCACAACCTCCGTGACGCGTTCGGCCACAGGCTTCGGCGGCTGGTACCGAGCCATGTGGGCCGCCCGCCTGACATGCGGCGAGCAAAGCTGTCAACAGAAGCGCAGTCATGGCTTCCCGCAATCTGTCCCCCTCTCGCGTCTTCCCCCAGTCCCGCGCTACCAGGACGGCTGCCTGAACACAGATGGCGCAAGGGGTCTTTCGCGCTCCGTGCCAGCCGCAGCCGTCTGCGGATCGGCCTGACCCTGCGTCCCCCGCGCGCATCCCCACCAACCAGGGCAGCCACATCACTCAGCGCACGGAGGAGCCGTCTCGTGACAACACCTGACAACGAACAGTGATGTGCTCCACAGCCAGGGGTCACGAACGGCGGCCACGGGGCGTGCGGGGTGGGAGGCTGTGGTCATGAGTGGAGTCGCTGTCATCGGGCTTGATCTGGGCACGTCCAGTGTGAAGGCGGTCGCGTTCGACTCCAGCGGAGAGGCGCTGGCCGCGCATGCGGTCGAGGTCGGGATCGCGTCGCCGACGTCGGAGCGGGCTGAGCAGGATCCCGACGAGCTCGTCGGGGCCGCCGCCGAGGCGACCACTGCGGTGGTCCGTGACCTCGCGGCCGAAGGGCGCACCGTCGCGGGCATCGGGTTGAGCGCCGCGATGCATTCGCTGGTCGCCCTCGACCACAAGGGGCGGCCGTGTACCCCGTTGCTGCTGTTCGCGGACAACCGGGCCGCCGCGCAGGCTCGGCAGTTGGCCGGCCAGCCCGGCGCGGTCGGGCTGGCCCGGCGCACCGGGACTCCGATCCATCCGATGTCTCCGCTGGTGAAGCTGCGCTGGTTCGCGCAGTGCGATCCTGCGACAGCCGAGCGGGCGCGCCGGTGGGTTTCGGCCAAGGAGTACCTGATCAGGCAGCTGTGCGAGGCGGATGTGGTCGACCACTCGATCGCGTCGGCGACGGGACTGTTCAACCTGGAGGACATGCTCTGGGACGAGGAGGCGCTCGCGCTCGCTGGCATCACCGCCGATCTCCTGTCGACCCCCGTGCCGACGACGACGATGCTCTATTCCCAGGGAGAGCGTCTGGGACTGCCCGCCGGCACGCCCGTCGTGATCGGCGCGAGCGACGGGTGCTCAGCCACGCTCGGGGCCGGCGCGACCAGCGCGGGCACCGCCGCGCTGACCGTCGGCACGAGCGGCGCGATCCGTAAGATCGTCGAGCGCCCGGGATCCGACCCGCGGGCACGCTTATTCTGCTACGTCCTCACCCAAGCCCGCTGGGTGGTCGGCGGGTCGATCTCCTCCGGCGGGATCGTCCTGCGCTGGGCGCGCGACGGGCTGTTCCCCGAACTCGCCCGCGCGGCCGGCCGCGGGGCCTACGCGCGTTTCGACGAGCTCGCCGCCGCCGTCCCTCCGGGCGCGGACGGGCTGGTGTGCCTGCCCTACCTGCTCGGCGAGCGGGCGCCGCTGTGGGATCCGGACCTGCGGGGGGCGTTCGTCGGCCTGTCGGTCCGCCACGGGCAGGGCCACGTGCTGCGGGCGCTGCTGGAGGGCGTCGCCTTCCAGCTCGCCACCGTTCTCGAGCTGGTCGAGGGTCTGGGCCATCCGGTGGCCGCGCTCCGCGCCGACGGGGGCTTCACCCGCTCACGGCTGTGGCTGCAGATCATGGCCGACGTCCTCGGCCGCCCGCTCGAGCTTGCCCGCTCTGTCGAGGGCGCGTGCCGCGGGGCCGCGCTCCTCACCCTCGAAGCCCTCGGTCTCGCCGACGCGTTCGCCCTCGCCGACGCCACCCCCATCGAGCGGATCGTCCAGCCCGACCCGGCCACCGCCGTCACCTACCGCGACGGGCTCGAACGGTTCGTCAAGACTCGCGACCAGCTGCTCGGCCGGTAGGACAGCGGTGCCGGCGCGACGAACGCACGGGCAGGGTTGGGCCGACGGCCGCCAGGGGACCGGTTGAGTGTGCGCTTTGCCTCGGTGAGGAGGTTCGACGTGATCGAGACCGTGAACCCGGCAACCGGTGAGATCATCGACCGGTACGAGCCGGATGACGACCCGGCGGTGAGTGAGAAGCTGGCACGGGCGTGGAGCCGCTGGCAGGACGACTGGCGGCACCGGCGGCTCGACGAGCGCTTGGAGGTGCTGGCGAACGCCGCCATGGTCCTCAACGAGCGCCGCGATGAGCTGGCCGCGTTGATGACCACCGAGATGGGCAAGCCGATCACGGCGTCGCGTGCCGAGGTCGAGAAATGCGCCTGGCTGTGCCGCCACTACGTCGAGCACAGCGCCGCCTATCTCGCCCACCAAGTCATCGGCACCGAGGCCGAGCGCAGCTACGTCCGCTTCGACCCGCTCGGACCGATCCTGGCGATCATGCCGTGGAACTTCCCGCTGTGGCAGGTATTTCGCTTCGCGGTCCCCAATCTCGCGGCTGGCAACGTCGGGTTGCTCAAGCATGCGGCGAGCACGACCGGCTGCGCGTTGGCGGTCGAGCAGGTGCTGCTCGACGCGGGACTGGGACCGGGCGGCTTCACGGCCCTGCTCGTCGGCCACGATACCGTCGCCCAGGTGATCACGGACCGTCGCATCCGCGGAGTGACGCTGACCGGCAGTGACCGGGCGGGCCGCACGGTCGCCGAGGCCGCCGGACGGCAGTTGAAGAAGACCGTTCTTGAGCTCGGTGGCTCGGACCCGTGCATCGTGCTCGAAGACGCCGATCTCGATGCGGCGGCGAAGGCCGCCGTTGACAGCCGCTATCTCAACTCAGGGCAGAGCTGCATCAACGCCAAGCGCATCATCGTGCTGCGCGAGGTCTACGACGAGTTCGTCGAGCGCTTCAGAGCTGGGGTCGAGGCGCTGGCCGTCGGTGACCCGATGGATGAGAACACCGACGTGGGACCGCTGGCGCGTGAGGATCTGCGGGACACGGTCGGTGACCAGGTCCAGCGGACGCTGGACCACGAGGACGGCGGCGAGCTGCTCATGGGCGGCCACCCGCTCGACCGCCCAGGCTTCTTCTACGCGCCGACCATCATCCGAGACGTCAATGCCCGGGCGCCGGTCGCGACCGAGGAGGTGTTCGGACCGGTGGCCGCGCTGATGGACGCCGAGAATGAGGAGGTCGCGGTCGCCCTGGCCAACAGCTCCCGGTTCGGGCTCGGCGCCGCCGTGTGGACGAGCGACCTGGAGCGCGGCGAGCGGCTTGCCGGGCGCATCGAATCCGGGATGGTGTTCATCAACGAGCTGGTCAAGTCCGACCCGCGGCTGCCGTTCGGCGGAGTGAAGGACTCCGGGTACGGCCGTGAGCTCGCCGGGCAGGGCATCCGGGAGTTCACGAATATCAAGACCGTCTGGGCGAGCGCCCCGTCCACAGGCGCGGGCACCCGCGTCGAATGACGTGATCGACGACGCAGCGCTGCGGGGAGACTTCGCCCCACCAGGTGGGGCGAAGTCTCCCGATGCTTACTGCGTTGGCACGGCTCAGTATGCGGCGATGGCCACGCGGGCCACGGCGGCATCGTCGCCGCCGGTGTCCGCCTCGGCGCCCATCCACCCCACGACCATGGCGGAGGCGTCGTCCGGGGTCAGAGCCACGCTGTAGAACGAGTCGTTCGGCCCGCCCAGGTCGACCAGGAGGTGTCCGTCCTCACCGAAGCGGTCGTCGAACGAGCCGTCGGGGTTGAGGAGCACGAGCATCGCGTTGAGGTCGTCCTCCGTCGGCTTGCCGCTGCCGGCGATGAGCAGCCGCCCGTCCGGCAGCGCGACCAGGTCGCGACCGCGGTCGTCCTCACCGGCGATGTCGAGCCTGACCAGGCCGTCCTCGCCGAAGGTCTCGTCCAAGGCGCCGTCGGCGGTGAACCTGGCGGCGATGAGATCGACCGTCCCCTCGGGGTCGTCGCGTCCATAGCCGGTGATCACGTAGTCGTCGCCCTGCATGGTGACGTCGTAGGCCTCGGCCACCGCCGCCAGCAGCTCCGCGCTGGCGATGCCAGCCTCGCCGAAGGTCTCATCCAACGTGCCGTCGTCGGCGAGACGCACGAGCACCGGCTTGACGACAGATTCGGCGTCGCGGGTGTAGCCGGCCATCAGGATCATGCCGTCCGGCTGCACGATCGCCTGGCGCGGGCTCTCGTTGCCGCCGTCGATGTCGATGATCACCATCCCGTCGGTGCCGAAGTCAGGGTCGAGGGCCCCGTCGGCGGTGAGCTTCAACAGGGCGAAGTCGCGGTCCGTCCGGTCATCGCCTTCGGCCCGCTTGGCCGCGACGACGATCAGGCTGTCGTCGGGCAGCACCGTCACGCCCCACATCAGGTCGCCCACGAAAGACGGATCCGCCGTGCTGCCGGCCGGTGGTGGGACCAGGACGCCGGTGCTCAGGTCGAACAGGGTGGTTCCGTCCGTGCCGAAGGTCGGATCCAGCATGCCGGTGTCGTCGAATCGCGAGATCGCGATGTCGAGGTCCCGGGCGTCGTCCCCGGTGGCCTCCGGGTCGTGCTCGACCGGCCCTCCGATGACGACCTCGCCGCTGGACTGCACCGCCAGCCCGCTGGCCAGCTCGGCGGTCTCGCCGCCCACCGCGACGTTCACCGAGGCCACGCCGTCCTCGCCGAAGGTCTCATCCAGGGCGCCGTCGGCCCCGATCCGGGCGAGTGCCATCGCCTGGTCGCCGTCTTCGGTCAGGAACCCAGCAGCGTAGACCTGGCCGTCCTCGCCGACAGCCACTGCTCGGAAGCGGTCCGAGCCTTCGGCTGACAGCGGCGTGAGCCCCCACCCGCCTGTGGCGAAACTCTCATCGAGTCCGGCGATCTCCGCGGACGGGTCATCGGCTGCACCAGCGCCGCTTCCACCACCCACAGTCAGTGCCAGCGTCCCGATCAGGATTAATGCACATGATCGCTTCATCAGCGACCCCCGCCTTTCAGTTTTTGCCCTCAGGAATAAGGCTAGGTTTTCCTTATACGACGGGGACGGTAATCCGTCAAGAACGGCGCTGAGCCGCCACAGGTAAATGACCATACGTCCAAGATGGCAGAACAGAGAATTTCTACTGAGAATGCGCCAGTGCAGCGTGCGGTTCGACACCTGCCAGCACGCTCACGCATACTTGAAATATTTTGATCCGTTGTCGGTCGAGTGAGGCCATAAAGTGACAGGGCTCACCCTGGCCTTTTGGGCGACGTCCGATAGCAGGGATGGTGAGGCTGAGGTTGCCGGGCACCCCGCGCAGAGTCGCAGCCGCCGGACCTGACCTGCAGGTTTCCGTCGCATCTGACGGAAAGGTGCAGGTCAGGTGGGCGAGGGGGCGGTGCGACTACAGCTTTCCGTCGGATGCGACGGAAAGCTGTAGCTGACGCAGCGAGCGCAGGCATGCGGTGCGACCTGCGTTTTGCAACAGCCTCGATGCGACGGAAAGGTGTAGTCGACGCGGCAGCGCGGGCATGCGGTCCGACCCGCGCTCTGCAACAGCCTCCATCCAAAGGGAGGCTGGACGCGGCGCCGCCAACCGGGCGGGGGCGGGGCTACTTGATCTCGAGGAGCTTTTCGCGCACGGCGTAGACGACGGCCTCCATCCGGGAGTGGAGGTGGAGCTTCTCCAGGATGTTGCGAACGTGGTTCTTCACCGTGTTCTCCGAGATGAACAGCTGCTTCGCGATGTCGCGGTTGTTCAGGCCCTGGGCGACGAGCGTCAGCACCTCCATCTCACGCTCGGTGAGACGGGGGGCGGGCATCTGCTGCTTCTCCTCATCCTTCCGCGCCATCGCGGCGAATTCGTTCAGCAGCTTGGAGGCCATCGAAGGGGAGATGAGCGACTGGCCCATATGGACGCTGCGGATCGCGCCGGCCACCTCCTCGATGGAGATCTCCTTCAGCAGGTAGCCGTTCGCGCCGGCCTTGATCGCGTCGTACAGATCCTCTTCCTCGTCACTGATCGTCAGCATGAGGATCTTCGTGTGCGGCACGGCGTCCTTGATCAACTGGGTGGCTTCGATGCCGCTGCGACCGGGCATGCGGACGTCCATCAGGACCAAGTCGGGCATATGCTGCTCGGAGAGGGCAATCACCTCGTTCCCGTCATTCGCCTCTGCCACGACCTCGATGTCGGGCTCGGACTCGAGCACCATCTCAAGGCCCCGCCGGAACAGGGCGTGGTCGTCCGCCACGATGACCCGGATTGCGTCCGGGCGCTGGTCTGTCATGTCCGCTTCTCTCCGCCTGTAGATCGCTCGACCCGGTCCCACCAGACTATGCCAGTGGGACCAGGCCAGCAGAGCGTAACACGACGGCCTAGCCCGCAGCCTCTATCAAGCCCAGATCACCGTCCCTGCGCCGGTACACCACGTTGAAACAGCCGGTCTCAGCGCTCGTGAACAGGAAGAAGTCATGGCCGAGCAGCTCCAGTTGGACCGCGGCCTCATCGGGGCGCATGGGAGCGAGCTGGAACTGCTTCGTCCGGACGATCTTAGGTCTGGGCCAGCCATCCTCGACGACGGCGCTGGCCGCCGGGATCCCCAAGTCGAGGGGCGCGACCCTCAGCGTGCCGCGCTTGCGCTTGCGGCTGCGGTCGATGAGCCGCGCCTTGTAGCGGGCGAGCTGGCGCTCGAAGCGCTCCACCGCCACGTCGAGAGCGCCTCGGTGGTCACCAGCGGATCCCAGCGCCCGAATCAGGTGGCGCTTCGTGCGCGCGGTGAGCTCGACATGGGCGGGTTCAGCGATTCGGGGGTTGTGGTCCTCGCTGAACACCATCTCGATGTCCTGGAGACGGTCATAGAACCGAGTCGCGTGCGCGACCTTGGAAACGGCATCCTCCTTCAGCCTGACAGGAACGTCGCAGTTCTTGGCCTTGACGATGATGTCCACGGATCACCTCGCCAGACGCAGGGGCCGGGGAAGGCCCCTTAAGCTGGAAAGCCTCGGACCGAAGTGTCCGAGGCAGATTTCTCGCAGGGCGGCGCCGCTGTGGTCCAAGCAATGGCACGTCGTGACATTGGCGCCCTCCTGGTCCGCATGGTGAAGCGCCGCCAGCCGGAACGCAAGGGTTTTCTCGCGAGGCCTACACTGCGGCCGGATGCCCGATCTTCCCACGAGCGCTCGGAACGAGGACCTGCGCCGCTGGCGCTCGCAGTTCACCGATGCGACACCGATCGCCGAGCTGCGGCCCCGTCATCAGGGAACCTGTGTCGGTGTGGTCCACAAAATCCGGCTTGTGCCCGGCCGGAGAATCGACGTCACGGTCGAGGACGGCTCCGAGCGGCTCACGGCGACGTGGACCGGCCGCGCGTCCTTGCCAGGCATCGAATTGGGCGGCGGCCTGCGTCTGACCGGCACCGTCGCGGTCGAAGACGGTCTCCGCCTGATGCGGAACCCAGACTGGTCCCTGGTCGTCGAGCCGTACGCCTGATCCTGGTGAGCGCAGACCGCATGACGACATACGCTCCTCGCCTCACTGCGCCCGCGCACTCACCCATTCGCAATCGCCTGTCGAGATTCCTTGCTGCCGACGAGGCGCGCCCGCAGCTCCTCCTGCTGGCCTGTGGCGCACAGCGCGAGGACTTCGTCGCCGGCGGTCAGCGGGGTGGTGCCGCGGCAGGGGGTGACGTGGCCGTCGCGAACAACGGCGACCAGGGTGATGTCGCTGGGCAGGTCCAGGTCCTGGACACGCTGGTTGATCGCGGGGGAGCGCTCGTCCAGGCGCACCTCGACCAGCTCGACCTGACCGCGCGCCAGCCGCAGGATCGAGACGAGGTCGCCAGCGCTGACCTCCTCCTCGACGAGCGCCGTGAGGAGGTGGGGTGGGCTGACCGCCAGGTCAACGCCCCACTGCTCGTCGAACAGCCACTCGTTCGTCGGGTGATTGACGCGGGCGAGGACGCGTGGGACGGCGAACTCCTGCTTCGACAGCAGGCTGATGACCAGGTTGTCCTCGTCATCTCCGGTCGCGGCGACGACAACGTCGGCCCCGCGGACCCCCGCGCGCTCCAGCACCTGGGGATCGCAGGCGTCGCCCCGGACAGCGGCCACCCCGTCGGCGTCGACCTTGCGCAGCACGTCGTCGGCTATCTCGATGAGCGTCACGTCGTGTCCCCGCCGCGCGAGGTCCGCGGCGAGATGGCGGCCGATGTTGCCAGCGCCGGCGACGACGACCTTCACGTGATCTCCTTCCCCAACGCGCCCAGGCGTGCGCGCACCTTTTCCAGCGCCTCCCGCTGCACGGCGAGATACAGCCGGTCTCCGGGCTGCAGCAGCGTCCCGGAGCGGGGCACCCACGTCTGACCGCCGCGCGAGAACGCGGCGAGGACAACCTCGCCCGGACGGGAGACAGTCGAGGCCTCCAGGGGACGCGCGAGGCGAGGGACCTGGATGTCGAGCAGCACGACATCGCCCTGGCCCGGACCAAGAGCCCCCTGAACGCACTCCTGCTGTGGCAGCACCTCGCGCAGGATCGCCTCGGTGGTCGAGCGCGTCCACGCGATCGTCGTGATGCCGTGCCGCTCGTAGATCGAGGCGCGGATCGGGTCGGAGATGCGCACGACGACCTGGCCGACGCCGTACCGCTCTTTGGCGGTGCGGGCGGAGACGATGTTCGAGTTGTCACCGTTCGTCACGGCGAGGAAAGCCTGGGCGCGCTTGATCCCCGCCCGCTCCAAAATATCCCGGTCGAAGACGATGCCCTCCAGCATCTGACCGCCGAACCCCTCGTCGAGCCGCCGGAAGGCGAGCGCGTTCTTGTCGATGACCGCGACGCTGTGGCCGGCGCTGTTCAGGGCGTTGGCAAGCTGAGCGCCAACCCTGCCGCAGCCAGCGATGACGACATGCACGAGTCTTCCTCCCGTCTGAGAGGGCGAGCTGACCGGACGGGCACCAACGATACCGCCGACGACCTGCGCGCCGTCCCTGCGCGGCGGCCGGACATTCGACGTGCGCATACCATAACGCGGCTGCGATTGCGCGATGGTAGGAGCCACCCTTGACCGACACCGTCGGCAGCCTGAAGCGCGCCCTCATCGGCCGGCCGCGCGCCTCTGGGGAGTTGAAGCATCAGCTGCTTCCGAAATGGATGGCGCTGCCCGTGTTCTCCTCGGACCCGCTGTCGTCCGTCGCCTATGCGACCGAGGAGATGATGAAGGCCCTCGCGGTCGCGGGGGTGGTCGCCTACACGCGCATCCTCCCGCTGTCGTTCGCTGTCGCGGCGCTGCTTGCCGTGGTGGTCGTCAGCTACAGGCAGACGGTGCGGGCGTATCCGCATGGCGGTGGCGCGTACATCGTCGCGTACGAGAACCTCGGGAGGATCCCTGGCCTCACGGCCGCGAGTTCGCTGCTGATCGACTACACGCTCACGGTGTCGGTGTCCGTCGCTGCGGGCGTGGCGGCGATCACCTCCGCGTCACAGGCCCTCCTCCCCCACAGAGTCTCGATCTCGATCGCATTCGTCCTGCTCGTGATGTTCGCGAACCTCCGCGGGGTGAGAGAGGCAGGGGCGATTTTCGCGCTCCCGACCTACGCCTTCGTGGCGACGATTCTCGCGATGGTCGTCGCCGGGTTCGTGGGCTGCCTGGGCGGGTGCCCATCGGTCCCGTTCCCGTCCGAGCCGATCGAGGCCGAGGCCGGAGCCGCCATCACAGCGCTCCTCCTGCTGCGGGCGTTCGCGCAGGGCTCCACGGCCTTGACCGGCGTCGAGGCGATCTCGAACGGCGTGCCGGCCTTCCGTTACCCGCAGAGCCGCAACGCCGCGACGACCCTCGGCGCCATGGGACTCCTCGCGATCACGATGTTCCTGGGCATCAGCTATCTGGCCACGCACATTCCGGGCGTGGTCGCCTTCGAGGGTGCTACCCGCACCGTGACCTCGCAGATCGCCGCGGCGGTGTTCGGTGACAGAACGGCCGGTTTCTTCCTGGTGCAGATCGTGACCGCCGCGATCCTGATCCTGGCCGCAAACACGGCCTACGCGGACTATCCCCGGCTGTCGTCGGTGCTCGCAACGGACCGGTTCCTGCCGCGCCAGTTCCTGGCCCGCGGGGACCGGTTGGTGTTCTCCAATGGCATTTTGGCCCTCACCACGCTGTCGATTCTGCTGATCATCCTGTTCGACGCAGACGTCGGCCGGCTGATCGAGCTGTACGTCATCGGTGTGTTCACCTCGTTCACGCTGTCTCAGGGGGGGATGGTGCGGCATTGGCTGAGGACCCGGGAGCCGAATTGGCGACGCTCGGTGATCATCAATGGGATCGGCGCGGGCACCACGGGCGTCGTGTTGATCATCCAGGCCTACACGAAGTTCACGCGGGGGGCATGGATCGTGATCGCCGCGATCCCGTTGCTCGTGCTCATGATGCATCGGATCAATCGGCACTATGCCCAGGTGAGCCTGCGGCTGCGGACCGGCCTCGCTGAGCCCGAGCGGCCCCGTCCCAACCGCGTGCTGATCCTGGAGGACCGGGTGGATGCCGCCACGGCGGCGGCGCTGTCGTACGCCCTGAGCATCGGCCCGAGATCTATAGACGGGATCGGGGTGACCGATGTCGACCCCAACCTGTGTGAGCGGTGGCGAAGCCTCGTCCCTGACATCCCGCTGGAGCTGCTCGAGCCCAGCGGCGGCAACGCCGTCGAGGCCTGGGCCAGCCGGGTGCGCGAGCAGGCAGACCGCTACCCCTCCGGCTTCACGACCGCCGTCGTTCCCGAGACACGAGCGGGGTCGTTCTTGGAGCTGTTCCGGTCACACGGACGAGCGCAGCGCCTGAAGGCCAGGCTGGTGTCGGAGCGAGGGGTCGTCGTGACCAACGTCGTCTCCGGGCCGGGCGGCGACAGTCCTCCCCGGGTCATCGAGCCGATTGAGCATCACATCGTCGTGCTCGTGACAGGCGTGAACAAGGCGACGTACCGGGCCCTGGCATACGCCCAGAGCCTGCAGGCGACCTCCCTCCGCGGCCTGCACATCAATCTGGAGACGGAGAATTCTTCCAGGATCCTGCAGGAGTGGGACGACTGGGACATCGCTGTGCCGCTCGAACTCGTCGACAGCCCCTTCCGCTCAATCGGTGACTCGATCCGGGAGTACGTCCGCGCCTTCAGCCCCGACGGGCAGCGCACCGTGGTGACGTGCATCCTTCCCGAGTGCGTGCTCGAGCACTGGTGGCATCGCCCGTTGCACAACCAGACAGCGCTGATCATCAAAGCCACCCTCCTGTTCGAGCGCGGCGTGGTCACCACCAGCGTCTCCTACCCGATCAGCGGCTCTCCGGCTGACGGATGAAGCGATAACCCATACCCGGCTCAGTGTGGAAGTAACGGGGCAGTGCGGGGACCGGCTCAAGCTTCCTGCGGATATGGGCAAGGTGGACACGCAGCGCGTTCGTGTCGCAGCCGTGGACCGAGCCCCACACCTCGGTCAGCAGCTGGCGCCGAGACACCAGGCGGCCCTCGTTGCGGACGAGAACCTCGACGATCTGCCATTCGGTGGGCGTCAGGCGCACCGCGGCCTCACCGATCGTGACCCGCTTGGCGGGCAGATCGATGCGGAACGACGGCGTCTCCACGACCGGCGCATCGGCCTCGCTGGGCGCTGCCCTGCGGACGGCCGCCCGCAGGCGGGCCAGCAGCTCGGCCATCCCGAACGGCTTGGTGACGTAGTCGTCAGCCCCCGCGTCGAGCGCGAGCACCTTGTCGCCCTCGGTTTCACGGACCGACAGCACGATGATCGGGACGTCGGTCCAGCCGCGCAGCCCGTGGATCACCTCGACGCCGTCGATGCCGGGCAGGCCCAGATCGAGGATCACGACATCAGGGCGGTGATCGGCTGCCAGCCGCAGCGCCTTCTCCCCCGTCGAAGCCAGGTGCACGTCATAGCCGCGGATCCGCAGGTTCACGCCGAGCGCGCGGAGGATCTGCGGCTCGTCGTCGACGACGAGAACCTTGGTGGTCAACTCGCCATCTCTGCTCTGGCTGGCTGCTCGGCGAGCGGGAGGCTCACGACCATCGTCGTCCCACCGCCAGGAGTGTCCTCGACCATCAGCTCGCCGCCCATGGCCTCGGTGAAGCCGCGGGCCACCGCGAGCCCGAGGCCGACGCCGGCCCCGTCAGTGCGGTCTCCGAGCCGCTGGAACGGCTGGAACACCCGCTCACGGTCCTCCACCGCGATGCCGGGCCCACGGTCGACGACCCGAAGATCGACGCGCTGGCGCACAGCCCCAGCGCTGATGACGACCGGCTCGTCAGGAGGCGACCAGGCCACGGCGTTGGCCGCGAGGTTCGCGACGACCCGCTCGAGCAGCGCCGGGTCGCCGACGACGTGCGGCAGCGACTCGGGCACGTCCACCTCGATCGGATGATCGCGGTCGACCAGGCCGCGCAACGCCGCGGGGACCACCTCGTCGAGGCTCACCGGCCGGCTGACGATCTCCAGCGCCCCGGCCTGGAGCCTGCTCATGTCGAGCAGGTTCCCGACCAGCGCGTTGAGGCGGTCGGCCTCGTCGACGACCGCCTCGAGGAACGCGCGCGCATCGGCCGGGGCCCACTCGACGTCCGGCTGGAGCAGGCTGGTCGCAGAGGCCTTGATCGACGCGAGCGGTGTGCGCAGGTCGTGGGACACGGCCGCGAGGAGCGCGCTGCGCAACCGGTCCGCGCCGGCGAGCACGACCGCATCGGCGGCCTCGGCCCGCAGCTGCCGGTTCGAGATCGCGACCGCGAGCTGCGCGGCGAACGCCGCGAGGATGCGCCGGTCGTCGGCGAGGGTGCGAGGGCCCGCGAGCACGAGCATCGTTCCGGCCGACAGCTCGAACGCGTCGGTGCCGTCTTCGGGGCGTCTTGGGACCGGTGATCCCGCCGAAGCCTCGACCGCCCACTCGCCTGTGTCCGCGGCGCGCAGGATCGCCACCGCATCCAGCCCGAACACCGCGCGCAGGTCGTACACGAGACGGGGAAGGGGCTCGGGGCTGTCCAGGAGCGTGCCGGCCAGCCGCGCGAGAGCCGCGGACTCGGCCCGGGCTCGCGCCGCCTCCGCGGTCCGTCGGGCCGCCAGGTCGACGAACCCGCTCACCACCACCGTCACGATGACGAACACCGCGAGCGCGAGGACGTTCTCGGGCTCGGCGATCGTGAACGTGTAGAGCGGCGGGATGAAGAAGAAGTTGCTCAGCAGGAACGCGCCGACCGCCGCGAGCATGCCGGGCAACCGCCCCCCGACCGCCGCGGCCGCGACCGACAGCGACAGGAACAGCAGCAGGACCGTGGGCGGGCCGACAATGCCGCGGAACTCGCTCAGCGCAACCGTGAGCAGCGGAAGGCCGGCTGCCGCCAGCAGGAAGCCCGCCGACCGCCGCCGCGACGGCAGCGCGGCGAGGCGGCGGCGCGGCAGGGCCGCAGCGCCTTCACTCTCCACCTGCCTGGAGATCACGTGGACGTCGATCGGACCGGAGTCGCGGATCACCGCGTTGATCACCGAGCCGCGGGCCAGCTCCGCCCAGCGGGAGCGCCGGCTCGCGCCGAGCACGATCTGGGTGATCTGCTCGGCTCGAGCCACCTGCAGGAGCGCTCGGGGCACGTCGTCTCCGACGACTTCACGGAAGTCGCCGCCGAGCTGCGCAAGGAGCTGGCGGTGCTGCTCAAGCAGCGCGGGCTCGGCGACGGCGAGGCCGTCTTGGGGCTGGACGTACACGCCGATGAGCTGCCCTTTGACGCGCGCGGCGAGCCGAGCGGCGCGGCGGACGAGCGCGTCACCGCCCTGCGCGCCGGTGAGCCCGACCAGAACCCGTTCGCGGGTCTCCCACTGCTCGGCGATGCCGTGGGCGGCCATGTAGTCGTGGAGCGCCTCGTCGACGCGATCGGCGACCCACAGCAGCGCGAGCTCCCGCAGCGCGCCCAGGTTGCCGGGCCGGAAGTAGTTGGCGAGCGCCGCGTCGACCGTCTGCGGCGCGTAGATGTTGCCGTGCGCCAGCCGACGGCGGATGGCCTCGGGGGTCATGTCGACCAGCTCGACCTGGTCCGCGCCGCGCACGACCGAGTCTGGGACCGTCTCCCGCTGCCGCACGCCGGTGATGCGCTCGACGACGTCGTTGAGCGACTCGAGGTGCTGGATGTTCAGCGTCGAGACGACGTCGATCCCGGCTTCGCGGAGCTCCTCGATGTCCTGCCAGCGCTTCGTGTTGCGGCTGCCCGGCACGTTGGTGTGCGCGAGCTCGTCGATGAGGGCGACCCGCGGCCGGCGGGCGAGGATCGCATCGACGTCCATCTCCTCGAACTCGGCGCCGCGATAGGCGATGCGCGTGCGCCCGACGACCTCGAGGTCTCCGACCTGCTCGGCGGTGAGCCTGCGACCGTGCGTCTCGACGAACCCGACGACGACGTCGGTGCCGCGCTCACGGCGCCGCCGCCCCTCGTTCAGCATCGCGAAGGTCTTCCCGACGCCGGGCGCGGCGCCGAGGTAGATCCGCAGGCAGCCGCGTCCCATAGCGCTATGGTGCCCCTGTTCGCCCGTCCAGCGCGAGGTTGAGCATGAGCACATTGACGGCCGGCTCCCCGAGGAAGCCGAGCGCCCGCCGGATGGTGTGCGCCTCGACCAGCGCCTCGACCTCGCCGGGGTCCAGGCCTCGGGCGGCTGCCGCCCGCGGCGTCTGCAGGCGGGCGTTCGCGACACAGATGTGGGGGTCGAGGCCGGAGCCGGATGAGGTCACCGCGTCGACCGGCACGGGCGCGGCGGCGGCCAGGCCGTTGGCCTCACGGTAGGCGGCGGCCCGCTGGGCGACGCCGTGAGCAGGTCGGGGTTCGTCGGGCCGAGATTGCCCGCCCCTGAGGCGGTGGGGCCGTAGCCGTCGCCGGCCATGGATCCCCGGGGGTGGAAGCACTGGGGGGCGGCGAAGGGCTGGCCGAGCAGCGCCGAGCCACGAGGCGGCCGTCCCGGCGCACGAGCGAGCCGTCCGCCCGGTTCGGGAACAGGGCCCGCGCGGCGCCGGTGATCGCCAGCGGGTAGGCGAGCCCGAGGATGACGGTCATGACGAGGAGAACGCGGACGGCGGGAGCAGCTGGCGGCGCATCAGCGCCCCCCCCCAGGGAGACGACGGCGGTCCGCCCCACGGGCTGGCAGGTTCCTGTGCAGAGTGCCCAGCGCACCTCCACCACGACGTTGCGGCCCACGAAACGGCATATGGCCTGGATCCGCGCAGCATGCTGCGCGGATCCAGCGACCCACCCACCCAGAGGACGTGACCGCAATGCGTGCAACCCGATCCCGGCAGGACTTGACTCACGCGCAACAGGTCTCGCCCCTCCAAGGCCTCTAGCGGGGCTGCGCCCCAGCCCGACGCGTCATGGCGGGCGGCGGCGGTGGCGCGCGGGGTCGGCGACGGTTGTGTGCTGGATCGCGGCGGTATTCCGCCGCGATCCAGCACATTCATCCCTCTGGGTCAGGAGGTCTGGAGTCGAGAGCCTGCGTGGACCGTACGTCTGCCGTTGAAAGAATGGCGAAAAAATGTCACACTGCGGTGACGCATTGGCGCGGCAACACTGAGGAGAGCAAGCCGATGTTCGTCGAGCTGGTCGGCCGGGTCGGTGACGATGTTGTGCGAAGGTTTCGGCGGAACGCGCCGGGACTGGAGATTCCCGATTTCCAGAATGTTGAAAAGATCGCGGACGGCGGTTTCTCCGCGATCTACCGCGCGTATCAACCGCAGTTCGGGCGCATGGTGGCGATCAAAGTGCTGCCCCCGTCCCTGCGCGGCATGTTCGAGCGGGAATGTGAGACGTTGGGCAGGCTCGGGGACCACCCCCATGTGGTCAGGGTGTTCCAAGCCGCGGTCGCCAGGTCGGGCAGCCCCTACATCGTGATGGAGTACCTGCCCGCTGGGTCGCTCGCAGACCGGCTGGACGCCGCCGGGCCGCTGCACTGGCACGAGGCGCTCGCGATCGGGGTGAAGCTCGCCGGCGTGCTCCAGTCGGCGCACGAGGCCGGCATCCTGCACCTGGACCTCAAACCGGCCAACGTGCTGATCGGCCCGGATGGCGAGCCGAAGCTGGCCGATTTCGGCATCGCCCGATTGCGGGCCGCACTGGGGGCCACGACCCAGTCGCTGTACCTCACGCCCGGCTACGGCGCGCCCGAGCTGTCCGAAGGCGAGGTGGCGGCGGCCTGCGACGTGTACGGCCTGGGCGCCACCCTGTTCGCGCTGCTCAAGGGCCATTCGCCGTTCCTGCGGTCGCGCGATGAGCAGCTGTCAAACGTCGGGATCATCCTCGGGCGGCAGCGCCACGAGCCGGTTCCAGATCTGGATCGCGGGATCCCCGAGGATGTGCGCGCGGTGGTGCGGTGGGCGATGGCGCGATCCCCTCGGGACCGCCTCTCCTCCGCCGCCGAGTTCGGCGAGGCACTGCGGACCGCCCAGCGCGGCCATGGCCTGGCCGCCACCCCGCCGATCGTCGTCCCCGTCGCGCCGATCCCTCCGCAACCGCCGTCCCCCGCCCGTCTCCCGCGCTGGCAGGTGGCCATCGCCAGCCTCCTGTTGGCGCTGCAGCCTGCGATCGACGTCGTCCGCGCCGTAATCGGACCCGAGCTCTGCACCACAGCCCAAGCCGACGGCGTGCTCATACTCGGCACGACGCTGCCGAGGACCGGCCAATTCATCAACCCAGGCACAGCGCAGCTGGCCGGCGCCCAGGCGGCGAAAGAAGACATCGACGCCGCTGGCGGCATTCCCGGCATCACGTTCCAGCTCGTCCAGGCCAGCCAACCCGATGAGGGCAACCCGTCCGCTGACACTGCCAGACAGTCGACAGACGAGCTGCTGGCCATTGGCGCAGACGTGATCATCGGCCCGTCAACGTCGGCATCGGCCCTGCGGGTGATCGATACGATCACCCGCAGGGGCGTGATCATGTTCTCACCTACGAACTCGACCGCGCTGCTGTCCACGCACCCTGACCGTGGGCTCTACTTCCGCACGTCGCTGTCGGACGTGTTCCGCAAGACCGTCGTCGCCGACCTTGTCGTTGCTGACGGGAACCGCACCGCCGTGGTGATGTCGCGCGATGACGTGTGGGGCACCGCCATGCGGGAGGCCACCGTCACCGCACTCGAGAACGCCGGAGTCACGGTGCTCGACTCTTTCGGCTACGACCGGAACGCACTCGACTTCGACCGTGAGGTCCAGCGGATCAAGGCCAAGAATCCCGACGCGATCGTGCTGATGAGCTTCACGGAAAGCGTCCCGATCCTTCGCACGATGATCGAGCAGCGCATCGGCCCGCAAGACAAGCGGGTGTACGGCATGAGCGCCAGCATGAGCAATCTCTTGACTGGGCAGGTCGACCCAGAAAATCCGGGGGGTTTGGCGGGCATGAAGGTCATACAGCCGAATGTCGACGAGGCGGTCAGAAATCGGCTGAAAGAGATCAATCCCGGTCTGCAGGATTTCAGATATCACCCTGCTGACCGCGGCGTCGCACGCCAGCCGTCTGGCGGTCTCGCCGCTGATCGCGCCGAGCCGGTCCAACCTGGCCGCCGGGGCGCCTGGCTGGCCCAGCAGGGTGGGCAGGTCCACGATCACGGTCATGTGGGGGCGGACGCCGCCGGCCTCGGGCAGGTCGCCGTGGTTGAGGCTGCGCCGTGCCAGCTCGACCAGCGCGTCAGCGCGCCGCTGCTCGGCCGTGCGCGCGTCGTCCTCACCCGTTGGGGCGGCCAGCGGCGCCAGCGCGGTCAGGACCGTCTCAGCGCCGACCTTGTCGAGCTTGGCCTCCAGCAGCGCGCCGTCATCAGCCGTGGGGGTGACATTCAGCCGGCGGGTCGCCCACGCCCGCTCCTGCCGTGAATCCAGACTCTCCGGCGCCACGCTGTGGGCGTAGTCGCTGAGCGCTTCCCGCAGCTGCCCGGCGTCGGTGTGGGCGCCCTGCTCGGCGACGAGCCGGTCCAGCCCTTCGACCGCCTCGTCGGGCAGGTCGCGGGCGGCTTTGGCGGCCACCTTCGCATGGGCGGGGGTGATCGCCCCGTCGGCCAGCGCTTGGGCGGTCGCCGGCAGCTGGGCCAGCCGTCTGGCGGTCTCGGCCCGGCCCGCCGCCTCGCCGATGCTGGTGCGGCAGCGGGTCGCAAGCCACTGTTTCTCCGACCGGCAGCCGTCGGCTTTCCATGCTTGGGCGCGGTCGTGGGCGGCGATGGCGAGGGCGCACAGCCCGTCGAGCCGGTCTCGATGTCGTGTCAGGTCGATCACGCAGCGGCTCAGCGTGTCGCCGTCGAGGGTGTCCCAATCGACGGCGGCGAGGGTGTCGAGCAGCGGCGCGAGCGCATCGACGGCGCCTTGCGCCGCCTGACGCTCTCCCAACACCACCGTCTCGTACATATGTTTGATTATGGCATGGGGGAAGCGGTCATGCAAGGGTATTCACAAGTTAATGGGCGATGGTGTGGAACCATCTGGTCCGCCTGTATTTCCGTTGTGTGTGCCGCTTGGTGGCGCTGTGTTCGCGGTGATCTCAAGGACGTGGGCTGGCCGCGTGCGCATCACGAGTCCGCTGGCCTGTGCGCGGCCATGCTCGGCGGTGAAGATCGTGAGCCGGGTGGACCGCGAGCGTGACTCTGCTTGAGCCCGGACAGACCGACCGCCCACGGAAAACGTGAGAAGACCCCCAAATCGACGCCGTAAGCCCGCTCTGGAGCGGTCACCGCCGCCGCGCGATTTCGAGCGCCTGCTCCTTCGTGAGAGGCTCGGTGCGTCCCTCCGTCGCGTCAGCCTCGGCTTCCCGGATTTTCGCCAGCAACGCAGGGCTGCTGAGGATTTCCAGGGTCTCCTCAAGGGACTCAAGGTCCTCCACGCTCAGGAGGACGGCCGCGGGGTGGCCATGCTTGGTGATGACAATCCGGCCGTGCTCACGCCCGACGCGCTCCACGACCTCCGACAGCCGGTTCTTGACCTCGGCGAGGGAAACATGCTCAGCCAGCGCCATAGCCAGAAATATAGCCAGTTACGGTGGCGGACAGGCATCGTCCGCACGCGCCCCCCGACCGTGGTCGAGGTCACCCGAAGGCAACGGCGAGACCGCAGCACACAGCCGAGATCAGCAGCGCCCACATGCTCATCGCGAGCAGACGATATTTGAGCCCCACGAGTTGGCTCACCCGCATGAGCTGGTCGGTGAGCTGCTCGAACTCACGGTCGGCCGAACGCTCCAGTGCGGCTCGCAGTGCCGTCGAGTCCGCAAACCGCGCAACGTCGCCGTAGAACGTGATCGGCGGATCACCGTGCCCAGTGCCCCGAGTACGCGGATAAAGGGCCGCGCCCATGAGGACCACCGCAACACAGGCCACCGCCGTGCCTGCCCACCACAGCAGCAGGCGCGGGCCGGCGAGGCGTGTCGGCGACCAACCGCCCGCCAAGGAGGCCGCCATGAAGGTGACGATCACCGCGCTGGCGCTCGCGAACAGGATCGACGCCTTGGTGTCCACGCGGTGCAGCTCCTCGCGACCCGTGGCGAGCAGGCGCTCCGCATACGCGACCGCGCGAGTGCGATCCGGCTGCTCCGCAGCCTCGGTGGGCGCATGGCCGTGCCGGATCACGTGGGTGCCCGGCTGAGTCATTGCGCATTGGGAACAGGCGCTTCGGCCACAGAGAACTGCTGGTCAAGCTCGTCGATGAGTTCTCGATGCTCTTTGTCGAGAGGTTCGGGACGGCACTGGGCAAGCACCTGCTCCGCGTGGACGAGCAGCCCGAGCGCCGGCTGCGGGTCCGCGGCCCGCTCCAGCCCGGCAAGCAGGTCGTCCACGCTTGAGTGCAGAGGGTCCGCCGGCTTCACGCGAGGAGCGTGTGGCGCCACGCCGTTCACGGACGCATCGACCAGTGGCCGGCTCTGCTCCGGCCAAGCGGAGAGGCGGATAACGGCGATGTTCTGCACGCCGTCCCTCACCTGGAGGTACATGGCGAGGAGATCGTGCCAGGCGAGTCTGAGCTCCGTGAGGCTCCTGTCGGCTTCCTTCTGCAGCTCTTGGTAGAGCTTGTACGCCCTACCCAGGTCACGTTCCGCCCGCTTGGCGCTGGCAGCGAACGGGTTGTGCGTGACGGCTTTCACGACGACCGCCCCGACGGTCACCAAGAGCAGGAGGAGGATGATGGACCACTCGGGGACGAGATTTGCCTCGGCGGCGGTTCCCTGCAGGAACTGCGCGCGTGCCAACGCCAGCAGGCCGACGACCACCAACAGGCAGGCCGCAAAGGGCGCAGCGACCCACCAGATCGGCCGAGGCTCCCCGGTCGCGGTCGGCCGGCCCTCCTTCCTGTCCTTCCACCGGGCGAACGGCTCGCCGAGCAGCGTGCCTGCCAGGGCAACCGTCGCCGCAAGCATCAGCCCGGGCAGGTAAGCGATCAGGGCACCGATCCGTCCTGGGATCGTCGAGGTGTCGACATTGTTGACGAACCTGAAGATCTGTCCGAAGAACCAGGTTTCGAAGAGTCCAGCCCCGCCCACCAGGGCCCAGGGAATCCACGCCGGCCAGAGCCTGTGGCGGCGGTCCTCGGGGCCGTCGTCGGCATGGCGCTGCTCTACCGCGGTGACAGCGCTGCGCGCCTCCGCCGCCTCTCCGAGCGTGCGCAATCTGCGGAGTTCGATGAGGCTGTGCTGTGCCGCGTCGTGCGCGGCGATCACCGTTGTCCGTCGTCGTTCCAGCTCCGGCCCCCACCGCTGGAGGAGCTTGCCGATGTCATGCATCGCCCAGAGGCGAGCAGCCAGACGATCATCGTGTGGGCCCCTGTCTCGCAAGTGCTGAAACAGGCTGCACTGACGTGGGTTGTCATCGTCTTCATCTGCGAGCGGCAGCAATGGAGGAAGCGGCAGTGGCTCAAGGGAGTATGGGTCCATCGTTTTTACACCTTCTGTAGTCAGCGCAGTGGGCTGGGCACACAGCCCGGTCAGCCGGGCACGGTCACGATGATCTGCACACGCCGGTTGCTCGCCATCGCGCGCAGATCGGGAGTGCCGTTGGGGCGGAACTCCTGCTGGTTCTGCAACCGTGTCTCCCCGAAACCGGTCACCGCGGAGACAGCGATGCCCTGGGCGCGGAGCGCACCGGCTACTGCCTCCGCTCGTTGCTGGGAAAGCCCAAAATTGTAATCGGCCTCGCCGCGGCTGTCGGTGTGTCCTTCAACCTTGACGTCAATGGCCTTCAGTTGGCGGACCTCGTTCACCACCCGGTCGATGGGCGCGGCAGCGAGCAGCTCGGCGCTGTCGAACCTGAACAGCAGCGCATCCGGCAGCTCGATCACCACTGCGCTCCCCACGAGGTGGACGCGGAGATCAGGAAACTCCGGGTCGGGGTCGCCGGGAGCCGGTCCAGGCAGCTCAGGCGGAGGTGTGTCGTTCCCGACTGCCCGTCCATCGACGTCGCAACTCGCCCTGGTCTGGGCGCACAGCGCGGCCCAGAGGTCGCGGACCCAGTTCAGCTGCTCAGTGCTGAGGATCGGCCGGCCCGGTCCGGGCTGACCGAGGCCGACCATTTGAACCTTGACATTGCGCAGCTCCGGGATGGCGCCGGCAGCTCGGCAGTCATCGACGATCTGGTCGATCTGCCCGGGATCGGCGATGGCGGCGCGGTGAACACTCGCGCAGCCCACGTTGACCAGGCCGTCGGTTGCGATGATGACGACCGAGCCGGGCGCCGGGTCGGGGCCGATCTGTCTGGCCGCTGCCTGGAGCGCCCCCAGCACGTCGCTGCCTTCGGCCTGGGGGCTCGAGACCGCCTCGGTCCGCAGGATCTCGCCCAGGCATTCCTGGTGGTCCCGCACATGGAACTGGCGCCGTGTCGAGTCCCCGCGGAAGGCAGTGACCGATCCGGCCCAGCGCATCGTCGCGCTACTCCCGTCGAACGCGGCGACCGAGACCGTATGCCCGGCCCCTACCGCCTCGCGCATGGCCCCCTCGACCGTGGCGGCATAGTCGTTGAACTCTCCGCCATTCCCGGGCATCCCCCGCGCCGACCGGGTCCGGTCGAGCAGGATGACCGTCTGTGCCGCAGCCGGCATCCCGTCCGGGACCTGTGTAACTCCAGGGTCACAAGGCCTGGCCCTGAACGCGCCCCCGGACCCACCGCCGATCACGACGAGCCCCACGAGCACCAAACCCAGAAGGACGGCGCCCCCGATCAAGACCGGGCGAAGCCAAGTGCGCTCCCGTTTAGCCGCTTGCAGCATCTCCGCTCCCATTCCGCGCCATCGGATCTAGATCGATATCGCTGCCGCCGTACCCGATGTCCTTGCCGAGTTCCACTGGTTGCGCGCCGACGTGTTTCATCAGCAGCAGCAACGCGGACTCGTAGCTTTGGAGAAACTCGTACGTGTTCGTTTTTTGATTCCCCTCAACCGCGTTCTTGACGACCTTCAAAAGCTCTTCGTGCTGCCCCTCTAAGTCCTCGGCGAGCCTCTTCATTGTGTCGGGGGTCTTGCTGGGCTCCACCGCAAGCCGGGCGAGATACTGCGCGAGATAGGGCGCCGGCTTCTTGTCCGAGTTCGGGTCGTCAACGTTCAGGTCGCCGAGGTACAGGCGCCACTGGCTGGTGAGATCTCGAAGCTGCGTCACTTGACTCTGGCTGAATTTCATCTGCGCGTCTTGATCTAGCCGCTCGAGCCAGAAGCGCTGCTGGAGTTTCTTGACCTCTTCGTGCGCCTCGACCCCCAGCCACACCTTCCACTTCGCGTCGCCGCGCCGGAAGCCGACAGGGCGCCATTCCTGGGCAACGCAGCTCAGCTTGTCCGCGAGTACCTCTTCGACCTGAATAGCTTGGTCAGGCGGGTAGCAGCGCGCGACCAGGCGCACCGTCGCCTCAATCGTCTCCCACACCGCTTCCTCGTGGTAGTCGATCGCTTTGCTGAGCGACCACCTGCTCTTGCCCTCCAGCGCCGTCCAGATCAGCATGATCGAGACGGAGAAGTCGAAGCCGCCGCCCTTGCACGGGGCGCGCAACTCTCGCGTCTCCTCGCTGCGGGGAGACACCGCCTCGGGCAGCCTCAGCAGGTGACGCGACCAGGGGCGGAAACCCTTGGGCGATGAAGTGCCGCTCAGGATCGGCGCAGCAGGCGCGGTGGGCGTCGCAACGGGTTCATCGGCTGTCATGGCCCGCTCCTCGTGGTGCGGTAGGGGTAGGGGACCCTGAACTCGCGGAAAGGGCGCGAGTCAGGATTTCATTGACCACCGGATGCCGGGTGGTCTTGTTCGTGTTCCAGAACAGCTGACGAAACCGAAGACGGTTGCGGAGCCCGGGGTCACACGCAAGGTCCGCCACAAGGCCGATCAACGGCTCTATAAGGCGTGGTTCCTGGCCTCCCCGCCGCAGCCAGAGCCGCAGCACGTTCCAGCCGGCCTCGGAGGTAGCGGGTTCCGTGAGCGCAAGCGGCCACACCCTCGTCGCTGTGTCCCGCCACTTGGGGTCATCAGCAAACAGAGACACCAGGTCGGGCGTGGTGTCCCCGTTGACCTCGTCGGTCCCCTCGCTCAGGGTGAGCAGGCTGCGGGCGGCCTGCACCGCCAACGGTCGCTCGAGTGGTTTTTTTACGTCTGCACCGGCCCACTTGTCCAGCAGCTCACGAGCCTTCTCGTCGTAACCAGCCAGAAAGATCTCTCGTACGGCGAGCGCGAGCGCGTAGTCGCGGGCATGGCCTGAGTGCGTGGCGAGCAGGCGCAGGTCCTCCAGCGTGCCCTCCACGTCCTGCGGACCGATAGAGGTGGTGAACGCGAGCAGCGCTGTCCGTTGTTGGTAGCGTCGGGGTCCACGGCACCACTGCTCGATCCGCCCGCGGACACGCGGTGCCAAAAGAGGATCGCGGGCGGCCATCTCAAGCGCCCACGCCGCCGCCCACCGAGGAGCGACGCTTTGTGAACTCGCCCACTGATCGATCTTGGAAAAGATGTACTCGAAGTCATAGGAGGCGAGCTTGCCGACAGCGATCGCCGCGCGTACGCGAAGCGCCTCGTCCTTTTCCTTGTCCTGGACGAGATCCTCGAGCCAGGCGAGCAAGGGCTCGCGAACGGTGTCGTATTCCAGCCAGGCGATCTCCAGAACCCTCGTGGCCAGGCTTGGACGCATCCATCTCCGGCGCGTGACGTCATTCGGGTCTGACGTCTCGTCGGGGGGGCAGTCGGTCGCCTCGGCGTACTTGTGGACGTCGTCGACTGTGTCGCCGAAGACCGGGCGCGGCAGGGAGCGCTCATCGCTTTGGCCGATCTGTGCGCGATAGAGCCGGGCGGCCAAACTCGCGGCCGCCTCCATCACGATCACAAGCGGCATGCCGCTCAGCACCGCGCAGGTGATCAGCTGTGCCTGCCGGCACAGCGACTCGGCGCGGGAACGCCGGTCCCCATTGACGGCGTCCCCGAACGGCTTGGCGAGCTTGCCGCGGGCTCTGGCCATCAGGCGCTCACCGAACCTGACGAGGATTTCGTCTGGGGAGAGCCCTTGGTTCTCAGCGTCGTTCAGAAATTTGGCGAGTTCGGCGACGGGGCCAGGGGCCGGATTCGCCCGCAACTCCCATTCGACCTCCTTGCGCAGCTCATCGGTCCAGTGCGCCTCCCGGTAGCGCAGGTGAGCCTGTAGCACCTTGGCCGGGTCGGGACGGTCCTGGTGCACGAGGTAGTCGCGTAGGTTGTACGGATCCAAGGGCGTGCGGTCGCTCACGATCAAAATGAGGAACGCGCCGCCATCATTCGCCAGCTTTTTCAACTGCCCCAGCAGTCCAAGGTTCAGCTGACCCTCGAGTGTTGCGCTCGATCGATCGAGCAAGTAGCCATGCCCTTCTTCTAGATTTTTTTCAGTGATGGTGTCAGGTTCGCAGTCGAGCACCGCGACGTTGCTCTCCGGGTCCGGTCTATGGGCCTCCTGACCAGCTGGATAGATCACATCATCGAGCGCGAGGAGCGCTGTGGTGGTTCGGCCGCTGCCGTCCTCGCCTCTCAGGACCTGCACGCGACACTCCACAAGGCGTTCGACCAGGCTGTGATAGGCAACGGTCTCGACGAAGCTCTTACGCCGCTCGTCGAGCTGCTCGCGACTCAGCGGGCCGCTGAGGGGAGGAACGCGCAGACGCTCTGTAACACTGAGGTAGAGGGCACTGATCACCGGGCTGTAGTCCCCCAGGGTGGTCGGGCCCTGGGTCTCCACGACGCCGCGGGATGAACCCGAAAGGGTCTGCTCACCGACCCGGCGTTGTTCGCGAACGATCCGATCGCGTTTCCGAAACGCAGGGCTCCCTGGCGCATCCAGCGCCTCGTCGAACGCCTCAGGCTCGAGATCGTCAGAACCGTTGGCGCTCTCCTGGTCTGAGCCTGGTTGGAGCTGTCCGTCGCTGCTTGGCTCCGTTCCCGTGGCACCCACTGGCTCGCTATTCGGACGCTCATCCGCGGTCACTGCGGCTCCTCTTGCGACCTGCGTTCCTGTCCGAAGAGGCCTGGTCGATGTAACCGCTCCCGTAGACCGGGCTGTTGTCGCCGAGGGTGGTTGGACCATGGGTCTTCACGACGCCGCGGGAATGGTCGTGCAGGACTTGTGAGGTGCCAGTCCCTGGCGGGACGGATGGGCCAGAGTCCTGGGTAGTTAATGCAGCTAGTGGGGGTGGGGCGAAGCCCGGGCTTGTCACCCAACCGATGCCCTTCCACTTTTCTTGCTTGATCTCGACGCGGGTGTAGTCGGCGGGGTCCAGGCCGCGTTCGCGCTCACTGACGGTGTCCTCGAACATTCGGTCGGAGAGGATCAGCGCGAGGTGCGCCTGGGGTGTCGTTCGCAGCGCGTTCTTGAGCGGCTCGCTGTCGAGCAGCCGGCAGACAGTGATCGGCGCCTTTCCGGGAAAGTTTCCCTGTTCGCGGCGCGCCTCGCCGTGATGCAGCGCGACACGAACGCGCAGGCGCCCATCCTCGTTGCGCCAGCGGTTGTAGAAGTTGAGTTCGTTGACCAGCTCGCGGATGTAGTCGTGGACCAACTGCGCCTTCGGGACGGCCACTGGAATCAGCGAGAGTTCCCCGTCGCCGTGGGGTTGAATGTCCCACGCATCCCGGTCCAGATGGGCCAACCGCGCGGCTTTGCTGAGGATGTCAGGCAGGTCCTTCACCACTTGGGCCTGTCGCTGCCCGGACTCGATTCGGCTGTACCCCTCAATATCAATGGCGAATTGGGAGCAAGAAAATGAGTGATCGTCAAGATTGGGTTCAGCGGACATGAAGGCAGCTCCTTACCTCATCCCAGTCGTCGAGGGATGATGAATGAGGGTATTGACAGCTCGTTGCGGTCTTTCCGGCGTCCTCAGTGGAGACGTCGCTGATGACTGGTTGGTTCCGGGGCAGACCATTCTTCTTCGGCATCTTCCCGAGTATCTGCCGGAGTCAGGGCGGGCGCTGCGTACCGGGCTCCACCTCAGCTGAGTACGTGTACGCAGCCCTGGAGGTCGGGCAGGCCCAAGCCTTTGGCAGCCCGCGATACTGGCCGCAGTGGACGATCAGCCGTCGACCCGCACCGACTTCCTCGCCTGGCTCGGCCCAGAGGCCGCCCAGGAACTCAGGGAGCTGGGGGCGCGGCGCCGTTTCCCAGCCGGAGCGGCGCTGTTCCTGGAGGGCGACCGGGCCCACGAGGCTCTCGTCATCCTCTCCGGGAGCGTCAAGATCTCGGTGGGCTCCGCCGAAGGTCGTGAAGTCGTCCTCGACGTGTTCGAATCTGGAGCCCTGGTCGGTGAGCTGGCCGTGATCGACGGCGGCCGTCGCACGGCGACGGTGACCGCCCTTACGGCCGTCGAGGTGCTGGCCATCTCTGCCCGCCCCTTCAACGACTTCCTCGATCGGCACCCCAAGGTCCTGCGAGGCCTGCTGGTGGAGGTGATCGACCGTCTCCGCACCCGTGTGCGTCACCAGCTCGAGTTCGGGGCCGGCGACGCCCTGGGGCGGGTCTGCGCCCGCTTGGCCGAGCTGGCCGAGCGCTACGGAGAGATCGATGGCGAGGCCGTCGTGGTCAACTCCCCGGTGACCCAGTCCGACCTGGCGGCTTGGGCAGGGCTGTCCCGGGAGGCGGTGGTGAAGGCCCTGCGCACGCTGCGCCGGCTGGGCTGGCTCGAAACCCGAGGCCGCAGGATCACGATCCGAGACCTGGAGGGGCTCCGGCGACGAGCCACCCACTGAGCGAACCGCCCCGGCTCTGGCGAGCGTGCACGGCGGGCAGCCAATGAGGTGTCTACCCACTGTGGGTTGATGGGATCGTGGGCGGGAACTATCCTTGTAAGCATAGTCACGCAAGCCCGAGAGCCGAGGAGCGATGCATGCCCATCACCCAGGAGTGGAAGCCCGTGGTCGAGGCCGCGGTGGACTCACGTCGCCGTGTCACCCTGGGACGTGCGGCGCGTCACGATCGCTACCAGGTGCTCGAGAACGAGGCCGGCGAACTGCTGCTCGTTCCCCTCGCCTCCATCCCCGCTCGTGAACTCGACATGCTGCGCAACGATCTCCTGCGGGAGTCTTTGGCCCGCGGCATGGCGCAGGCGGCAGCCGGTGAGGTCCACGACCTCGGAAGCTTCGCGGAGCACGTCGAGGACGAGTAGCCGCGAGTGCCGTTCAAGCTGCGGTTCGCCGGCGAGGCCCGTAACGTCCTTGCGTCGATGGAGGCGGACAACACCTACGCCAAGAAGCTGAAGAAGGTGCGAGCGTGTCTCGGGAGACTCGAGACGGACCCACGCCACGCCAGCCTGGGCAGCCACCGTTACCAGTCGATCGCTGGTCCCAACGGGGAAGAGGTCTGGGAATCCTATGTTGAGAACCGGACGCCAGGTGCCTGGCGAGTCTGGTGGTGGTACGGGCCCGGTAGAGGTGAGATCACCGTCCTCACCATCGGCCCCCATCCCGACTGACGGGGATTCCCGCGAGTCAAGCCCCGGCTTTGTGGAGCATCCGCGACACATACGTCGCG
>JBOGEA010000016.1:0-31858 GCA_050743205.1 Egibacteraceae bacterium | reverse complement strand
CGACGAGCCCGGCGAGGTCTTCGGTGTTGCCTCCGAGGGCCGCGGCGGCGGCCTCAAAGCCGGGGGTGTTGCCGCCCAGCGCGTTCTGGGTCGCCATCGCGGCGAGGAACACGTGCTCGCTCAGCAGCTTGTTCAGGGCCACACGCAGGCCGGCGGCAGTGATCGCGGGCACGTGCCCCGTCTCGGGCGCCGGAGGCTCGGTCGTCCTGATGGAAGGTGAGGCGCCGGGCAGTGCGACTGTGTCTGGTGACGGGCCAGGGCCGCGCGTCAGAAGGAGGCTCACCACCAGGCCTAACACGACGACCCCGGCCGCGATCCCGCCCATGAGACCCCGAGACCACGTGGGCGGCTGCTTTGGCCTGTCCCGCGTTTCAGGAACGGCGCGGGCAGGGGGCGAGGGCGCGACCACGGCGGTGACGGAGATTTGGGCGCTGCCGCCCTGGCTGCTGATCTCGACGACGCCGGCGAGGCGTCCGGCTGTCGCGGTGTCGATCGACACCGCGACCTGGGCGCCGACCCGCAGGGCCTTCAGCCAGTGATGGCTGGTGGTCACTTGGGGTTCGAGGAGACCGCCGCCGGTGTTGCGAAGGTGCACGACGCGATGTGGCGGCACCGTCCCTAGCTGGAGCGTCCCGAAGTCGATCGTTGTCTCGGACACCTCGAGCTTCGGCGGAGCGAGGACGTGTGCACGCACCGTGACGGTTTTGGTGGCGCCGGTCATGCGGTCGCGGACCACGATCTCGCCTCGGTTCTGGCCGGATTTGGGGTGCACTCTGACGGTGAAGTACCCGTCGTGGCAGTCGACGTCGAGCCAGTCGGCGGTGGTCGTCGCGCTCCAGTCCAGGCGTCCGCCCCCGCGGTTGCGCACCTCGATGCGCTGGGGTGGAAGCCGTTCGTCTGGCCTGACGTCGCCCAGATCGATCAGGGTCTCAGACAGATCCAGCACCGGCTGTTGGGACGATCCCGGCGCTGGCGGCGGGCGGCGGGCGATCACCACGTCGCCTCCGCCGGAGAAGTTGCGCTGCGGGAGCGGCCTCTGCGGCTGGAGCGCATCGATCTGCCGGTGCGCGTAGTCGTACAGCTCATCCAGGACCACGTAGCCGTCTCCGTCGTGGTCGGCTGCCCCGCTCAGAAGCCCGTCGACCACGTGCTGGGTGAACAGGCTTGTGTGGTTTGCCTGGTCGGTGTCGTTGGCCAGCTCGGCGCCCCGGCAGCTGGTCAGGACGAACCTGCCGCTGCCCTTCAGGCCGGCTGGCAGGTCGGCTCCCTTGAACGCCCCGCTGTAGCAGCAGTCCAAAACGATGATTGTGGTCCGGGCGGCCGAGTCGTCGATCATCTCGTTGACCTGGCGGTTGCTCACCGCCGTGGCCCGCAGCAGGTCCGTTCTCGTGTCACCGGCGCACAGGAACAGCTGATTGCGAGTGTCCAACAGCCCATGGCCGCTGTAGTAGAGCAGCAGGACGTCGTCTCTCGAAGCGGCGTCGAAGAAGCGCTGCAGCTCGACGAGGATGTCCTGGGCGGTGCGCTCGGGCAGGACCCGTACCGCCCCTCGCTGGAACAGCCCCACGTCAGGGTGGGTCAGCGCGTTGCGCAGCTCAACGACGTCGTTGACCGGTCCCTCAAGCGCGCGCAGGTTGCCGTCGAGCGGAAACCGGGAGTTCCCGATCAACAGGGCCTTGTAGCGCGGGTCAGCCATCGCGCCCTGCGACGGCGCTGCCGATGGCCGCGGCCAGCGCCTGCAGGACGGCGTTGTCGATGGCCTCGCCGTGGATCGCGAAGGTCTCCTCACGCCCGTCGACCGTGTGGGTGATCTGGATGCTGCGCGTCCGATCCCGGCCCAGCCACGCACGGAAGTACTCCACGGCGGCGGCGAAGGCGCCGGCCGAGCCCAACGCCAGGACGACCGTCTCGAACCCGCCTTTGGTTCCCGGCGCCTCGGACCACTCCCGGCGCACACCGCCGACCTCGCTGTGCAGCCCCGCGTAGAAGTTGCCGACCTGCGCGCGCCACCGGTCGTCATCGGGGTCAAAGCGATCAGTCCCCGGCTCGACCACCAGCTCATACACCTCGCTCATCGCGCCCCCAACGCACACAGCCTTGACCACAGAATACGCCCGGTGCCGGTCAGGCCCACAGCCGGTCCAAGGGGACGGCGAACAACCGATCGCCGAGTGACGACGAGTACCGTCCGGTGTGCAGCACCACGCCCCCACGGAAGCGGTCTCCAAGCTTGTCCCGAAGCAGAGCCAGCGGGCGGGCAGTGGCCTGGGTGACGCGTTCGCCTGCCTTCACCTCGACCGCTACGACACTGCCGCCGGGCAGCTGGACGACGAGGTCGACCTCTGCTCCGTCATGCGTCCGATAGTGGCCGACTCTCACCACCTCATCGAGCCAGCCGAGCTGTTTGAGCACCTCGTTGACCACGAACGTCTCCAACAAGTGGCCGAACTCGGTGAGCGCCGCGGGAATGCGCTGCGCCACCGTCTCAGGCGTGATGTCGAGCAGCCAGCCCCCCACCCCGGTATCGACCAGGTGCAGCTTGGGCATCGTGTTGACTCGCGATCCCAGGGTCGTCCCCCACGCGGGCAGGCGGTGAACCAGGAAGACGGCCTCCAGCAGCCGAGCGTAGTCGCCGGCCACTGACGGCTGGAGCCGCACAGCGCGCGCGGCATGTGCGACGTTGACGATCTGGCCGGTCTGTGCGGCAAGCCGCTGAAGCAGGCGCGGGAGCACGTCCCGCTGCCTGATCCGTCTGATGTCGAGGACATCCCGCTGGACAACCAAGTCAAGGTAATCCTGAAACCAGCTCGTCCGGTCCCGGCCGGGCTGCCGACGCAGCGGGATGGGGAATCCTCCGGCGAGGACCAGCTCCGCATAGCCGATGCGGTCGGTCTGTGACTGCCCGCTGGTCATCAGCGCGCTGGGATCGGCGACCAACAGCGCGGCGAAGCGCTCTTCACGGCGTGTGATCTCCCCCTGGGACAGCGGCCAGACCGTGAGCACATGGGCCCGCCCCGTCAGGGATTGCGCCGCTCGTGGGATTGTCGTGTAGCTGGTCAAGCCGGTCAGCACGAACCGACCCGGGCGGAGGTCCCGGTTCAGCTCGGCCTTGATCACGTCGAGCACCTCGGGGACGTGCTGATACTCGTCCACCAGGACTGGGCTGTCAGTGCCGAGAGCAAAGCCGGGTCCAGCGGCCACAGCCTCGAGTCTGCGGGTCGTCCAGATCGATCACGGGTCGAGCGCAATGGGCGGCGATGCGGGCCAACAGCGTGCTCTTGCCTACCGCACGCGGACCGTGCAGCACAATCACCGGCTCAGTGCGCATGCGCTCCAACACGACACGCTCGATCCGGCGCTCAACGATCGTGTCGAGAACCGCCATGGCACGACATCAGCATGATCCGAGGCCATCTTTTGCTATGATCCGAGCCTTGTTAAAGCCATAAGCCGAGGCCTTCCCAGGCGATAATCCGAACCGCGGGAAACCGTCGCATCCGACGGATTCCTGCAGGTGGCGCGGACTGCGACGCGGTTGGAGCGCGGGAAACCGTCGGATCTGACGGTTTCCCGCGGTTGCGCCCCACGCGGTATTCTCCACGCTCATGACCATTCACGTGACCGGTGACCCTGCGGCGGACGAACTGCTGTCCACGGACTCGCTGGCGCTCGTGATCGGCATGCTGCTGGACCAGCAGGTGCCGATGGAGTGGGCGTTCAAAGGCCCGTACCGGCTGCGTGAGCGCCTCGGCGGCCTGGATGCGGCCAAGATCGCGGACATGGATCCGGCCGATCTGGAGACTGTGTTCAAAGAGAAGCCCGCGCTGCACCGCTACCCCGGCGCGATGGCCAAGCGCGTCCACGCGCTGTGCCAGCACCTCATCGAGCATCACGGAGGTGACGCCGCGCGGGTGTGGACCGACGCGCGCACCGGCGAGGAGCTGCTCACCCGCGTTGGGGCGCTGCCCGGCTACGGCCAGGAGAAGGCGCGGATCTTCGTCGCCCTGCTCGCCAAGCGGCTCGGGGTCCGCCCGCCAGGCTGGCAGGAGGCCGCCGGCCCCTTCGCCGACACCACGCCCCGCTCCGTCGCCGACATCGACTCCCCCGAGGCGCTGCAGCGTGTCCGTGAGTGGAAGCGCGCGCAGAAGGCGAAGGGCAAGCAGAAGACCGACTGAGGCGTGGCTGGCTACGGGGTCCGGATCAGGCTCATCAGCTTGGGCCCGAGCCAGGGGCGACGGCCCCAGGCCACCAGCCGGCCCTTGCGTATGGCGCTCCATTGGCTCTGGCGTCCCCATACCACCAGCAGTAAAGCGGTGGGGTCAGCCGAGATGTGGCAGTCGACCCCGCGCGACGACGGCCCCTCGACGGTCAGCGCGCCGTCGGAGAACACGACGAACACCTGCCCTCCTCCGCGGAGCCGCAGGTCGTAGCAGGCCCGCAGACCGGCGGCCTTCTCTTGATCGACGATGGCCCGGGCGTCCAGCGCCTGCATGACGGGAAAGACGAACCCCATCAGGGCGAGGGCGGCATGCGACCGCTCGATCGTCCACGGTCTGCGCTCCGCCCGGGCGATGTCGTAGGCGTGCACCAGTGACTCGCTGAGCAGGTGGCAGAAGAACGTGTGGAAGGGCACCTGGGTGCCCTCCACCAGCCAGGGATACAGCCGGTCGTCGTGCTTCGCCGTCGCCGAGGCGTCGAGGAATCCGGCCGCGGCGGCCTCGATGCGGCCGGCCAGGACGTGCGGGTCGCGTTCGGGCTCACCGTGCACCAGTGCGGTGGTGAACCCGGCCAGGTCCCGCATGTCCCGCAGCGGAGAGGCGGTGTCCGTCAGGGCCAGCCGGGGCAGCCCCTCCCACGCCTGCGTCAGGTGCGTCGCCACCTCAGCCACATTCCACTCACCCAGCGCGGGAGCGACGGGATCGCGGACGGACCGCAGCAGGCCCGCGACCCGCGGGACCACGGCGCCGACCGCGCCCCTGGCCTGCTCCCATTCGACCGTCGCAAGCCCTGGCATCACGCCTCCTCCCACACGTACGTTCCCGAACAGTACATCAGACGCCTACGCAGCGCGTCCTTGAGCCGCCGAACCGGGCCGGCAGAGGGATGTGGGGCGGCGTCAGCGTGTGAGACGTTGTTCTTGGCGCCGCTGCTCGCCCCACTCGCGAGAGGCCTCGCGCCGCCGCTGCTCACACCGGGCGGCGTCACAGGCGGCGTCGATCAGGTCGGCCAGCGTGCTGAGATCGGCCATGACCCGTTCGAGGTCTGCCCGTGTCCTGGGTTCCTCGGTGGCGAAGTCGTCCGCGAGCCGACCCGTCCAGTCGGCTTGCGCCCCAGGGGCCTGCCGGGCCAAGCCGTCGAGGACGGCGTCGATGACCTGGGCGGATCCGCGGCACTCCGCTGCCGCCTCAGCGGCCAGGCCGTAATCGAACGTCACGTTCTCCCAGTTCGGCATCAGACGCGTTTCCTCAGGTCAGCGGTACGGGTCGTGTCGGTGGGCTGCAGGCCAGCCGGATCGGCTGCTGCGGCTCTCCGTAGATGATCTGGCTGGGCTCACCGTTCTCTACGGTGTCAGGGTTGCCCAAGATGTCCTCTACACCGATGCAGACAGTGATCAGCTCAGGAGGTGAGCCCAGGCCGATCTCGACACTGGAGTCCATCGTCACCGCCTGGCCCGCACGGACGACCACAGCATCGAAGACGGGAGGCGCCTCGTCACCGCCCCTTCCGCCAGGCCCGTACCTGTAGGTCAGGATCAGGTCGCCGGGGCCGCCGTCTGGCGCGTCGGCGATGCGCGGGTGCGCGCCCTCGATGTCGAGCACGTGAATGTGCCGGTCGGTGGTGTTGCGCACCTCTGCGCTGTAGCGAATGCCGTCAAAGCCTACGGCGGTTGCATCCACATGGATTTCAATCCCTTCGGCGCGCTCGGTCGGCGGTCCATCCGTCTCCACGACGTGGTCTCCCCCCAGGACGGCAGCGCTCGGTTCGTTGCCGGACTCAGCAGTTGCGCACGCGGCGAGCGCCACCAGCGCTGCTGCCGCCAGCTGGAGAGCCCGCATCCAGCGCATCAGTCGTCCACCTCGATCTCGACGCGTTGGCCCGGGCGCGGGTTCAACCCGTACGCGGGGCGCCGCTTCCAGCCGAGGTCGTCCCGCAGGCTGTTCTCGGTCAGCTCGGCCGGGTGCTCGCGACCGCCGGCGCTCGGACGGGTGTCGATCGCACGATCGCCGTCCAGGTTGTGGCCGACCGAGTTGATCTCGCCCAGCGGGGCCGTTCTGGACGCGATCTTTTCACCGTCGGCGCCGATGAGGGTCTCGGTGTAGTCGCCTTGCTCGACCCCGCCGCTGAGCTGGTCATACGAGTGGGACAGCTCGTGGTAGAGGCTGACCACCGGCGGCCGGTCATCGAGCGCCCGTGAGTGGGCGCCTCCGGCGTTGACCAGCGCGTCGTCCTCCAGCCGTCCTCCGGGCGGGGAGGCATAGTTGCCTGGCAGGCTTTCGCTGCCGCCGCCGGGAAAGAGGTCGGGATCGCCGAACATCCAATCCTTCACGGTGTAGGGGCGTTCACCGACGGTTGCGATGCGCTCGGTGTCACCGTAGGGCACGATGACGACGCGCCGATCGCTGTCGGAGAAGGGGAGCCAGTTGGGCAGCCGGTTCTTGTCGGTGTCACGGGACGCCTGGTCGAGGGCCTCCAGACCGGCGCGGCCTTGTGGGGTGGCCCGGATCAGCTCCAAGTCCGAGTCGATGCGCTCCAACCACGCCTCATACTCCCGGCTGGTCATCCAGTCCGGCTTCACGGTCTCAACGATCGCGTGCGACCCCGGCGCACCGGTCAGCTCGATGGTGATGCGCTGCTCCACGCCGGTGGCGGAATCCTGAGCCTCGCCAGTAGTGATGTCCGACCCTGGCCCGCCATCGACGGTGTCCCTGCCTCTGCCGCCGAACAGGCGATCGTTGCCACCGCCGCCGTACAGCCGGTCGTCGCCTCGGCCCCCGGACAGGATGTCGTTCCCGGCGCCACCGCCCAAGACATCGTTGCCGCTGCCGCCCTCCAGGTAGTCATCGCCATCGCCGCCGTCGAGCACGTCGTCGCCCCGCCCGCCGTAGAGGGTGTCGAAGCCGTCACCGCCGACCGCCCGGTCGAGCCCGTCCTGCCCATCGACGACGTCGCGGCCGTCGCCTGAGTAGATCTCGTCGTCCCCGGCTCCGCCGAAGGCGACGTCGTTCCCCTCGCCCAGAAAGATCCGCTCGTCACCACCACCGCCCACGCGGACCGCGGGGTTGCGCGTCGCGGCGCCCACCAGGTCGTCTCCGGCACCGGCCCAAACGGTGACACGCAGCCGGGCTGACGGTGGCACCTCGATGACGTCATTGCCGTTGCCCGAGCGGATCACGAGGTTGGCCGCCTGCTCGCCGGTCAGCGGCACTTCGTGGTAGACCAGCTCGCCGTTGCGGCCGAGCCGGCCGATCCGTGCCACGTACGTCCCGCAATCGCGTTCGATGATCTGGATGTGGTCCGGGCGGTCGCTGCCGTTGAGGATCCACCGGTCGCCGTCCCGCACAAGCGTCGGCGGCTGGTTCGCGTCGCCGAGCGGGAGGGCGAGCAGCCAGAACCAGATGGAGCGGGCTTCGTCGACCTCGACGACCCGATTCAGGCCGCTCGTCGAGTCGACCAGCTCGAACGCGACGGCCACCTGGCCGACCCAGGCGCTGAGGCGATCCAGGCGACCGCGGCCGGCGCCGAGGTCGATGTCCAGCGGGGGAATGTCATTGAGGAACTCACTCCAGCCGCCTGAGGCCCGGAAGTCGTCAAGCGCCGCCCTGAGCCGGCTTGCGCACTGCGCCAGATCGACCGCCATGTCGGCGGTGGCGTCACGGTAGACGCGCAATGCCGCCGGATTTGCGCTGATTTTCGCCATCGTTCGCGCACCTCCGCTGGGCGCCCCCTGAAACGACATCTCACCGAGCTGGCGGTCCCGGGGGTTCGCCCTGTTGATGCTGATCGCATGGTAACGCCGGAGTGTGCGGCATGCGCCCATCAAGAGATGCGGCAGGGTCGGGGTCGCCGCCCGACGATCGGTCAGCGGCCGTAGGCGCGGACGACCACGGAGCGGTCGCGGAGGATCGCGCCCTGCTCCAGGACGGCGCGGGCGGCGATCTGGACGCCGGCGCCCAGGATCGCGCCGTTCATATGGGCGCCGCCGCCTACGTTGACGCGGTCGTGCAGCACCGAGTCGATGATGCGCACCCCGGGGCCGATGACGCAGCCTGCCCCGACGACCGCCATCGGGCCGAGCACGGCGGACGAGGACACGCGGGCGGACTCGTGAACGGCGATGAGCGTCCCGTCGATGGCCCGCAGGCCAGGCGCGGCGGGCCAGGCGCAGCGGCCTTCCAGCACGGCGCGGTGGCCGTCGAGATAGCGGCTCGGGGTGCCGAGGTCCTGCCAGTACGCCCCAGCGGAAACGCCGATCACGCCGCGGCCGGACGCCACCAGCCCGGGGAACACCGTGCGCTCGAACGACAGGGGCCCGTCGCCGGGGAAGCCCGCCAGCGCGTCCGGCTCCAACACGTACGTGCCCGCGTTGACCGTGTCGGCGTCGAGCGTGCCCGGCGGCGGCTTCTCGACGAAGCGCTCGACCCGGCCTTCGGCGTCGCACGCGACGACGCCGAAGCTGGAGGTGTCGTCGATGCGCTCCAAGTGGATGGTGGCCGCCGCGCCGGCCGCCTCGTGCCGCTTGAGGAGGGCAGCGTAGTCCACATCGGTGAGGATGTCGCCGTTGCACACGAGCACGGGGTCTCGATCAGAGGCCCGGCCCAGCAGCCGGCGGAGGGCGCCAGCCGTGTCGAGTGGGGTCTCCTCGGTCTCCACGGCCACCGCGACGCCGAGTTCCCCGCCCTGCCGGGCGAGGTCGCGCCAGGGGGCGGCGTCGGCCCCGACCAGAAAGGTCGCCCGGTCGATGCCGGCCTGCAGCAGCCGGCGCAGCAGCCCTACCGCGAACGGCGCGCCCATGAACGGCAGCAGCGCTTTGGGACGGATGTCGGTCAGCGGCCGCAGCCGGGTTCCTCGGCCTCCCACCAGGATGACGGCGTGGTTACCCACGGTCTCTTTCGTCCTTCCATCCGCCCAGCTCAGGCTCGACCCCGTGAGATGACGGCTGGTAGACATCACCGCGCTCCAGGCCCTCGGGCAGGTAGCGCTGCTCGACCCAGCCGCGGGGGTCATCGTGAGGATACCGGTAGCCCAGGCCGTGGCCCAGGCGTTTCGCGCCGCGGTAGTGCGCGTCGCGCAGGTGCGCGGGGACGGGGACGTTGCCGAGTGAGCGGACCGCGTCGGCGGCACGGCCGAGCGCGGTGGTGACGCTGTTCGACTTGGGCGCCAGCGCCAGGTAGAGCGCCGCCTCGGCCAACGCGAAGCGGGCCTCGGGCAGCCCGACGAACTCCAACGCGTGCGCGGCGGCGACCGCGACGCCCAATGCCCGCGGGTCGGCGAGGCCGACGTCCTCACCCGCCAGGATCACCATCCGCCGGGCGAGGAAGCGCGGGTCCTCCCCGGACTCCAGCATCCGCACCAGCCAGTAAAGCGCGGCGTCCGGATCGGAGCCGCGCATCGCCTTGATGAACGCGCTGACCTGGTCGTAATGCTGGTCAGCCGCCTTGTCGTAGCGCAGGTGAGGCTGGGCGAGCGCGGCCGTCACATGCGCCGCCGAGACCGCTGCGGCGCCCGCCAGCGTCGCCGCCGCCTCCAGCCCGGCCAGCGCGACGCGCGCGTCACCGTCCGCCGCCGCGACCAGCGCCTCGACGGCGTCGGCCTGGACCTCCACGCCGGGCAGGCCGCGCGGGTCGGCCAGCGCCCGGCGCAGGATCGCGCGCACGTCGTCGGGAGTGAGCGGCTCCAGCCGGTACAGCAGGCTGCGCGACAGCAGCGGGGCGTTGACCTCGAACGAGGGGTTCTCGGTCGTCGCGCCGATCAGCACGACGGACCCGTCCTCGACCCCGGGGAGCAGCGCGTCCTGCTGCGCCTTGTTGAACCGGTGGATCTCGTCGATGAACAGCACCGTGCGCCGGTCCGCGACCCGCCGCCTGGTGCGGGCCTCCTCGACCGCGCCGCGCACGTCGCGCACCCCGGCGGTGACGGCGGACAGCTCGTGGAACGCGGCTTTGGTCGAGTGTGCGACGACCTGCGCGAGCGTCGTCTTGCCGGTCCCGGGCGGCCCCCACAGGATCACGCTGACCAGCCGGTCCGCCTCGATCGCCGCCCGCAGCGGCCCACCCGCGCCGATCAGGTGCGGCTGGCCCACGACCTCATCGAGCAACCGCGGCCTCAACCGCGCCGCCAACGGCCCGCCGCTGGCGATCGCAGGGCGCGCGGGCTCCCCGCCCTCGTGCTCGAACAGGGTGTCAGGCATTACGTGGGTCCAGTCCGCTCGGCGCTGCCGCGCAGCGAGCCTGTCGTGAGCGCCGATCAGAGACCGTGCAGAGGAAGGACCACGCCCCCCACAAGCGAAGGTGTGTCGGCTGGACACCGGTTTCCGGAACCCAGCCGACACACCCCGATTTGCAGCCCGACCCGCGGCCACCGACGATCATGCGCATGACGGGCCCGAATGGTGCAGGATGCCTTCGTCATGTTCAGGCGTTGAGTTGAAGGGAGTCATCCGGTGATCAAGGAGTACAAGGCGTTTCTGCTCCGCAGCAACCTGCTCGATCTGGCGGTCGCGTTCATCTTGGGTGCGGCGTTCAGCACCGTCGTCGAGTCGCTTGCGCGGGATGTGATCATAGCGCCGATCGCGGGCATCCTGAATTTCGACGACGTGGCGCAGTGGAAGGTCGGGGGAATCGCCATCGGATCGTTCCTGGCCGCGCTGCTGAGCTTCATCGTGATCGCCACCGTGCTGTTTTTCATCGTCAGGGCAGCTGCCCGCCTTCAGAGCAGGTCAGAGGACACAGCGGGGGCCTCTGAGGAAGTGGTCCTGCTCCGCGAAATCCGCGACACCCTCCGCACTAGCTGACCAGCAACGATGCGCAGTCATAGACGCGCGCGGAGCGCGGGTTTGGGCGGCTCGACCGGCCGCGCAGACACCGGTCGCGCAGACATGGACCCACGCGCGGAGCGCGGGTTTGGGCGGCTCGATGCCGCCCAAACCCGCATATAGCTTTAAAGAAACCGATAACGGTAGGCGACGGGAGGGGTCGCACTGCGCCGGGTGGAGCGACCTAAAAGGCTCTGCGCGAGCGGAACCCGGCGCAGTGCGACCCCTTAAGACCGGCACGCACTCAGTAGTCCTCCTCCACCTCCGCGACCAGGCCTTCGAGGTCGTCGCGGGCGGTGCCGCGGTCGTGGTCGCTGGCCTCCGGATCGTCGCGGCGGGCGCGGGCGAGGCGGCGCACGTCGTCGGGGTCGACACCCTCGTCGGCCAGCGCGCGCAACTCTTCGTCGGTGAGGTCCAACTCTGGCTGGTCACTCAGGCGGCGGCGGGTGCGCCGACCGGCCGGAGTCGCCATCGGAGGGTTGCGCCGCGCCCCACGGCCAGTGGACACAGCCTGCCCCCCGCTGCTCTTGCGTTCTCGAGTCATCACGCCTCCCGTCAGACGAGCGAATCCACGTCACACTGCTTTGCGCGCACAGCCTCGGCCGCCGTCCGCAGGTCCGCGAGTTCGGTCTCGGTGAGGTCGAGCTCCACGATCTCCAGGACCCCCTGGCGGCCGAGCAGCGCCGGAACCCCGAGATAGACGTCGGTGATGCCGTACTGCCCGGTGACCCAGGCACACACCGGCATCATCGCGCCTTCGTCATTCGCGATCGCCTCGGCCATGCGGGCAGCCGCCGCCGACGGCGCGTAGAACGCTGAGCCCGTCTTCAGCAGGGAAACGATCTCCGCCCCACCGTCACGGGTGGCTTGGACGAGCTGGGAGATGTCCCGCGGGCTGAGCAGATCGGCCAGCGGCTGGCCCCGCACCGTGACCCTCGAGGGCACGGGGACCATCGTGTCACCGTGAGACCCCAGGGTGATCGCCTCAACCTCCAGCGGCGACACGCCGAGGCGCTCGGCGATCTTGTCCTGCAGCCGCGCGGTGTCGAGCATGCCGGCCTGGCCCATGACCCGCTGATGCGGGAAGCCGGACACCCTCTGGAACAGCGCGGTCATCTCGTCGAGCGGGTTCGACACGACGATCACGACCGCGTCGGGTGAGCTGGAGGCGACCTCACGGGCGACGCCGCCGACGATCTTCGCGTTGTCGAGCAGCAGGTCCATCCTGCTCATGCCCGGCGTGCGGGCTTTGCCGGCCGTCACGATCACGATGTCGCTGCCCGCGGTCGTCTCGTAGTCGTTCGTGCCGGAGATCCTGGTCTCGAAGCGTTCGATCGGCCGTGACTGGCTCATGTCGAGGGCGAGCCCCTGCGGCAGCCCCTCGACGATGTCGATCATGACGACCTCGTCCGCGAACCCCTTCTCGGCGATCCGTTCCGCGGTCGTCGAGCCGTACTTGCCAGCCCCGACAACGGTGATCTTCACGGTGCCCCTCCTGTCGATCCAAATACCGAGCGTACCTGTCTCAGGCAGCGTTCGGGCCAACCCTGGTGGGCGACTGGGAGTGAGAGAGCGACGCCTCGGTGAGAACCGACCGGCTCACTCCTCGAACAGGTCGGCAACCGTGAGGACGACATCGTCAAAGCCGGGCACGGTGAGCTTCTCGCCTGGGCGGACCGTGCGCTCGGACAGGTACGTGTCGCGCAGGGGGCCGCTGAAGACGATGATCGCGCGGGAGGCGATGTCGATGACCCAGACCTCATAGATACCGGCCAGCGCGTACATCCGTATCTTGACCTTGCGGTCGAACGCGAGAGAGGTGTCGGCCACCTCGATGACCAGCAGCACGTCCGCAGCCGTGGGATGGCCCAGCAGGTAGGAGCGGCGGCGACGGACGATGGCCAGGTCAGGCTGCGGCTCGGAGTGCGGGGCCAGCCGCAGCGGGTTCTGCACTCTCACGATCGCACGGTCGCGAAGCTGTAAGACCAGTACGCGATTGAGGAGATCCACAAACCACGCGTGCACGGGCCCGATCGGCGACATCCGAACGATCTCCCCCTCGATCAGCTCCAGCCGGTCGTCCTCACCGAAGATCCCGGTCTGACCCATACGCTCGTATTTTTCGACAGTGAAACGCCACCGCTCAACGTCACATGCAGTCTGCGCGCTCATGGCCCAGATCGTACCCGCCAGTCGGGCGCGTCAGCCGTATCCGGCTCGAAGGATCCCTCCTCCGCCTCGGCCCGCAGCGCGGCGACCATGTCCTCCAGCTCGCCGAGCCGCCCGAGCAGCCGCTGCTGCAGCGCGCGCACCTGCTGACGGTCGGCCTCGATCTCGGCGAGCAGCTCGTTGCGGCGCTGGTTCGCCACCGCTTTGTACATGAGGGTCTCACGCTCGAACTCCTCGCGCCGCCACCGCGTCTCCTCGGCCTCGCGCACCGCGTCGGCGTGGATGTCCTCAGCCTCGCGCCGCAGCTGCGCGGCATGCTCCCGCACGCCGCGGGCGATAGCCGCCACCTCTCGGCCGAGCCGCTCGTAGGACGCGTCGGGATCGTCGTTGCGGGCAAGGCGCGCGAGCGCCTCGGCGTAGTCGGCCCTGACCTGCTCCAGCAGCTCATGCACCTGGCCCCGGTCATAGCCGAGCAGGCGGCGGTCCAAACCGGCGTCCGCCAGCGCCGGCGCGGCGCGAGCCCCGGCTCTGCGTGAGCGTCTGAGCCAGCGCGACGCCGGCTCGGGGCCCTTGCCGAAGCGGCGCAGGCGCAGCGAGTTCGTGACGACGCTGACCGACGAGAACGCCATGGCGCCACCGGCGATGATCGGGCTGAGGAGCCCGAACGCCGCGAGCGGGATGGCGGCGATGTTGTACCCGAACGCCCAGCCCAGGTTCTGCCGGATCGTCCGGTACGTCCGGCGCGAGAGCTGGATCGCTGTCGCCACGCCGGCCAGGTCGCCACGCAGCAGCGTGAGGTCGCTCGACTCGATCGCCACGTCGGTGCCCGTCCCGATCGCGATGCCCAGGTCGGCCTGGACCAGCGCCGGCGCGTCGTTGACGCCGTCGCCGACCATCGCCACGACCTCGCCCTGCGCCTGCAGCCGCTGGACCTCGGCCTGCTTGTCCTGCGGCAGCACCTCGGCCAGCACCCGGTCGATGCCGACCTGGCGGGCGATCGCCTGGGCGGTGCGGGCGTTGTCGCCGGTGATCATCGCGACCGCCAAGCCCATGGCGTGCAGCCGGTCGACGATCTCGGCGGCCCCCTCTTTCAGGGTGTCGGCGACCGCGAGCACGCCGCGCACCTCGCCGTTCCATCCGGCGAACACCGCGGTCTTGCCCTCGGCCTCCAGCTGCGCGGCGCGGTCCTCCAGCGACTCCGGCAGCACGAGGCCGGCCTCGGCGGCCAGCTTGCGGCGCCCGACCCAGACCATCGTGGCATCCACGTCAGCGCGCACGCCCTGGCCCGCGAGGGCCGTGAAGCGGGTCACGGGCGGCAGGTCACCGGTCCGCTCGCGGGCCGCGACCGCGATCGCCTGGCCGATCGGGTGCTCGCTGTCGGCCTCCACAGCGCCAGCGCGGCGGAGCAGCTCGCGCTCGCTGGTGCCCTGGCCGGCGGCGACGTCGGTCAGGGACATCTCGCCCTTGGTGAGCGTGCCGGTCTTGTCGAAGACCACCGTGGTGATCGTGCGGGTGCGCTCCAGCATCTCGACACCCTTGATGAGGATGCCGAGGTCGGCGCCGCGGCCGGTCCCGACCATGATCGCGGTCGGCGTCGCGAGGCCGAGGGCGCACGGGCAGGCGATGATCAGCACCGCGACGGCCGAGACCAGCCCCCTGACCGGATCGCCGACCAGCAGCCACCAGCCCGCGAAGGTCGCCAGCGCGACGACGATGACGACGGGGACGAAGATCGCGGAGATGCGGTCGGCCAGCCGCTGCGCCTGGCCTTTGCCGGCCTGCGCCTCAGACACCAGCCGCACGATCTGGGCGAGCGCGGTCTCGGCTCCCACAGCGGTCGCGCGGACGGCCAGCACGCCGCTGGTGTTCACGGTCGCGCCCGCGACGGGTGAGCCGGCGGCCTTCTCGACCGGGACGGACTCGCCGGTCAGCATCGACTCGTCGACGGCGGACGCGCCCTCGACGACCTCGCCGTCGGTCGGGATCTTCTCGCCCGGGCGGACGCGCATCAGGTCACCGACGCGCACCTGCTCGACCGGGACCATGACCTCCTGCCCGTCGCGGATGACACGGGCCTCCTTGGCGCCCAGCTCGAGCAGCGCGCGGATCGCCCTGCCCGCCCGGCCCTTGGCTCGGGCCTCCAGGTACCGCCCGAGCACCAGGAACGCGATGATCACCGCGGAGCTCTCGAAGTACAGGTTGTGCCCGCCGCGGAAGAACTCAACGGTGGAGTAGAGGTACGCCGCCAGCGTGCCGATCGCGATCAGCGTGTCCATGTTCGCGGTCCGGCGGCGCGCGCGGCGCGCGGCCTCGCGGATGAACGGCCAGCCGACGAGGAACTGCACCGGCGTCGTGAGCGCGAACATCGTCCAGCGCGCCCACAGCTCGCCCATCCGGCCCGAGAACATCGCGAGGTACGCGACGGCCAGGGCGAGCGGCCACGCGATGATCACCCGGCGCAGCCACGAGCGCATGGCGGCGGACTCGTGGTCCTGCCCCGGTTGCGGCGCGGTCTGGGGCGCCGGGGAGATGAGGCCGTAGCCGATCCGGTCCACCGCCGCGCGCAGCGCCTCTGGGTCCGCGCCCGTGTCCTCATCGAGGACGACACGGGCCTTGCCCGTGGCGAAGTTGACCTCGGCCTCGGCCACGCCGGGCTGCTTGCCGAGGACGCGCTGAACCCGGGCGGCGCACGAGCCGCACGTCATGCCCGTCACGTCGAAGTCGAGCGTGGTACTGGCCATGCTGTGTCCTATCCTGCGGGGACCTCGTACCCCTGGTCTTCGATCGCCCCGACGATCGCCTCGCGGGTCACGACCGCCTCTTCGTAGGAGACCCGCACCTGCCGCCCGGGGATGTCAACGGCCGCCTCACGCACGCCCTCAAGCGGGGCGAGCGCGCCCTCGATCGACATCTTGCAGTGGTCGCAGTGGATCTCGGGAACGCTGATCGTTTCGGTGATCACCGTGCTGCCTCCGATGGCTGGGAGTGGGATTGTGGATCCTGGTCGTTGACCCGCGCCGGCCGGAACACGTGGCGGTCGAACTTCAGCGTCTCCATCAGCTCGTCGACGATCGCCTCGGTGCGGCCCTCGCGCATCGCCGTCGCGACGCAGGTCTCCAAGTGCCCACGCAGCACCACCCGGCTCGCACTCTCCAGCAGGCCCTGCACCGCGGAGAGCTGCTTCATCACATCCGGGCAGTACGCTCCGCTTTCGACCATGGCGATCACGCCGTTCAGATGGCCCCGGGCAGTCTTCAGCCGGTTCACGACAGCGCGGTGACTCGCGTTCATGGCGTAACCTTACCCCTCCCCAGGTGGGGTGGCAACCGCAGCGAAACTTGCGCTGCCCGCCCACCCGTTGCACTCCTACGAGGAGGCTGTGTTCGTGGACGACACACAACTGACGAGACGGCGCCTGCTGGCCGGGCTCGGCGCGCTCGGCGCGGTGGCGATGGCGGGGTGCGGGCGTCGCGGTCCGGTGACCAGCGGGCTGGCGGAGGTGGCTCCCCAGGCCGCGGCCACCCCCGCGTTCGCGGTGTTCCAGGGCCAGTACGAGCTGCTGGTCGGCGCAGGCCAGCGGGTCGTGTTCGGGCTCGCCACCCTGCAGGGCGAGCCGCTCCTCGACGCCGATGTCGAGGTGCGCTGCGTCGCCGAGAACGGCCAGGTCGGCGCGGCGGTGCGGCCGACTTTCCATCAGGGCCTCGCCGCATTCCCCGTCTACCTCGCGACCGTCGACGTGCCGGCGCCGGGCGTCGGCTACGTCGTCGTGACCTCCCCTGACCGGGCGCGGGGCGGCGAGTTCGCGATCAGGGCCGTCGACCCAGCCGACAGCGCGACCGTCGCCCCAGGCCAGCGCGCGATCACTGCCCGCACCCCCACCACCGCCGACCCGCTGGGCGCCTTCCAGATCTGCACGCGGCGCCTCAACGGCCAGTACGCCCCGTGCGGGATGCACGCCTCCAGCCTCGACCAGGTACTGGCCGCCGGCCGGCCGGTGATGCTCTCGTTTGCGACGCCCCAGTTCTGCACATCGGCGATGTGCGGGCCCGTGGTCGACACGATCGAGACGGTCCGCGCGTCCCGCGACTGGGGGGACCTCGCGTGGCTGCACGTCGAGATCTTCCGCGACGCCGGGGGCAAGACGTTCATGGAAGCCGTGGACGCGTGGCACCTGCCGTCCGAGCCATGGCTGTTCGCGATCGACCGCACCGGCACCGTCGTCGACCGCCTGGAGGGACCGATCATCGCCGACGAGCTGCCCCCCCTGGCCGCGCGCATCGGGACGTGAGTTTGTGCTGGATCGCGGCGGTATACCGCCGCGATCCAGCACAAAACAAACGTCACACGTGCTGGTGGCGGGCGGCGAGCAGGGTGTTGTGCAGGAGCATCGCGCGGGTCATCGGGCCGACGCCGCCCGGCACCGGCGTGATGGCGCCCGCGACCTCGCTGACGCCGGCGAAGTCCACATCGCCGACGAGCTTGCCGTCCTCGCCGCGGCTGATGCCCACGTCGAGCACGGTCGCGCCCGGGCGGACCATCTCCGCCGTCAGCGTGCGGGGCGCGCCGGCGGCGACGACCACGATGTCGGCGCGGCGGGTGTGCGCGGCCAGGTCGCGAGTGCCGGTGTGGCACGTCGTCACGGTGGCGTTCGCGTTCGCGCTCTTCAGGGTCAGCAGCGCCGCCAGCGGGCGCCCGACCAGCTGCGAGCGGCCGATGATCACCACGTCCGCGCCCGCGATGGGGATCTCATAGCGCGCGAGCAGGACTTGGCATCCCAGCGGCGTCGCGGGCACGAACAGCGGGTCGCCGCGCAGCAGGCGGCCGCCGTTGACCGGGTGCAGGCCGTCGACGTCCTTGTTCGGGTCGATGCGCTCCTGGGCCGCCACAGCGTCGAGGTGGGGGGGCAGCGGCATCTGCACGATGATCCCGCTGACCGCCGGATCGGCGTTGCACCGGTCGATCTCGGCGTGCAGCGCCTTCTGCGTGGTGTCCGCGGGCAGCCGCGCCCCCATGGAGCGCATCCCGACCCGCCCGCAGTCGCGCTCCTTGCCGTTGACATAGACGTGGCTGGCGGGATCGTCGCCGACCAGGATCGCGGCCAGACCAGGCACGATGCCCTTCTCGGCCAACTCGGCGACCTCCAGCGCGATCCGCGCCCGCTCCGCGGCGGCCGTGGCGTTCCCATCGATGATGCGTGCAGACATGTGAGCAGCTCCTTGGGGGCTTTCTTGGGCCGTAGCGGCCCCTTCCGTAAATCCGTAATCCGTTTGGCCCGTTCATCGCCGGGCATCCCCGCTCGGCCGCCCTCGATGCGCAACGTATTTCCGTCAGGGACCACTTCGCGGCGCGGACGCGGGTGGGCACAGACGCTATCGTGCCCTCGTCAGCGGTCCAAGCGGGAGGTTCTCATTGCCGGCAGGCTGGCGGACCCTGCTGCCCGCCTGCGCCGGCGCGCTGCTGATCGCGTTCTCAGGGATATTCGTCCGGCTGGCCCAAGTGTCGCCGTCGACCGCGACCGTGTTCCGCTGCGCCTACGCGCTGCCGCTGCTTGGCCTGCTCGCCGCGCGCGAGCGCCGCCGGTACGGGCCTCGGCCCGCCGCCGCCCGCCGGGCGTCGCTGGCGGCGGGCGTGCTCTTCGCGGTGGATCTGACGGTCTGGCACCACTCGATCGCAGCGGTCGGCGCCGGCCTGGCGACGGTGCTCGCGAACGTCCAGGTGCTGTTCGTGGCGCTGCTCGCCTGGGCGCTGCTCGCCGAGCGGCCCGACCGGCGGACGCTGGCGTCCCTGCCCTTGATGCTCGCCGGAATCGCGCTGATCTCCGGTGCGGTCGGGGCCGGGGCGTACGGCGACGACCCCGCCGCCGGGGTGCTGTACGGGACGTGCAGCGCCGTCGCCTACGCCGGTTTCCTGCTGCTGCTCCGCCGGGGCAACCAGGACCTGCGCCGCCCGGCCGGCCCGCTGTTCGACGCGACCGCGGTCGCCGCCGTCTCCGCGATCGTGGCGGGCGTGCTCCTCGACGGCGTCGACCCTGTCCCGCCATGGCCCGCGCAGGGCTGGCTGGCGCTGCTCGCGATCACCTGCCAAGTGGTCGCGTGGCTGCTGATCTCGGTGTCGCTGCCCCGCCTTCCCGCCGTGCTCACCTCAGCGCTGCTCCTGCTCCAACCCGTGGGCGCCGTCATCCTCGGCGTCACACTGCTCGGCGAGGCCCCATCCCCCGTCCAGCTCACCGGGGTCCTCGCGGTGATCGCCGGCGTCCTCACCGTCACCACCGCCCCCCACCCGCCACCGCCGACTCCAGCGGCCCAACCCGAGGACAGTCAGGCTGGTGGTCGGGCGCACCCTGGTGTCCGGCGCTGAGCGTCAAGGCCAGACGTGCAGCTTTCCTCCGCATCGAGGCTGTTGCAAAATCTCGCGGGGCCGCCGGTCGGGGGTGCTCGAGCCAGAGATGCAGCTTTCCTCCGGATGCGAAGGAAGGGTGCGCCTCAAGCTTGATCGCGCGAGCCTGACCTGCGGCTTTCCTCCGGATACGGAGGAAAGCTGCAGTGTCGCTGGCCCAGGGGCGTCTACAGGCCCCGCGACGGGTTGGCTGCGCTCACAGCCACGCGCCGTGATTTTGCAACAGCCTCCATCCGAAGGAAAGCCGCACCCGAACCGGTGTCTTGACTCGCTCGCCTGCGGTTTCCTTCGCATCCGAAGGAAAACCGCACCCGACCACTCTGATGGCGGGTGCCGCGGGCGCTTGGGTGACGGCGCACGTTGGCCGGTGTGGCCGTCAGGGCTTGGCCAGAGGAAGGCGGCGGAGCTCCGCGGGCAGGGCGAAGTGTATCCGCTCGTCAATGATGTCCAGCACCTCGACGATCGCGCCGCTTGGGCGGGCCTGCAGTGTCTCGATCACGCCCTGGACCAGTACCTCCGGGACGCTAGCGCCGGAGGTGAGGCCCACGGTGCTCACGCCGTCGAGCCACTCCTCGCGCAGGCCGCTGGCGTCGTCGATCAACTCGGCGCGCGGGGCGCCGTGGGCGCGGGCGACCTCGACCATCCGGTTGGAGTTGGACGAGTGGGCCGAGCCGACGACCAGCACGAGGTCGCTGCGCTCGGCGAGGACCTTCGTGGCGTCCTGCCGGTTCTGCGTCGCGTAGCAGATGTCGTCACCGCGCGGGCCGCGGGCCAGCGGGTAGCGCCGCTTGAGGGCGGTCACGACCCCGGCGGCCTCGTCGACCGACAGCGTGGTCTGCGTGATGTACGCCACCTTCGCAGGGTCCTCGAAGTCGAGCGCCTCGACCTCCTCGGGGGTCTGAACCAGGGTGATCGCATCCGGCGCATGGCCAGTCGTACCGAGCACCTCCTGATGGCCCGCGTGCCCGACCAGCACGATGGAGTAGCCCTCCCGCGCGTATTTCAGTGCCTCCAGGTGCACCTTCGTCACCAGCGGGCAGGTCGCGTCGACGGTGCGCAGGTCGCGTGCCTCAGCGTTGCGGCGCGCCTGCGGCGACACGCCGTGCGCGCTGAAGACCAGCACGCTGCCCGGCGGGACCTCGGCCTCGGCCTCGACGAAGACCGCGCCCTTGGCCTCCAGGTCGGCGACGACGTGCGTGTTGTGCACGATCGCGTGGCGAACGTAGACCGGCGGCCCGTAGGCGTCGAGCGCCAACTCGACGATGTCGACAGCCCGCTCGACCCCCGCGCAGAAGCCTCGGGGCGCAGCAAGCAGAACAGTCAGCGGTTGGGGAGTCACAGCCGCCCAGTATAGAGGGGGGCCGCTCCGCACGATCGGGGTGACAGCCACAGGTCGGGCGCCCTCCACGGACGGTCGGCGGCAGAGGTCATGCAGGCTCGGCGCCCCCTCTGTGTCACGCCTGGGCAAGGCAGCCGGCGGCGGTTGCGTGCAGGGCGCTGCGATCCTGCCGCATGCGAAGGAAAACCGCAGGCGAGCGAGCAATGACACCGGCTCGGGTGCAGTTTTCCTTCGGGTCCGAAGGAAAACCGCACTTCTGGCCCCATCTCAACCACCGATGTCGCGACGCCGCGTCAGCCCAGCGCCTTGGCCTGGCCGGCTCGGTCGTGGCAGCCGGCGATCAGGGACGAGGGGCACAGCGGCTCGACGACGCAGTCGCCGCAGCGGGGGCGGCGGGCGTCGCAGACGCGGCGGCCGTGGAGGATGATCGCGAGGCTGGCGTGGGGCCACTGGGCTTTGGGGAGCAGCCGCATGAGATCGCGCTCGATCTTGACCGGATCGTCATGGGTGGTGAGCCCGAACCGCCGCGACAGGCGTTTCACGTGCGTGTCGACGGCTAGCCCCGCGTCGGGGTCGGCCAGGTGCGCCTCGGTGGACAGGGCGCCCAGCACGACGTTCGCGGTCTTGCGCGCGACCCCCGGCAGCGTGATGAGATCGGCCATCCGCAGCGGCACCTGGCCGTCGTAGCGATCGATCAGCGCCCGGCACATCCCGCGGATGCTGCGGGTCTTCTGCCGGTAGAACCCGGTCTGGTAGATGTCCCGCTGCAGCTCCTCCTCAGGCGCCGCCAGGTAATCCTCCGGCCGCCGGTACTTCGCGAACAGCGCCTTCGTGATCTCGTTGACCTTCTTGTCGGTCGACTGCGCGGACAGGATCGTCGCCACGATCAGCTCCAGCGGGGTCGTCCAGTCCAACTCGACCACCCCGCCGTCGTACGTGGCCAGCAGCCGATCGACGATGACCGGCGCCCGCTTGGTCTTCGGGCTGCGGCGGGTGAGCTCAGTGGTTGCCGGCATGGCCCGGAATCTTAGAGCGAATCGCTGCGGCCGCTGGTCTCACACAGACAGCACCGCCCGAACCGGAACGGCTTCCGGGCGACCGCTCGCTCCCAGAGCTGCCTCGCCGCTTCGCTGTAGTCGGGCTTGATGTAGCGGCCCAGCACGCATGCTCCGCTGACACGAGCGCCGGCCAGGCTGAGCGCGGAGGCGGCGCTCTGCACGGCGGCGCCCGTTGTGAACACGTCATCGATGATGAGCACACGCAGCTCACGGACCGGACACCTCACGCGGTAGCGGCCGTCTGACGCATCCAGATGGCGATCTGGAGCAGGCACCTGACAGGGCTCGAGCAACTCGACACAGCGCTTCCGCAGATCAGAGACCAGCATCAGAGCGTGCGCCAGGGGGTGAACCCCCGGCCTGCCGCGACCTGAGGGGACTATCGTGACCACGTCCCATCCGCCGATGCACGAGCCGTGCGCTGAGAGGAACCGACCGAGCAATGCGGCGACCCTGCAGCCGCAAGCGATCCCGCAGGCCCGGCACGCCGTCCTTGTAGCCCCGCAGGACATGGTGGAACTGCCCGTACGCCTCGCAGAGGGAGATCGGCGCGATCCGCGCAAGCGGACGACTGACCTGCGCTGTGGTGATGTGGCAGCTCCGGCAAAGCGAGAACCCTGGGTTGGCGGCCCCATGGCACAAGTCACAGACGCCGGGCTGGATCGGCGGCACCGGGACGAACGTATGGAGGTACGGATCGGTGTAGTCGACAACGCTCGCCATGCGGCGGTGGAGTCTAGCAGAGGGTCAGCTGGGCGGGCGGATTGACCAACTCGTCGATCGTGTCGAGCACCTGGGCGACATCGTCGACCACGATGACCCCTGGCTGCTCGGCATAGCGCTGCGCCCACTCCTCGCCCAGGACGAGCGAGCGGACAAGGAACAGCCGCTTGCCGTGCTCCACGCAGCGCCGGGCCTGCAGGCTTGCCCCACTGCGTCCGTGCGCCTCCACCACCACAGTCCCCAACGTCATTCCACTGGTGACGACGTTGCGCATCGGGAACGTCCACCTGGTCGGTGGCGCATCCGGCCAGAACTGGGACACGTGCGCCCCGCTCGTGAGGATCTGCTCCGCCAACTGCCGGTTCTCCGCTGGATAGACAGGCTGCCTGATACCGGCGCCGAGCACAGCAACCGTGCGACCGCCAGCCTCCAGCGCGCCCTCGTGCGCAGCTGCGTCGATTCCCAGCGCGAGCCCGGAGACCACCGTGACGCCCTGTTCCGCAAGCCCGCCCGCAAGCTCACGTGCCTGCTGCCGCCCGCAGGCAGACGCTTGGCGGCTGCCGACCACCGCAACCGCCCGACTATCCCGCGGCTCAAGCCTCCCGCAGACGAACAGGAACGGCGGGCGGTTGTACACCTCGCGCAGGTTCAGCGGGTAGTCCTCGTCAAGGACCGTCAACAGCCGCACTTCCCCATTGACCCAGTCCCGACAGGCCTCAGCGAGGCGCCCGACAGCGTCATCTGAGACGCCCCGGTGCAGTGCATCCGCAAGCGCGGCATCACCCGCGTCGAGGTATCCCCACCCCCCTGCCACGATCCGCAAGGCGCTGCCCACTTGTTCGACGAGGTCAGCGACGCGATGCCAGTGGACATCGGCTGCCTGCACCAGCGCAAGCAGCGCGGCCTGCTCCCCCATCTCACCACCTCCCAATGCCTCGAACATCGGTTCGATGTTAGCACAGCGAATGGCGGTCCGCCCGCTGTACCGGCGGCCACGGGCTCACCCCCGACCGCGCCGCCGCATAGAGGAGGCTCAGAACGCGGCAGTGCGGGAAACCGTCACATTCGACGGTTCTCTGCGGGTGACACGGGCCTGGGTCCCTTTGGGGTGCGGGCACCGGTCCGCGCACGCCCCGAGGCACGCGGACAAAGGGTGCTCCCACACGCGCTCAGGGCCAGGCGCGCCATCACGAGTGGGGGTCGAAGTGGTGGGAGGTGGCGCCGTGGGCGGTGGGGTCGTTGGCGGGGTCGAGATGGACGTCTACGGCGATGATCTGGGGGATCTCGTGGACGAGCTGGTGGCGGATCTGTTCGGCGAGGTCGTGGGCGTAGCGCAGGGGCAGCGCGGGGGCGACCTCGGCGTTGAGCTGGACGACGAGGCTGCGGCCGAGGTGGCGGGCGCGGACGTCGTGGACGGCCTCGACGCCATCGATCGCGGTCGCGACCCGGCGGATCCGCGGGAGCAGCTCGGGCTCGACCGCGTCCATCGTGCGGCGGAGCACGTCGCGGCCCACCCCGATCAGAATCCACACGATCGCCAGCGTGATCGCGAGCCCGGCGAGCGGGTCGGCGAGTGGGAAGCCGAGCCAGACCCCCGCGATGCCGAGCGCGGCGGCCGCGGAGGCGAGCCCATCGGTGCGGGCGTGCTGGCCGTCGGCGACCAGCGCAACGGAGTCGATCGCCCTGCCGACCCGGATCTTGTAGAGCGCCACGCCCTCGTTGCCGACCACGCCGACGAGCGCGGCGGCGAACGCCAGCCCGAGGTTGGTCACCTCATGCCCACCGCCCAGCAGCGCGGTGATCGAGTCCCACCCCGCGAGCAGCGCCGAGACGGCGATCGCGAGCACGATGAGCAGGCCCGCGAGATCCTCGGCCCTCCCCCATCCGTAGGGGAACTCGTCGCTGGCCGCGCGGCGGGACAGGCGCAGCGCGACCCACAGCGACGCGGTGCCCAGTACGTCGCCGAGGTTGTGCAGCGCGTCGGCGTACAGCGCGACCGACCCGCTGATCGCCACAATGCCGAACTGCAGCAGCGCGGTCGCGCCCAGCCCGGCGACCGAGACCCAGATCGCACGGACGGCTCGCTCGTGGGTGACCACGTCGCGGTCAAGCGCGGCATGGCCGTGCCCACCGTGCCCACCGTGGCCGTGCTCGTGCCCGTGCCCGTCTCCGGCGGTGGGGCGCGGCTGCCTGCCGCGGCGGCTCAGCATGGGGAGCCCTCCACGGGCAGGACGACGCGGAAGGTGGAGCCGGCGCCGAGGATGCTGCGGACGGTCACGCGGCCGCCGTGGCGCTCGGTGGCGTGGCGGACGATGGCGAGGCCAAGCCCGGTGCCGCCGACGGCGCGGCTGCGGCCCTTGTCGATGCGGTAGAAGCGCTCGAAGATCCGGCTCTGCTCGCTCTCGGGGATCCCCACCCCGGTGTCGATGACCTCGAGCACGACCTGCGCGCCGCGCCGGTGAGCGGTGGCGTGCACGGTTCCGCCAGGCCGGTTGTGCTGGATGCCGTTTTCGAGCAGGTTGGCGACGATGACGCGCATGTCCTCGGGCACGCCGACGAGCGCGGCGGGCTCGGCGCAGTCGCAGCTGAGGGCGACCCGCCGCTGGGCGGCGAGGGCCTGAAGCCGCTCCGTCTGGTCTCGGACCAGCTCGGCGAGGTCGATGCGGCGCCGGCCGTGCTCCTGCTGGGCCAGCGTCTCCTCCATGCGCGCGAGGTCGAGCAGCTCACGCACGAGCTGGGCGAGGCGCGCGGCCTCGCGCTGGAGGCGGGCGACCATGGTGCGGGCGCGCTCAGGGTCCCGGTCAAGCGCGAACCCGAGGGAGTCCGAGAGCGCCAGAATGCCCGCGACCGGCGTCTTCAGCTCGTGCGAGGCGTTGGTGACGAAGTCGCGGCGGATCGACTCGACCCGCCGGATCTCGGTCAGGTCGGTGATGGCCAGGGCGACCTCGTCCTCGCCGGTGGCGGACGCCCGGGCGAGCAGCTCGCGGTTGTCGCGCCGGACCTCGACCTCGATGGTGCGCCCGGTCTCCCGCGTTTCGCTGACGGCCTGCACGAGCGCGTCGACGCCGAGGATTCGCAGCGGGCTCCAGTCCGCGCCCTCCCGGCCCAAAGAGAACAGGACCCGGGCGGCGGGGTTGGCGTAGGCCAGCCGCTCGGCGCTGAACAGCAGGACCGCGGTGGGCAGGTTGTCGAGCATGCGCTCGACCCGCGCGCGCTGGCTGGCGACCTCTGCATAACGCTCGTGCGTCCACGCTCCCACGGCGGTCAGAGCCTCCCCGAGCAGGCGCCACTGGCGGCTGCCGTCCAGCGACAACGACTTCGGCCCATCGCCGGACGCAAGCGCCGATGCCCAATCGACGGCCTGGGCGAGCCGCCGCCGCACCGCCGCCGCCCACCAGCCGGCGAGCGCGACCCCGACGGCCACGGCGATGGCGATCCGCAATGGCGCCACACTCGCCCACGCCCCGGCCAGTGTGGCGCCAACAACCAGCAGCGGCACGGTGAACCAGGCATGACGGCGCACGCATGCCAGGGTAAGCGCTCCGTGTCGCGGGCACGGCGCGCTGTCCGCTGTGCGGCTTCAGTCCGCCAGCTTGTATCCCACTCCACGAATCGTGAGGATCAGCTCGGGGTCACGGGGATCCCGCTCGATGCGGCCCCGCAGCCGTTTGATGTGCACATCGAGGGTCTTGGTGTCGCCGACGTAGTCCGCGCCCCACACCCGCTCGATCAGCACGTCGCGCGTGAGAACCCGGCCGGCGTTGCGGATCAGCACCTCCAGCAGCGCGAACTCCTTGGGCGGCAGGTCGACCGGCGCCCCCCGTACTGCGACCTCGTAGCGCTCCGGGTCCAGGCGGACCCCGTTGACCTCCATCGCCGGCTGGACAGGCTCGGCCTGAGTCTGGTGGCCGCGCCGCAGCACGGCCCGCACCCGCGCCACCAACTCACGCATCGAGAACGGCTTCGTGACGTAGTCGTCGGCTCCCAACTCCAGGCCGACGACCTTGTCGACCTCGGTGTCCCTGGCCGTCAGGATGATGATCGGCACGCTGCTGCTCGCCCGGATCCGCTTGCAGATCTCGGTTCCGGGCAGGTCGGGAAGCATGAGGTCCAGCAGCACGAGATCTGGGCGCTCACGGCTGAACAGCAGCAGAGAGGCCTCGCCATCCCGCGCGGCGACCACCTCGAAACCCTCTGCCCCCAGCCCGTACTCCAGGGCATCGACGATGGATGGCTCATCCTCAACCACCAGAATTTTGGGCATCCGAAGGCGAGTGTAGGGTTGCCCGGCACGCGTGAGCCGCCGAGCCGGCTCACCCTCGGCAGAGTTCATGTTCCCGTCATCCCCGTGTTGAGGCGGCGTCACCGCTTCTTGCCGCCCTGACCAGTCTACGATTGACGTGCCATGCTTGAGCTGCGCCGCAACTTCCACGAGCGGCTGGGCATCCTCGAAGACGAGGTCCTCGGGATGGGCCAGCGCGTGCTCCGCATGCTCGCGGATGCCATGGACGCGCTGGAGGGCAGGGGACACGAGCACGCGCGGGCGGTGATCGACGCCGACGACGCGGTCGACGCGACGTATCGCGCGGTGCAGGAGGGGGCGCTCACCACGCTCGCGCTGCAGGCCCCGGTCGCGAGCGAGCTGCGGCTGGTCAGCGCGCTGATTCACGTGAGCATCCACCTGGAGCGAGTCGGCGACCTGTGCGTGAGCATCGCGCGGATCGCGCTGCGCTCCGGGCAGCCGACGCTCGACGCGGACGTGGCGGCGCGGCTTGCGGAGATGGGGACGCGCGCCCGGCGAGCGCTCGAACGCTGCCTGCACAGCTTCGCCCGCCGCGATGTGGCGCTCGCCCGCGAGCTGCGGGAGCTGGGCGGCCCGCTGGCACGCCTGAACCAGGGGCTGCTCGAGCGGCTGGCGCGGTTGACCTGTGAGATGGCGGAGACAGACGAGGAGCAGCTCGGCTGGGCGTTCAACATGGTGCTCGTCGCCCGCTGCCTCGAGCGCATCGGCGATCATGCCGTCGACATCGGCCAGCAGGCCGTGTTCTGCGTGACCGGCGCGGTCGGGACGCAGGCTGCGCGTGGAAGGAGCAGTCCGTAGGTCCCCGCGACGGCGCCCGCGCAGAGTTCATTCTTCGTTCACCTTTTCGATCATCGCGGGACAGCCGCGCCGCCCAGCCTGGATCAAGGAAAGGCATCCCTCAGCGCGGGTTGAAAGACCTCGGGGGATGGAGGTTGGTTGGTGGTGATAACAAAATTGTGCGGCGGCTGGCGGCGGGACTTCGTTGGGGAGTTCGCCAGTCCGCCCCGAAAGGATGAGGATGCGATGCATATGAAAACATGGCGGCCGCTGGCGTTTGCCGCGGGGCTGTCCCTGCTCGGCGCCGCGTGCGGCGGCGTGGGAGCGGGAACGCAGGCGCCGGCTGATCTCAGTGGCAGCATCGAGATCGACGGCTCGTCGACCGTCGAGCCCCTGTCGCTGGCGATCGCCGAGGAGTACCGGGCACAGGCGCCGAACGTGACGGTCAACGTCGGCCGCGCCGGGACGGGAGGCGGATTCGAGCGCTTCTGCGCCGGCGAGACCGACATCAGCGACGCCTCACGAGCCATCGAAGAAGACGAGATCGCCGCCTGTGAGGCAAACGGCGTCGAGTACATCGAGCTGCGCGTCGGCACGGACGCGCTGACGGTCATAACCCACCCGGACACGGACTGGACCGACTGCCTGACGTTCGAGCAGATGACGACGATCTTCGGTGCCGACGGCGCGGCCAACTGGAACGAGGTCGACCCGGCCTATCCGGATCAGCCGCTGACGATCTTCGCCCCTGACACCGACTCCGGCACGTACGACTTCTTCATCGAGACCGTCCTCGCGGACGGCGAGAGCCGGCAGGACTACAGCGCCTCCTCCGACGACAACCAGATCATCACCGGCATTGCGGGCACCCCGGGCTCCTGGGGCTTCCTCGGCTTCGCCTTCTATCAGGAGAACCAGGAGACCGTGAAGGCCCTCGAGGTGGACGGCGGCGAAGGCTGCGTCGCGCCCTCGGTCGAGTCCGCCCAGGACGGCAGCTACCCGCTGACCCGCCCGCTGTTCATCTACGTTAAGACAGAGGCCCTGGCCCGGCCTGAGGTCGCCGACTTCGTCGGCTTCTACCTCGACACCGTGAACGCGGTGATCGACGACGTCGGCTACATCGCCGAGACGGACGAGGCGCTGGCCGAGGCCAGGGCGACCTACGAGGCGGCGGTCGGCGCCTGACGGATCGAGGGCGCCTGAAGGCGCGGGAGTTCGCATGACGGCAGGAACCATCGACAACACGAGGTCGGGCCCATCGGGCCCGGCCTCGGTCTCGCTGCGCTCGTCCAGAAGCCGGATCGGGGAGCGCATCATCCTCGGGCTGCTGTTCACCTGCGGCGCGATCTCGATCCTCACCACGCTCGGGATCGTGTTCGTGCTGTTCAGGGACGCGCTGGCGTTCTTCGGGAACGTCTCGATCGTGGACTTTTTGACCGATACGGCCTGGCAGCCGTTCGGTGGGATCGAGCGCGGGCGTTTCGGTGTCCTGCCACTGCTCCTCGGGACGCTGCTCGTCACCGGCATCGCGATGGCCGTGGCCGTCCCGCTGGGGGTCGGCTCAGCGATGTACCTGTCGAACTACGCGCCGGCGCGCGTCCGCGGGATCCTCAAGCCGGTCCTGGAGGTGCTCGCCGGCGTCCCCACGATCGTGCTCGGCTTCTTCGCGCTGACGTTCATGACGCCGCTGCTGCAGGCCCTGCTGAGCAGGGACAACGTCAACGTCTACAACGCCGCGTCAGCGGGGATCGTGATGGGGATCATGATCATCCCGACGATCGCGTCGCTGTCGGAGGACGCGATGTCCGCCGTGCCCGCGGGACTCCGCGAGAGCGCCTACGGGCTGGGGGCGACCCGGCGCCAGGTGGTCGTGCGGGTCGTCTTCCCCGCGGCGCTGTCGGGCATCGTCGCGGCCGTGATCCTGGGGTTCGGCCGCGCGATCGGCGAGACCATGATCGTAGCGATCGCCGCCGGGAACCAGCCGTCGCTGACCCTCAACCCGCTCAACCAGATCCAGGCGATGACCGCCTACATCGTGCAGGCCGTCGGCGGTGAGCAGCCCCGCGGCTCCCTGGGCTACGAGTCGATCTTCGCGGTCGGCGCGCTGCTCTTCATCATCACCTTCTCGGTCAACATCCTCGCCCAGCGCTTCGTGCGCCGTTTCCGGGAGGTCTACTGATGGCTGTGCGCACCCCGCGGCGCAGTGTCGAGAACGCACTTGAGGCGTCGCTGGTGGCGCCGCGGTCCCGGACGGTCCGGGAGGGGGCGTTCGGCGCCCTGCTCCTGGCCGTCACGCTGGTCGGCGTGTTCGTGCTCGGCGTGCTGCTGGTAGACGTCCTGAGCGACGGCGCCCCGCGGGTCAGCCTCGGCTTCCTCACGGATTACTTCAGCCGCCGCGCGGAGCGGACCGGAGTCCTCGCCGGCATCACCGGCACCCTCTCGCTGATGCTCCTGGTCGCGCTGTTCGCGTTCCCGATCGGCGTGGGCGCGGCGATCTACCTGGAGGAGTTCGCGCCCAACAACCGGTTCACCCGGCTGATCGAGGCGAACATCAACAACTTGGCCGGCGTTCCCTCGATCGTCTACGGGCTGCTCGGACTCGGCATCTTCTACTACGTGCTCGGCCTGGGCGCCAGCCTGCTGACCGGCGCGCTGACCCTGATGCTGCTGGTCCTGCCCGTGATCATCGTCGCGGGCCGCGAATCGCTGCGCGCGATCCCCAGGGGCATCCGCGACGGCGGGCTCGCGCTGGGCGCCACCCGCTGGCAGGTCACCTGGCGTGAGCTGCTGCCGGCGGCGATGCCGGGCATCCTCACCGGGACGATCCTGGCCCTTTCCCGCGCCATCGGCGAGACCGCCCCCCTGATCGCTGTCGGCGCGGTGACCCGCGCGGCTGCCAATGCGCCGTGGAGCCCGCTGGAGGCGTTCACCGCGCTGCCGATCGAGATCTACGGCTTCATCCAGCGGCCTCAAGCGGACTTCCGGGTCACGGCGGCAGCCGCCGGGATCATCGTCCTGATGGTGCTGCTGGTGCTGATGAACAGCGTGGCCATCGTGCTGCGCAACCGTTTCCAGAGGAGGTTCTGATGGAGCCCGTCGCCAAGGTGACCGAGCGGCTGCGCGTTGCGACCGCTGTGGACGAGGACGCGGCGCCCGGGGGCCCGATCCCGACGCAGGAGACCGTTTTCGAACTGCGGGACGTGACCGTGTCGTACGGCGTGCGGCCAGCGGTCCGCGACGTGAGCATGGACATCCCCCAAGGCCAGATCACCGCGCTCATCGGCCCCTCGGGCTGCGGGAAGTCCACGCTGCTGCGCTGCCTCAACCGCATGAACGACCTGATCCCCACCGCGCGTCTGGAGGGAACGATCCGCTACCACGGCGCCGACCTCTACGCGGACGGCGTCGATCCCGTAGAGGTGCGGCGGCGCATCGGCATGGTGTTCCAGAAGCCGAACCCGTTTCCCAAATCGATTTACGACAACATCGCCTTCGGCCCGCGCGTGAACGGCGTCAAAGGCAATTTCGATGACCTCGTCGAGACCTCCCTCAAGCGCGCCGCGCTGTGGGACGAGGTGAAGACGAAGCTGCGCGAAAGCGCCTACGGCCTGTCCGGCGGCCAGCAGCAGCGCCTGTGCATCGCCCGCGCCATCGCGGTGCAGCCCGACGTCATCCTGATGGACGAGCCCTGCTCAGCCCTCGACCCGATCGCCACCGCCCGCATCGAGGACCTGATGCAGGAGATCAAACGCGAATACACGATCGTGATCGTGACCCACAACATGCAGCAGGCCGCCCGCATCAGCGACCGCACCGCGTTCCTGACCGCGGAGGTCGAGTCCGAGAACGACGACTTCCGCTTCGGCCGCCTGGTCGAATACGACCTGACCGAGCACATCTTCAAAAACCCCAACGACCCCCGCACCGAGGACTACGTCACCGGCCGCTTCGGCTAGCCCCGGGCTTGGGGCCCGCGCGCCCGCGCTCATCTCGCCGATGTGCAGTTTCGGGCGGATGCAGATCTTCGCAGAGTTTTCTGGACGCTGACCGGACATATAGTC
>JBOGEA010000015.1:0-31908 GCA_050743205.1 Egibacteraceae bacterium | reverse complement strand
GTTCGGGGGGCATCGAGCCCCCCGAACCGCGCTCCGCTTCGCTTCGCCCGCGGCTCAACGTCCCGCGAACGCATCGAGCCCCCCGGAACCGCGCTCCGCTTCGCTTCGCCCGCGGGTCAATGTCCCGCGAAGGCATCGAGCCGCCTGAACCGCGCTCCGCTTCGTTTCGCCCGCGACTCAATCTCCCGCGAAGGCATCGAGCCGCCCGACCCGCGCTCCGCTTCGCTCCTGGGTCAACGGTCGGCGATTGACTCCAGGCGTTCGGCGACGTCTGCTGCCGTTCGGAGGCGGCGGGCTGGGTCGGGGGCCGTGCAGGCGGCGATTAGCTTGGCCTCGTCTGCTGAGAGGTTCGGCTCGTCGAGCTGCGGCGGGTTCTTCAGGATGTGGCGCAGCAGGAGGATCGGATCGCCCGCGTGCGGCAGCTGGCCGTAGAGCGACTTGCCGGTCAGCACCCTGTGCAGCGTCGCGCCGAGGGCCCAGATGTCGGTGGCGCGCGACGCCCGGTCGCCGCGGATGATCGCGGGATCCATGTACTCGACCGACTCGATCGGCCCCATGCCCGTCACGGTCTGGCCCGGGCTGAGGATCTGCGCGAGCCCGACGTCTGAGAGCCGGGCGCCGTCGGGTGTGAGCAGGATATTCTCCGGTTTGACGTCTCGGTGGACGATGCCGGCCTCGTGCAGCGCATGCGCCCCGCGCGCGGCGCAGGCGACGGCTCGGCACACCTCTGCACGTGTCAGCGGCCGGCCCGGGCCGCCGAGCGAGCCGTCGGGGTAGTACTCCGTCGCATAGAAGCAGGTGGCGCCCTCCTGGCCGGCGTCGAGCAGCGTGACCAGGTAGGGCGAGCGCACCGCCGCGAACACCTGCAGCTCTCTCGTCAGCCGGCGCAGCGCGTCGTCGTACACGCTGCCCGTGAGCACCTTCACCGCAACGTGCGCAGCCTCAACGCGGATCCGTGCCGGGGGCTTCGCGAGGTAGAAGGCCCCGTGGTTCCCCTCACCGAGAAATCGGACGAACTGGTAATCTGCGATCCCCTGCCGGTCCGCCGTTCGGACCGAGACTGTCTGGCCCACAACCAACCTCCTTCATCCTGCACGCCGGTCAGTTTACGGCCATCCACCGCGCCCATGGCCCAATGCGACGGATTGAAGGCACAATGGGTGAGGGCACCGAGTCCGCACGGCTCGGCGAAGTGGGGAGATGGAAAATGGCGGATCTCAGCGGCCAACGGCTGGGGCCTTACGAACTTCGCGAGGTCATAGGCCGGGGTGCTACGGCCACTGTCTACATGGCACACCAGCCTTCCCTCAACCGCCTCGTCGCCGTCAAAGTCCTCGAGGATTTCGGCGATCAGGGGCTGGTCGCGCGTTTCAAGCGCGAAGCCGAGTCGATCGCACGGCTACAGCACCGCAATATCCTCCCGATCTATGATTTTGGCGACGAGAAAGGATATTTCTATTTCGTCGTTCAACTGGTGCAAGGCGGCCATACCCTCAGCGCTATCGACATGCGACCTAACGGCGCCAACCCGGCGCAGGCCGTCACAATCGTCAAGCGGCTCCTCGACGGGCTCGGCTATGCCCATGCGCGGGGCATCGTGCACCGGGACGTCAAGCCGAGCAACGTGCTGCTTCCCGAGCCGGACTGGCCTCTGCTGGCCGACTTCGGCGTCGTCAAACTGCTGGCGGAGGGGACGAGCAACCTGACCGGCGTGGGGCTCGCCGTCGGGACCCCGGCCTACATGGCGCCTGAGCAGGCGAGCAACCAGCACATCGACGCCCGTACGGACATCTACGCCGTGGGGATCATCCTCTACCAGCTGCTGACCGGTGTCGTCCCCTTCGAGGCCGAAGTGCCTCACGCAGTCCTGCTGCAGCACATCAGCGCCCCTGTGACGCCGCCACGACAGCTGAACCCGGCGATCACGCCGGAGCTTGAAGCCGTGGTGATGCGCGCACTCGAGAAGGACCCGACCCACCGCTTCCCCAACGCGGCGTCGATGAGCCAGGCGCTGCGAAGGCTGGAGTCCCCCACGGGCGCTTCTGGTGACCATCCCGCACCCGCCGCCGCGGGCAGCGCGGCGCCACCTCTGGACGCTGGCAGGAACAGGCGGGATGGAGCGGCCCAGTTCGGCGCATCTGCTCCCCCCCTCGCCGGGTCTGCCGAGTCTGGTCAGGCGGTCGCATCGAATGGCCCACCCCGTCGCCGTCTGAGCCTCAACACGATGGCGATCGTCGGCATCCTCGCGCTCATGACCGGGCTGTTTGGATTCCTGATGATCGATCGCATACAGAACGCCCGCGCGGGAGAGGTCATCCTCGAGCCCCTGGCCGCCCCCGGCGAAGCCCCATTCACCGGCAGCGTCGCGATCACGCGGCCACAGGGCCCAGCCTCCGCCTCCCCGCCGGCCGCTCCCACGGCCCCACCCGACGCTGCGCCGGCCATCCGAGCGCAGAGCGGCGCCGCCCCCGGCCTGTACGGCGGCTCACGGGACAATGGGTCCTGTGACGTGGAAATGCTGATCGGCTTCCTCCAGGCGAATCCTGACAAAGCCGAGCCCTGGATCGCTGCCCTCAACCGAGACCGCACCCTGCGATGGAGCGGCGGCACGACTATCCAAATCGGCCAGATCCCTATATACCTACGCGAGTTGACCCCGGTCGTGCTGCGCCACGACACCCGGGTCACCAACCACGGCCTGAACAACGGCCGGGCGGTCCCACGCCAGTCAGTGCTGCAAGCCGGCACCGCCGTCCTCATCGACGGCTACGGCGTGCCGCGCGTGCGCTGCGCCTGCGGAAACCCCCTGCTCCCATGGGAGAGGGTCGCCGCCGCCACACCCCGCTATGTAGGGCCGAAGTGGGACACATTCAATGCTGCGGTGATCATCTCCGTCCAACCCGCGACGGCGCGGATCGAGACCTACGTCATCACCGATCCGTACACGGGCCAACTGCACGACCGCGAGCCTGGGATGAAACCCCCACCGTGCGACGACGTCGATCAGGACGGCAACTGCGACCCTCCCTGCCCCGACAGGAGCGGGGACGGCGCCTGCGACCAACCCTGCGAGGTGAACGACCAAGGCAACTGCGACCGACCCTGCCCCAACAAGAACGGCAACCAGCAATGCGACGACCAAGAGCCGCCTCCAACCGGCACTGAAGACTCGACCATCCAGGGCGCCACCGAAGACGTCACCGAAACCGAAACCGCCCAGCCCGGCACCCAGAGGGCCGGCCTCATCGGCGAGTGCCTAGCCGACGACCCCAACTGCCCCACCCCATCGCCCACCGAAACGCCGAGCGCCACGCCCAGCGACACGCCCAGCGCCACGCCCAGCGACACGCCCAGCGACACGCCCAGCGACACGCCCAGCGACACGCCCAGCGCCACGCCCAGCGACACGCCCAGCGACACGCCCAGCGACACGCCCAGCGACACGCCCAGCGACACGCCCAGCGACACGCCCAGCGACACGCCCACCGACACGCCCACCGACACGCCCACCGACACCGGCGGCACCGACACCGGCGGCACCGACACCGGCGGCACCCCCTGATTCCCGCTCAGGGGGATCACATCTGCCGCCCTCTGTGTCCTCGCCTTGGCGGTTTCCCGTAGTTCGGCCCGCTATAGGCCTTGGATCCGCGAAGTTGTTGCGGGTGAGCCAAGTTCGGTGGTCAGGGTTCACGCGTTGTGCGTCACGCCGGGCCCCTCTGTTGTGCGCGCGCCGCCGTCCCACCCGTCCACACGTCAGCTGCGTCCGGCGGTATCGCCGGTACGATGCGTTGGACTCGACAGTGGAGGGGTGATCACGATGCCTTGGATGGTCCGTTCGGTCGCCGATGAGCGGGATGGTCTGCTCGCGTTCCTTGCGGCGCAGCGCAATGCGCTGCGCATTGCGGTTCACGGGCTCACCGACGAACAGGCGGCGTCCAAGCCGAGCGCGAGCGGGCTGAGCCTCGCGGGGTTGATCAAGCACGTCGCCCGCACTGAGCGACGTTGGATCGTCGTAGGCGTTGCGCAGCGCGCCTTGCCGGAGCTGTGGCCGATCCAGGATTGGGACGCCGAGTTCCGCATCGAAGAAGGTGAGGCGGTGACCGGTCTGCTCGACATGTACGAGGCGGTGGCTGAGGAGACCGAGTCGATCGTCGCGGAGATCCCCGACCTCGGGATGCCGGTGCCAGTTCCCGATGGCGCGCCGTGGGTCCCTGACGACGCGGGATGGTCAGCGCGCTGGGTGCTGCTCCACCTGATTGAGGAGACAGCGCGGCACGCCGGGCATGCCGACATCATCCGCGAGTCCTTGGACGGCGCGACCGCATTCCCGCTGATGGCCGCGGCTGAAGGCTTGACGGATCCCTTCGCGGATCGCTCGGACTGAACCAACTCTGGGCACATCAGGCAGCAGCCGCTCATCGCCATCATCCATGCCCTGCCTCGGCGGAACGACCGGGACGGTCGTGCGCAAGACTGGCCATAAACGCTGATACCGGCCATCACCCGCAGACGACAGACTCACAACAGCGGGTCCCGGCGGGGGTGATCACGAGGTCTGAGCACCGTCTGCTCGGTAACGGTCGTACATCGCCTCACGCACGAGGACAACCAGATGGTCAGGGGCGGTGGTGCCGGTGTCGTACGGAGGTTGCGGGGCGTACCCGGTGGCGAGGGTGAGAAGCTGTGCGGTGTGGTCACCGGCGAGACGGCCCGCCAGCGTGAGGGCCATGTCGATGCCGGCGGAGACACCAGCGGCGGTCATGACGGCGCCGTCTTCGACGACCCGTTCGCTGACGGGCGTGCTGCCGTAATCAGCGAGTGCCGCCAGCTCACACCAATGGGTGGTAGCCCGCCGCCCTTCGAGGAGCCCGGCGGCGCCCAGCAGCAGCGCGCCAGTGCACACCGATGTCGTCCAGATCGCCGTCTCCGACGCTGCCCGAAGCCAGGCCAGCAACTGCGCGTTCCCGAGGTACCGGCGTGTCGATAGGCCGCCGGCAACCACGATGACGTCGGGGGCGGGCACCTCGGACAGCGCAAGTGTGTCGAGGTGCAGCATCTGGTTGTCGTTGCCGACCCTGCCGCCAGCTGGCGACACCCAGCGGATGCGAGCGTCGGGTAAATGCGAGAGCATCTCGAACGGGCCCATGGCGTCCAGCGCGGTGCAACCGTGTGCACTTCCGGGCGAATGAGCAGTTCCAGCCACATCTGTCACTATGTGCTCATCACCAGGCCTGTGCTGCATCAAGCACGACATCCTCGCGGGCTATCTCGTCCCCTTACGAGGCGGGAACTGATCCGGTGCTGGTGTTCTTGGATCCCTACGGCCTCGCCATTCCGTTCGACCAGCTCGTCGAGCAGTTGTTCCACAGGAGGCACACGACAGAGGTGGTGGTCAACTTCTCCCTCGCGGCGCTGCGGCGCCTCGGCGGATTCCTCGACAAAGACTACTGGGACCGCACCGAACCCGGCCCGGTCGATCTGTTCGGCGAGTCCGCGAAACCGGACATGAGTCCGGAGCGGGCTCGCAAGGCCACCGAGCAGCGCGACCGGATGATCGCGCTGATGGACGAGTTCCTCGGCGGCGGCTGGTGGCACGACATCAAGCGGAGCAGCGGGCCGGGGTGGCGCGAGTACGTCCGCGACGAGTACGTGAGGAGGCTGTGCGGAGCCGGCAGCCGGGGATGGATGAGCTGGGCGGTATCGATCCCAGACAAGTTCGACGGCAAGCCGGTCTATGACCTGATCCTGTTCACCCGCCATTCGCACGGACTGTGGCTGTTCAATGACGCGTCGTCACTCGCCTACTTCAAGCACTACCGGCGGGCGTGGGGCCGAAGCAATTGGGTTCGGTACGCTCGAGTCACTGTTCGGTGCGAGCCTCCCCCTGAACTCGGGCATGAGTTCGAGGCCAGAATCAGGCATGACGTGCTCAGCGCCGTCCGAGTGGGCCGCAGTTTCGTGGTGGCGAAGGCTATGGACACGATCTTCGGCGACGCCGTCCGTGGGAAGGCGGGGGCGAAGCATGTCCGGGCGGCGCTGCAAGGCCTCCACCAAGACGGCCTGATAGGCAACCCAGCCGCTGAGTAGAGGGCTGGAGGACTACGTCGTCAGGCCGGGACCGAAGCTGGCTCGCTGACGCTTGGCATCTCGTCCCAGGTCCGGCCGTCGAGTTCACGGCCGCCGGACTTCGGCCGGATGCCTCCCCACTGTTTGAAGAAGAACGCCACATCCCCGGCGATGCAGCGATCGCGCAGGTCGCGGACCCACTCAGCATCGATCGGCCGGTGACGGGGGCCGGATTCGCCGCCGACGATCACCCAGTCGATGCCTTCGAGATTGAGCGAGGGCAGCGGGGCCAACAGCGGCTCCAGCGACAAGAACCTGACGGCAGCGGGCGTGTCGCGCAGAGAGTCAGCCCGGGCGACGCAGTCGTCGTCCTCCACGCTGGTGCCAAGCCACAGGTTCGGCAGCGGCTGGGGCTGGAGGCGGCGCATGACCGACGCCATCTTCCCCGGCCGCTTCGTGAGGACCTGGTAGCTGTGCCTGGGGGTCGCTCTGATGGTGTCGAGCACCTTGTCCACGTAGCTGGTGGGGACATGTTGGTGGAACAGGTCGCTCATGCTGTTGACGAAAATAACGCGCGGTGAGCGCCACCGGAGAGGCTGGTCAAGCCGTTCCGGCCAAAACCTCAAGTCGAAGCCCTGCTCGTAGGGATGGCCAGGAATCCCCCGCCACCGCTCCGCGAACGTCTCGGCGTAACACCGATCACAGCCTGATGACACTTCCGTGCAGCCCGTGACAGGGTTCCAGGTGCTCTGCGTCCATTCGATCGAGGTGCGGTCACTCATGCGCTGGGCTCTCCCTCCCCTGGCGCCCCGTGATCCCGCCAACCGTAACCGAACTGCCCAACTGCGCGGCGCACTCGGCGGGTTCGGGGCCCCAGCGGGGGCGGAGGGCGACGTCGACGGCGGGCGGGACGTCGCCCAGGATCTCACGGGCGGCGTCGAGCATCCCGCCCACGACCAGCGCGCACCCCTCCTCCGCGCGCTCGGCGGGGACCTCGACCACCAGCTCGTCGTGGACGACCAAGACCGGGCCATGCGCGGCGGCAGGCTGGCCCCGGGCCGGACTGCCGAACGCCGCAGCCAGGCGGCGGTCGACCTCGGCGAGCGCGAGCTTGATCATGTCAGCGCCCGCGCCCTGGATCGGCGCGTTGCGCGCGAGCGTGGACAGATGCTGGTCGCCGTCGAACTTCCTGATGCGCCCGAGGGGGGTACGGGCACGCCCGGTGCGCCGCGCGACGGCCTCGGCGGCGGCCAGCCACTCCGCGACACGAGGGAACGCCGCGAAGTAGCGGTCCATGACCGCCTGAGCCTGCGCGAGCGACATGCGCGTGGCGCGCGCGAAGCCGGGTGCCCCCATTCCGTACATCAGCCCGAAGTTCAAGGCCTTCGCGGCGGCGCGCTGAGCGGGCAGGACAGCGTCCTCGGGCTGGCCGAACACCATCGCCGCGGTCGCCCGGTGCAGGTCGCCGCCGCCGTGGAACACCTCGGCCAGACCCTCATCTTCAGAGACCGCGGCGAGGATGCGCAGCTCCTGCTGGGAGTAGTCCGCAACGACCAGCATCCGCCCCGGCGCGCCGCCGAAGCAGCACCGGTAGCGGGCGTCCTTGGGGATCTGGTGCAGGCTCGGATCGCTGCACGCGATCCGCCCGGCGCCGACGATCTGCCGCCAGTCGGGATGGATCCGGCCGGTGCCGGGATGGGCGGCGCGGTCGGCCCAGTCACCGCCCCAGCTCGATGTCACCTTGCTGACCTGCCGGTATGCCAGCAGCGCATCGACCCCCGGATGCCCGGCGAAGTCGCGCAGGGCGACCTCGCGCGTGGTCGTGACCTCCACGCCCAGCCGCACGAGCGCCTCCCGGACCTGCTCGGGCGAGTCAAGGTTGACCGGCTCGGGGCCGAACAGGTTGTGCGGGCTCGTCTCGCTGATCAGCGCCGCTTGAGCGGCGTCCTTGAGCGCCGGAAGATCCCGCTCCAGGCCGCCGACCAGCCTGCGCCAGCGGTCCGCGTCGAAGGCGACGCCGCGCAGCTGCAGGTCGGCGAGCACCGGCAGCGCGGCGAACTCGAGCTGCGCGACGCGGGTCAGGCCGTGGCCGACCAGCTCACGCCACTGCTGGTCGAACACGCCCCACGTCGCTGCGGCATCGTCGGCCGCGTACTCCAGCTGCGCACTTGTGAGCCGGCCCGGCACCCAGACGGTCCCCCGGATCGACTTGTCAAGCGAGACGCCCAAGCGGAACGCGGCGATCTGCGCGAGGCCGTTGCCTGAGGCGGTCTTCGCGCCGCCGTCCAGCAGCTGCTGGGCCAGCATCGTGTCGGCCACCCGCGTGACGCGCAGACCGACGCCCGCGAGAAAGCGCAGGTCGAACGCGCCGTGGTGGAACACTTTGAGGACGCACGGGTCGGCGAGCAGGGGCTGGAGGACACCCGGGTCGACACCTGCCGTGTCCAGCACGAGCACCGGCAGGTCCGGTCCGGCGCATAGCTGGACGCACAGCAGCGCGTCACGGAGCGGATCCCACCCGCTGGTCTCGGTGTCGATTGCGACGATCCGCCGCCCCGCGGCCCGCGACAGCCACTCCCCCGCCGCGGCGGCGGTGGTGGCGTGGATGTAGGGCTGCAAAGCGGCCATGCGAAACCAGTGTGCCGGACCCCTGTGACAGAGCCTTTGTCAGGGCCATGCCGTTAGGCCGGGCTCGCCGACCCGAAGTCCCCTAGCGCGGAGGGGGCTGCCCGCGGCGGAGGGCGCGGCGCTCGGCGGCCTCGCGGGCGGCCAACGCTTTGGCCTCCTCGACGCTGGGGGCGGTGCCGCCGAGGTGCGCGGGCAGCCACCAGCGGTCGTCGTCGCCGGCGGGCTGATCCGGATAGGTCGCGGCGGCGCGATCGACCAACGCGGTGATCCGGGCCATCAGCCGGTCCGTGACCTGGGTCGGGTCCTCGTCAGGCTGGTAGTCGATCGGCTCGCCGAACACGACGGTGATCGGCACGCCCCGCTGGAGGTTGCGCGGCCGTCCCTTCGTGAGGATCCGCTGGCTGCCCCATACCGCGCCTGGTACGAGCGGGGCGCCGGATGTGATCGCCATGCGGGCGGCGCCGTTCTTGCCTCGCGCCGGGACGAAGGAGCGGCCGATCGTCCCCTCGGGGAACATCCCGACCAGCTCGCCAGCCCGGAGGGCGTCGACAGCGGCATCCAGCGCGTCAGCCGCCCGGCCGAACCGGTCGACAGGGATGTGCCGCATGCCGCGCATCAGCGGGCCCGCGATTCGATGGTCGAAGATCTCCTGCTTCGCGAGGAACCGCAGCAGCCGCCCCCGCCGCCGCACGCCGTAGCCGACGAACGTGAAGTCGAGGTAGCCGACGTGGTTCGTCGCGATCACGCCTGGCCCCTGCGCGGGCACGTGCTGCGCGTCCTGAACGCTGATCGGCCAGTTCATGGCCTTGAACATCGTCACCGCCATGGCGATGACCGGCGGGTATACGAACTCCACTGCCCGCAAGACTAATCAGAAGCAGGAGGCCGCGGCGAACGGGTATGGGTTCGTGTTCACGGCCCCATTCGGGCGGACCTCCATGTGGACGTGCGGGGCACCGCCGCGGGCGTTGCCGCTGTCGCCGTTCTTGGCGATCAGCTCACCGGCGACGACGCGCTTGCCCGGGCGGGAGGCGGGCAGGATCGAGGAGAGGTGGGCGTAGTAGTAGACGTTGCCGTCGTCGCCCTTCAGGTAGAGCGCGAGTCCGCCGAGAGCCGACCGGGAGTGCCGCAGGATGCTGCCGTTCGTGATCGCATAGACGTTGCCTCCGTATGGGGCGAACATATCGACCCCTTTGTGCCGCCTGCCGCCCGACCGCGGCGCGCCCCAGGTGTCCCGGAAGTGGTACGGGACACCCATCGGGCAGGAGTAGACGCCACGCTGGCCTGGCCGGGACAGCTGCCGCTGGCGTTCGGCCTGGCTGGCGAGCTGGGCCTCGTCTGCTTTCGCGTTTGAGAACGCGCGTTCCAGCTCCGCGCGCAGGGTGTCGCCCCGGGCATCGCTCTCCCGAAGCGTGGAGAGCACGCGGTCCAGCGCCGTCTGGCGCGAGGCGAGCGCGGCACGAGCGATGACAGCCCGTTCGACCATCACTCGCTCACGCAGCCCCAGCCCGGCGAGCATCTGGCTGCGCTCCAGCAGGTCGCCCGGCTGGACGGCGGTCATCAACTCGCCCACGGGACCGAAATCTCCATACATGTAGGCCTTTACGGCCCGATCGGTGAGTATCTGGCGGGCGTTGAGGGCGAGGTCCTCCAGCGCCGTCACCTCGGCTTCCAGCCGGGTCCGCTGCGACTCGGCATCCGTGATCGCCACCGTCAGCTGCTCCAACTCCGTGGTCACATGGTCGAGGTCGCTGCCCAGCCGCTGACGCTCAGCGCGGGCTCGATCCAGCTCAGGATTGGCTGGAGTCTGGGCGACGGCGGGCGCTATGAGCACTGCGGCCAGCAGGTATGCCAGCGCCGCAGTCAGCAGCAGAGGTGATCCTCGATCAGGCACGAGGGCGGAAGAGTAGTCAACTTTGCGCCGATCTCCAAACATGTGGGGCGCGGCGACGGCGACAGGCGGGGCCCACGATGCCGTCAGCGCAGACGCGAAGGGGATCTACGCCCGCCCGCGACCGCCCGTGGTGTGACGAGGGCATTCGTCAGCAAAGGCCTCGAACGCACACCGCACTGCCGGAACCTCGCGAGGGGCAGGCGGGCCTGTCGGCCGCCTTCGACCTCCCCACCCAACTGGGCTACGACGCCGACCACCCGCTCGCACGCCGCGAGGCGGTCAAGGGTGGACATGCCCGCCTCCCCGTTTCGACGACCCGCGGACGCTGTTCGACGAGACCCACTGGGTCTGAGCCGCTGGCGGTGACGCTGCCGAAAGGCCCTCGCGTCCAAGCGGTGCAACTGCCCGCCTGGAAGCTTGGAGGCGTTGGGCGCGGGCCGGGACGCGAGCGCAGTCTGGCGGGCGCTTGACGCGCTGCGCTGCACCGCCCAGGCCCGTCAGAACGTCATACTGGCCTGGGTGGCCGCCGCCCGGGCGGCGTAGCAACCGGTGAGTGGAGCGGCGCGCTGTCGAGCGGCGGATCGGGGCAAGCGGCGGTCGCCGCCGTCTACACCCTCAAGGACTACGCGCTCACCCGAATCATCAGCGACATCGCCGACCTCGTCAGCACGTAGTATTCGCCCAATGACAGCCACGGCCGGGCAGCCCGATTCGGATGCGATCACGTCACTGTCGGTCGCCGGGTTCGAATCGATCGCAGACGAGCAGACCATCGAGATCCGACCACTCACGCTGCTCGCGGGAACAAACAGCTCCGGGAAGTCGAGCATGCTCCAGCCCCTCCTGCTGCTCAAGCAGACGCTGGAAAGCCCCTTCGATCCCGGCGCTCTGCTGCTCGACGGCCCGAACGTGCGGTTCTCTTCGGCTGAGCAGTTGCTGTTCCGTGGGAACAGCGCGCAGACGAAAAAATGTGTTCCGTGCCTGCTGCGAACAGAACCGGGTCATCTGGGTGAACCCCTGCAATCCCGAGGAGGACTGCGTCGGGTGGCTCCGGGCCGGCGCGAAGCCTGACCCTCATCGGCGCCTGGACGCGCCCTGATCCGCAGTTTTCTGGACGTCTACCGGACACTATGTCCGGTAGACGTCCAAGAAACTCTCCTGGTCGTTTGAGGCGACGGGCTTGCGCGAGGCGTCGGCCTGGTCAGCGCCGGGGAGGGGCGGTAGCATCGGTCTTTCCCCGCGTCAACCAGGACGGAGCCCTGTCTGCGGACGGAAGCCGTGTCAGCCACGGATCGGCCGGGTGCCGCCAGCAGTGGGTGCAGACGATGCCCCCCGGACTGACGCTTGGGGTCGAGGAGGAGTTCTTCGTCGTCGACCCCGTCACACGGGCAGTGGTCACCGATGCGCAGCCAGTCCTGGACATCCTCAACAAACAGGGTCTGGTCTGCGAGGAGGGCAGCTATGACCGGGAACTCCAGCTCTCCATGATCGAAAGCCGCACGGCGGCCTGCCAAGGGCTGGACCAGGTGCGGGCCGAGCTGCGACGGTTCCGCGCCCGCACACGAGCGGCCCATTCCTCGCTGCGGGAGCCCATGTTCGCCTCCTGGTGGTAGGGGCCATCGGAGCGATCGATGTTGACCTCGGACATGTCACCAGTGTGCCCTGCCGCCTCGCGGTCAGGGGCGGTGGAGGGCGATCTGGCACCACTCGTCAGGCCGGGCGCCGCAGCCGATCACGTCGCACAGCCGCCGCTGCGCCGCCTCGGGGTCGATGTTCCACAGGAGCGTGACGGCGCCACTTCCGGCGCTGACACCAGCGTGCCGTCGGGACTGAACGCCACCCGGTTCACCATGGGACGTGGCGGACCAGGTTCGTCGAGACCGGCAGCGCGGCGACGACGACCAGCCGGAGGGTGGAATCCGCGATCGCAGCGGCGAGCAGCCGGCCGTCACGCCATGCACCATCGGGATGGCCGGTGAGCACGCGCACCGGATGGCGACGGGCGATGTCCGGTCCCACTGCCGGATCGTGGCGTCCGAGTTGGCGGTAGCCCGTGAGTGAGCGAGCGGCCGACCACCGCCCATGACCTCAAACGCGGTGGAGCGTGTGTCCCTACGCGCCCAATGCCACCACCGAGGCGGCAGAGGCGGACGCCGCCCCGCCACCGGGCACCGGTCGCGCCAGCTCGTGACCGGCCTCGCCGTGCTGCTCGGGCTGTCCCCGGATCGTCGGGTGTTGTGGGTGGCAGCAGCGCATCGCTGAGAAGCGACGTCAGCCGCCCCAGCAAACCACGAGAAGGCTGCGAAGCCTCCGCGTGTGTTGGACCCTCGCGGGGCATTCTGATTGGTATGACAAAGTCGAAGGTGGCGGTGAGTCTGCCGCCCGAACTCGTCGCTCAAGCGCGCCGGGCCGTATCGGAGGGACGTGCGGCAACGGTGAGCGCCTATGTGGCGAGCGCCCTGGAGGAGAAGGTTGAAGCTTGACGATCTCGCTGACCTCCTGGCAGAGATGCTGGCCGCCTCCGGTGGGCCCCTGACCGATGAAGAGCGCGCTGCAGCCGACGCGGTGCTCGACGGGTGAGCGGCTTCACCCTCGATGCCGGAGCCCTCATCGCGTTTGAGCGCAATGAGCGGGCGATCGTCTCGCTGATCGCCCGTGCCTACGAGCGAGGGGATCGCGTCGCGGTACCTGCCGGCGTGGTTGCGCAGACTTGGCGTGACGGCCGTCGTCAAGTTCGATTGGTGCGACTGCTCGCCGCCGGAACAACTGAGATTGTCCCTCTCGACGACCGTGCCGCTCGATCTGTGGGACAACTCTGCGGTGTGGCCGGTGTGGCCGGTGTGGCTGACGTCATCGACGCAGCGGTCGTGTGGTGCGCCCGTGAGCGTGGCCACGCCGTGCTCACAAGCGACCCCGACGACCTGCTCAGGCTCGACCCGACCTTGGGGATCAAAATCGTCTGATGGGGGACTGCGTCGGTGGCACAGTGCGCCCTGGCCCCGCTGTGCTCGACGGGCGTCGCAATCATGCGACGTCCCTGACGGAGGCCCGTAAGGGATAGGCGGCTGGGGCGCGTTCGGCGGTGCGCCGTACTTGGACGGCGGGTCCGGACGCGGACCGAGGCGATCATGGTCCCGTCCGGACTGAAACGCCACCCCAAGACCCGTCGGGTGCCCCTGACGGCGAACCGCCGGGTGGTCGGCAGATCGCCCCGCTGCCGCCGCAGCCTGCTGTTGCCGCATCGAGACGACCGACAGCGCGATCAAGACGGCGTGGTGTGCGCGCGGCGCCGCAAGCGGGATGCAGGGGCCTCCGGAACGCGGAGCGGCAGTGGCGCCAACGAGCCAGTCCGCCGACTCAGCAGGCGTCGTGGCCGGACAGGGCCGGACAGGGCCGGACAGGGCTCGCGGCCATGCCACCACCGTAGCCCACGTCGGCGAGGCTCACCGGCGCCCCGCGGGTCAGGGGCAGTGGGGTGGGGCGTCAGCGAGGTCGGGGGCGATCTGGCGCCACTCGTCGGGCTGAGCGCCGCGGCCGATCACGTCGCACAGCCGCCGCTGCGCCGCCTCGGGGTCGACGTTCCACACGAACGTGACGGCCTCGCCCCCGGCGCTGGCCAGCAGCGTGCCGTCGGGGCTGAACGCCACCCGGTTCACCGTGGCGACGTGCCGGACGAGATTGGCTGAGACCTGCCAGGTGGCGACATCGACCAGCCGGACGGTGAGATCCTCGGCCGCCGTCGCCAGCAGCCGGCCGTCGGGGCTGAACGCCACGTCCCGGATGGCGGTCGTGTAGGGCAACGCGTCGAGCACTCGCCAGGTCGCGGTGTCCCAGAGCCGCAGGGTTCGGTCGAAGCCACCCGACGCGAGCGTCCGACCGTCCGGGCTGAACGCGACGGTGATGACACCTCCTTGGTGGCCGGGCACGTCCGCGCGGAACGATCGGTCGGCCGGGTCCCACAGCCGGATCCGCCCGTCGGACAGCCCGCCGACCACCGTCGCTCCGTCCGGCGAGAACGCCACCGAGGTCACCCTTTGGCGGTCGGTGGGCAGCCGGCCCAGCTCACGCCCGGTGGCAACTTCCCACACGACGGGTTCGAGCAGCTCAGGGGAAGGGAAGGGAGTGCTAGCAGCAACATCCGGCTGCCGGGTGGCAATGAGCAGCCGGCCATCCGGGCTGAACGCTACCTGATGGAACGGTACCGACTCCGCAGCGCGGAAGACGGCCCGGGCTTCCCCGGTCTCCGGGTTCCACAGGCGCACCGTCGCATCACTGCCGGTCGAGGCGAGGAGCGTCCCGTCCCGGTTGAACACCACCCCGTTCACCCAGCCGGTGTGGCCGGTGAGCACGTGGAGCGGGTCGCGGCGCGCGACGTCCCACAGCCGGATCGTGCGGTCCGAGCTGGCGGTCGCCATGCTGCGCCCATCAGGACGGAGCGCGACATCCGACACGCTGTTGGTATGGTCGCCAAACTCCGTCTCGTTGAATCGCCATAGCTGCAGCGCGCCGCCATGGCCCGCCGTGACCAGGCGGTGTCCGCTCCGGTCGAAGGCGACTTCCCACCCCACGTCGACCTGGGTTGCCAGAGGCCTGAGCAGCTGACCGGCGGTGAGGTCGTACACCTCGATCGAGCGAGTGGTGCCACCCAGCACCAGGCTGGTGCCGTCCGGGCTGATCGCGACGCCACCCGGAAAGCCCAGACCAAAGGGGATCGTGTCCTTTGCGGTCCGGCTCGGCACGTCCCAAATCCGGACCGTCCGGTCGTAAGGACTGGAGCTGGCGACCGTCCTGCCGTCCGGACTGAGGGTCACGAAGAGGATTGACCCGGTGTGCCCGGTCAGCATAGCGGCCTCCTGTGGAACGATTAGGTCCCACAGCCGTACCGTGCGGTCGTCGCTGACGCTGGCGAGGGTGCGGCTGTCGGCGCTGAACGCAAGGTCCCAGACAGAGCCGGTGTGCCCGGAGAGCAGCGCTCGTGGGGTGCGGGTGGCGACGTCCCACAGTTGGACGCCATGGTCCAAACGTCCCGTGGCCAGGGTCGTACCATCGGGACTGAAGGCGACGGTAGTGGCGCCCTCGGGCAGCACCGCGAGCTGCGTGCGGGTGGTGACGTCCCACAGCCGCAGCCCGTCTGGGGTAGGCGCGGCGCTGGCCAGCAGCGCGCCGTCCGGGCTGAACGCAACCTGGACGACACCAAGTCTGCCATCTAGCGGTGTGCCCGCTGACAGCTCGGCCAGTTGGCGCCCGGTCGAGGCGTCCCACAGCCGTACCGTGCCGTCCTCGCCGCCGCTGGCAATCAGCGTCCCGTCTGGGCTGAATGCGGCGGACCGCACCGCCCCTTGATGGCCACGCAGGTCGCCGTCGTAGTTCTCCATCTGGGCGGAGAGCAGGCTGCCGCGGGCCTCGGCGGTCTGCGCGGTCTGCCATGCCTTCAGCGCCAGCAGCATCGCTTGGCGGGGGTTGCTGGACCGGGTGTTGTCGGCCTGCGCGGCGAGCTGGCGGGACAGGGCCAGCAGCCCCCGCTCCTCGGCGAGGCGCTGCCGCTGCACCGCAAACCCCGACGCGACCAGGGACAGCACGAGCAGCACGGCCAGGCCGCTGGAGAGCTGGCGCAGCCGGCGCGCCCGGCGGCGGGCAGCGTCCGCCTCCGCCTGCTCGGCCAACGTGCTGACGTGCAGGAACGCGCGCTCCAGGTCGTTGAGGTCGGGATCGTGTTCTGCCGCCCACTCACGGGCCACCGCCAGCCGGGTGCCGCGGTAGAGGCTGCCGGCGTCCCGGTCCAGGGCGTCCCACGCCTGGGCGGCGTTGGTGAGCTGCCGGTGCACCCGCAGGCCAGCGCGATCCGCGGCGAGCCAGTCACGCAACCGTGGCCAGGCGCGCAACAGCGCTTCGTGGGTGATCTCGACGACCCCGTCGTCGGCGGTGACCAGGCGGGCGTCGACCATCCGGGCCAGCGCGGTGCGGGCGGCGTCACCGGGCTCGGTCAGCTCAGCGGCGCGCACCCGGCGGCGGGTGTCCTCGGTGCCCTCACCCAGCGCCACCAGCCGCAACAGCTGCCGCCGCGCGGCGGCCCGCTGCTCGGCGTCCAGCGCCGCGTACACCCGCTCCGCGGTCAGGGCCACCGCGCCCCGGATCCCGCCTGAGGCGTGGTAGCCGGCGATGGTCAGCCGCCGCCCGTCGCGCTGCTCCCAGGTCGCCCGCAGCGCGTGGGCCAGCAGCGGCAGCGCGCCCGCCTCGTATGCGATAGGGCCCGCGCGCACGCCCAGCTCGCGCAGCAGCAGGTCGACCAGGCCCGGCTCGAGGTCCAGCCCGGCGGCGGTGGCCGGACCGGTGATCGCCTGGCGCAGCTCCCCCTCGGCCATCGGCCCCACCACGAGCTGATTGTGCTGCATCAGCTCGGCGAGCTGGGGCATGGCCAGGCAGCTCGAGTAGAAGTCCGCCCGCACCGCGACCACGACCAGCGCCTCCTCGCCACTGGCCAAGGCGATCAGCGCGGCGACGAACTCCTGGCGCTCGGCGTCGCCGGCGTTTTGCGTGAAGACCTCCTCGAACTGATCCACAATCAGGACCATCCGCTGGCCAGCGGCACCCGCAAGCGCCTCCTCGAGCGCCTGCATCGGGCGCGGCCCTGGCGTGAGCCGCACGCATGGCCAGCCCGCCGACCCGGCCACCGGCAGCATGCCGCCCTGGATCGCGGGGACCAGGCCGGCGCCGAGCAGCGAGGATTTGCCGGCGCCCGATGCGCCCAGCACGAACAGCGGGGGGCCGCCGCCCAGCCGCTCACCCAGGCGGGCCACCAGCTCTGCGGTGTGCGCGGCCCGGCCGAAGAACCAGCCAGCGGTGTCGGCGGTGAACGCGGCCAGACCGGGGTAGGGGCACCGGCCCGGCGGTCGCTCCTCGGACGGCTGCCGATCCGACGGCTGGCTGAGCCGGCCTGCGATGGCGATGACGTGCTGGCGGATCTCGATGATCCCCACCAGCACGTCCCAGGTCAGCTCCCTGTGTTCGCCCTGGCCACGCTGCAGCTCGGCCACCTGCTCGTGCAGCGTGGCCAGCGCGCCCTCCATGCGTCCGAGCAGGCCGTGGAACTCGACGAACTCCCCGGCCAGCGCGCTGAGCCCAGCCGCGAGGTCTGCTGCCAGCTCGGCGTTCGAGATGCGCACCGCCTCGGCCAGGGCGACGTGGGCGGCGTCGACCGCGTCGAGCAGGTGGGCGACCTCGGCGCGCAGCCCCTCCTCGTCCATGCGCGCCGCCAGCTCGACGGCCAGCGCGTCGCGGAGCTGCTCGACGGTAAGGTCGGGCCGGCCGTCGCGGCGCATCCGGTCCCTGACGTCGATCAGCACCCCGGCGAGGTAGCCACCGCCCATGCCGCCGAGCTGGCCGATCAGGGCGGCCAGCGCCGGGCCAGCCGCGACACCGAGCAGCGGCAGCGCGATGGGCGCGACCGCTGAGGCGGCCAGGAACGCCGCGATGCCGGCCGGGGTCAGCCGCCGCACGCCGCAGCTGGTGGCACTCGACAACGAGCGCACCCAGCCGCGGATGCCCTCCTCGACCGGCTCGGCCGGCTCGGTCGGCAGTTTCGCGCCCGCGATATCCGTCATGCCCCCCGCGGATTTCTCAACTGTCCAGCGTGTTGGATTCTGTGGAGAAATCAGAATCCGTCCCGCTCGCGCAACGACAAGACCAGCATAACGCGCTGGTCAGCGGCGGGCGTCAGCGATCCGGTAGCGGGCAACGGTGGCCGTGATCCCGGCGACGGTGGCGACCAGGCCGCTGGCGAGCAGGAGGGTGTTGGCGAGGAAGAACCAGACGGTCTCCGGGTCGGTCAGCCGCATGACGACGAACGGCACCGTCAGGAGGCTGGCGGTGATGAGGCCGGCGATCGTCCCGGCCAGCGCGGGGGCCCAGCGCAGGCGGGTGGCGACGAGTCCGGCCAGGGCCAGGACGACGCCGGCGATGATCAGCGCCTCGGGCACGACGAAGTCGTAGCGCGCGTAGTCGAGCAGGGCGATCCACAGGGACGAGGCGCCCATCGCGGTGAGGCTGGCCAGAGTGATCTTGCGCATCCCAGGTCTCCTTGCAGGATGTCAGCCGACGATGACCGAGCCGGTCATGTTGCGGTGCAGAGTGCAGACGTAGTCGTAGGTGCCGGAGTCAGTGAACGTGTGGGTCCAGCTGCCCTCGGCCTGGATGTCGCTGGTAAGGGCGTCGAAGGCCACGTTGTGGCGCGTGCCGCCGTCGTCCCAGATCCAGGTGACAGTGGTGCCTGGGGTCACGAGCAGGGCGGCGGGCTGGAAGGCGTTGTCACTGAGCGTGACGGTATCGCCAGAGACCGGCGGCTCGGCGGGCCGAGTCGTGCTGGCTGCCCCCGCGCTGCACGCGGCGGTCAGGCCCACGAGCGCCAGCGCCGGCAGCAGGGCCCGCAGAGGTCTGGCGCGCATCCCGAAGCGTGTTCGAGAGGTGTCTTGAAAAGTCGCGCCCCGTCGGGTCAGGCTGACCGGCGGGGCAGTGGTGGGTGTCTTCATGGGCTCGACGGTAGGGACGGGCGGGTCGGCTGCCATCCGCCTGCTGGCGCGAGCCCGGTCCGCCGCCGGTGGTACGCCAGCCGCCGCCGCGTACACCTCCGAGAGACAGCCCATCCGCAAGGAGCCAGCCGTCCCCAGCGCTTGCCGATGGCTTCGGCGGCGAGGCCCAGCAGGGCTGCGCCCCGGCCGACGAGGCATGGACGGGAGGGACGGCAGCGCGCGGAGTCCTCTGGGTGGGTGGGTCGCTGGATCCGCGCAGCATGGAGCCTGTTGCAAAATCTCACGGGCCCGCCAGTCGGGGCGCTCGAGCCAAAGATGCAGGTTTCCTCCGAATATGCGAATACGAAGGAAAGCATCCCATGGTCCTTGCGGCCCACCCGTGGGCGCATGAAAATGGCCGTAGCCGAGCGCAGCGGCGCTGCGGCGATTTTGTAGTTCGCTCCTTTGGCCTATTTTCATCCCAGCTGCGCCTCAAGCCCGACAACACGCGCCTGACCGGCAGCAATCCTGGCGAATACGGAGGAAACCTGCAGTGCGGCTGGCCCAAAGGGCACCCACGGCCCGCGGCACTCAGCCATTCCTGGAGAGCCACTCCCATTGATTCTGCAACAGACTCCATGCCGCGCGGATCCAGCACAACAGCGGCGCAGGGGAAGACACCGGCGCATCCCAGACGGGAGGCGGTCGGTCAGGTCCGGCGCTGGCCTGGGGTGACGAGGCCGGTCTCGTAGGCGAGCACGATCAGCTGGGCCCGGTCATGCACGCCCAGCTTCATCATCGCCCGGCTGATGTGGGTCTTGGCGGTGGCCGGGCTCATGAACAGACGGCGGCCGATCTCGTCGTTGCTCAGGCCCTCGGCGACGAGCGTCACGACCTCCCGCTCGCGCCCGGTCAGCGCCTCAAGGCGCTCAGGCCGCACCGGGCGGCGGTCGGCCTGCGCGGCGAACTCGGTGATCAGCCGCCGGGTCACGCTCGGCGACAGCAGCGCGTCGCCCTTGGCCACGACCCGCACCGCCTGGCGCAGGTCGTCTGGGTCGACGTTCTTGACCAGGAAGCCGCTGGCGCCGGCGCGGAGCGCCTCGAAGATGTACTCGTCCAGCTCGAAGGTCGTGAGCACAACGATCTTGACGCCGCTCAGCCGTTCGTTGGCCACGATCCTGCGGGTGGCCTCCAGGCCGTCCATCACGGGCATGCGGATGTCCATGAGCACGACGTCCGGGCGGTGCCGGCGTGCCAGGTCGACCGCCTCGGCGCCGTCCGCCGCCTCGCCGACGACCTCGATGTCCTCGCTGCGCTCGAGCAGGACACGGAACCCAGCCCGCACCAGCGTCTGGTCGTCGGCCAGCAGCACCCGGATCGGTTCCCGCCCGCCGGCGCCCGCGCTCACGGGTGCGCCCGCTCGGTGGGCAGGCGGGCCCGCACCCGGAACCCCCGGTCATGGCCGGGGCCGGCCTCCAGCCAGCCGCCGACGGCCTCGGCTCGCTCCCGCATGCCGGTCAGGCCGTGCCCATTGGCCGTCGCGCGGTCGGCGCCGCGGCCGTCGTCGTCGACGGCGATGCGCACAGCGCCGGGCTCGTAGGAGATCGCCACGCTCGCGCGCGTCGCCTGGGCGTGACGCACGACGTTGGTCAGCGACTCCTGGACGATGCGGTAGGCCGTCAGGTCGACCGCCGCCGGCAACGGCCGAGCCTGGCCATGGACCCCCAGCTCGACCCGCACTCCCGCGCCGTTCGCCATGTCCACCAGGCCGGTGAGCTGGTCGAGGCCAGGCGCCGGAGCGCGCGGGGCGCCGGCCCGGTCAGCGTCGCGCAGCAGGCCGATCGTGGCCCGCAGCTCGTCGTGGGCCTCGCGGCTGGCCTCGCGGATCGTCTCCAGCGCCGCCCGCGCCGCGCCTGGGGAGTCGTCGAGCACATCCGCGGCCACCCCAGCCTGAACCGCGATCACCGCGATCGTGTGCGCCATCACGTCGTGCAGCTCACGCGCGATCCGCAGCCGCTCCTCGGCGACGCGGCGCTGGGCCTCCATCTCACGGTCGGCCTCGGCGCGCCGCAGCCGCTCCGCCACCTCCGCCGTCCATCCGCAGCGATGGTAGGCGGCCACACCCAACGCCCACGAGGCGACCATGAGCCCGACATCCAAGCCCACGCCGCGACCAAAGAGATCCTCCCCCTCAACGCGCACCCGGAAGGTGACCGACATGGCCGCGAACCCGCCGAGCACGGCCAACGACCACCATCGCCGGCCAGCCGCCGCGGCCGAGTACAGCGCGGAGAACACCGCCGGCTGCAGCGTTCCGCCCGCGTACCCAAGACTGTAGAAGACGGACGAGATCCCAATCGTCAGCAGCAGCACGGCCACCGGCCAGCGCCGCCGCGCGAGCAGCACCCCGGCGGCCGCCAGCCCCAGCCCGTAGGCGAGCGCGTCGGGCGTGCGGGCGCCGGCCTCAATGCCCACCCACAGCGCATACGCGCTGACGGCGGCGACCGCCGCGGCCACGAACGCATCGACGACCCACCAGGGCAGCCCTTCCAAGCGTCGACGCATGCTGGCCGCATTCACGGCGCCACCGTACGCCCACCCCAGCCACCCCGGCATCCCCCCAGCGGCGCGACCCGGCTACCACGCTGGGTGTAGGCGCGTGGATGCCTTGGAGGGGCCCAGTCTGTTGCGCGTGAGTCAAGTTCTGCCGGATCGGGCTACACGCCTTACGCGTCTCTCCGGGCCGGTTGTGTGCTGGATCGCGGCGGAATTCCGCCGCGATCCAGCACACAACCGGCCACCCAGCGGAAACTCCGCGCGCGACCGCCCCACCCGTCCACGCCTCGTCGGGCTGGGGCGAAGCCCCGCTGGGTGTAGGCGCGTGCCGTCGCTCTCGGGACTGGGCAGCAGCGCGCTGTCCAGGCTGAGCGCGACCCGCAAGAGCGGCGCCGCCTCGGCAGCGCGGAGGTGCCGTCGCCGCCGCGAGTCTGTCGCGAACGGGCCCGCGAGGGCCAGGTCAGGCCGTCACACCCACAGGGTGCTCTCAGCGATGTGGGCCTCAAGCTCCGCGATGGCCATCGGCACGCCAGGGGCGGCGAGAACAGCGGGGGCACTGTCGAGCATGCCCGTGTTCCATCTCACGAGCTCGGCAGGCGTGGCGATCCGCGCCTCGACGGTCCGCGGATCGGCGCTGGCGCGGACCAGCTCGCCACCGCATCGCAGGTACGGTCCGGCCAACCAGAGCATGAGCCGCCCGCCCACGTCGGCCAGCTCCTGAGGAACGTCACGGGTGGCCCAGCCCAACGCGTCGGCCAGCGCCGGGCTGTCGACGGGCAGCCTCGGCCCGAGCCTGTGGGCGAGGCCCTCGGCCCGCCAGCGCAGCGGCGCGAACGGCGCGGATTGAGTCGACGAGCGCAGCCCGGCGACGACGCGCGCGTGAAGCTGCCCGACACGCGTGGATGAGACGCCGAGCCGGACGGCCAGGTCGCCCACGGTCGTTGGCTTGTCGGCGAGCACGCGCTCGTCGAGGATCAAACGGTCGCGATTGTCGAACGTGCTCAGCACGCGCGTCACCAGCTCGGCCAGCCGGGGCAGGGGCCGCGGGCCGAACAGCTCGGCAAGGCGGCGTCGGCTGGCCTGCTCCCACGCGGCGCGGAGATCCGCGGGGATCGGGCCGAGGTCCGGGGCCAGGCGAAGGAGGTCGCCTAAGAAAGTCGCGTCACGTTCGAGGACGGCCCATTGCGCCAGCGCGTGGATGGGCACCGCGCGATAGCCCGCGACGGCGGGGCCGTAAGACGACGACGCGTTCTCTTCCTCCTGAGCGGATGGCAGCCCGGACCACGTCAGCTCCAGCGCCAGAGCGAGAACCCGCCTGAGGGCTATGGCTGCCACAGCGCGCAGGTACACGATGCCCAGCGTGCGCATAGCGAGCAGGTCTGCCGGGCACATCCGCGCCAGCCCGCCCCAGGTGCGTACATCGTTCCGGGCCAGCGCGTTGTACACCCGGACCGGCAGCACGTCCTGATCGATCGGCTCGCCCCCGACCATCGCCAGTCCGGGCAGCATCCGCCCGAACGGGAGCGACCGGTTGTCCACCAAGATGGCCGCGGCCTGGTCGATCGCCCGTTGGACGTCCTCGCGTGCCAGGACGTCGTCTGAGACGTCGGATTCCACTCCCTCAAGCGCGCCACACAGCGCTGTGGCCACCCCCGCCTCGGGGATCAGTGCTGGCAGGACTTCGGACAGCGTCGGCATGACGTGCCGCATCATACTGATGGCCTCCAAACAGGCGGACCGGCACCCCCCACTTCGACTTCGGGGCGCATACGCCCCCAGATCGAAGTTGGGTGAGCGTCCGCCGTTGCCCGCGGCCCCTGCGGAGATCTGTCAACTGTCCGGGGTGTGGGTTCTGCCGATAATAGAATGTCATATCTCGGTGAGGGCGGGGATCAGTTCGCGGCCGATTCGCCGGGTGAACGCGACGGGGTCGCCGCCGGGCACGAGGAGGACCATGTCGATGCCGAGTTCGGCGTACGCGGCCATGCCCGCGAGGAAGGCCTTCTGATCATCGAACGGATTGTGAACCCCCAGGATCGTCTTCTCGATCGCCGCGTACTCGCGGCCCTCGGCGTCGCAGTGGCGGCGAAGGACGTCGAGCTTGCGGCCCACCTCGGCCGGGTCGGTCGCGATCAGGTTGCACGCGTCCGCGTAACGCGCCACCAGGCGCAGCGTCTTACGCTCCCCGCCCCCGCCGATCAGGATCCGTGGCCGTGGCTGCTGGACCGGGGGCGGGGAGCAGAGCGTCTCGGCCAGCTGGTAGTGGCGGCCTTGGTAGGGGCCGTTGTCGTCGCTCCACATCCGCAGGCAGATCTGCAGCGCCTCCTCCAGCCGCTCGAAGCGCTCGGCCAGAGGCGGGAACGGCACGCCCAAACCATGGTGCTCGCGCTCGAACCAGGCAGCCCCTATCCCCAGCGCAGCGCGCCCGCCCGACAGCACGTCGAGCGTGGTCACGATCTTGGCCAGCAGGCCGGGATGGCGGTACGTGACCCCGGTGACGAGCAGACCGAGGGTCATCGTCTCGGTGTGCGCGGCCAAGAACCCGAGCGTCGCGTAGCCCTCCAGCATCAGGTCCTCGGCGTGGCCGAGGAACTCGAGCTGGAAATAGTGGTCCATCAACGTCAGCCACGAGAAGCCCACCTCCTCCGCGGCCTCGGCGGTCGCGGCCAGGGTCGGCGCGATCGTGCCCGGCGCTCCGGGCCCGGCGAAGCTCACCACGTGCAGACCTATGCGCATCGTTGCAGCTCCTCAGGTGGGACGGGGTCGTACGCAGATGGAACACCGCGGCCAGTATGCTCCCGCCACACGGCGACAGCCACGAATACAGTTTGGGTGCGCTCCCCGCGCGAATGCTGCGCGCGGGGAGCGCAACGGATTATCCCAAGCAGGGTATTCATATTGATGAGACAGCCGCCACCAGCCGTCTGTATGAAAACCCGCTGCAGCGCCGAGATGATCGCGGGTACGTCGCGGTGAGCGTCGCCCTCCCCCAACTCTCGCCACAGCTCCTCGAGTTCCGCAACCGCTTGGACATGCCGGTAGGGCCGCAGCCGCTTCCGTCGCAGTCACTCAAGCGCTGGTGTGCGGTTTTCCGTCGGATCTGACGGAAAACCACAGGTCAACGAGGCGCAGCGGCAGCTCAACCACGACTTTCCGTCACATGCAACGGAAAGCTGCACCGGACGCGAATGTTTGGGGGCCATTGTGAACAGTCCCGTCCGAAATACCGGACAGATTATTCACAGTGAAGAATCTGTGGTTTCCACCAGCCATTAATCAAACACGTTACAGCGTGGAAATGATCGAGTAACCAATTGCGCGTAGCGTGTGCGGGGATGTATACGACGGGGCGGGTGGGCGAGGGGTCGCGGGCGGACCTGGCGCATCGGGAGCTGAAGCGGCGGCTGCTGCGGGGTGGGTTCGGCCTGGCGGAGCGGCTGGCGGAGGAGCGGCTGGCCGCCCAGCTGGGCGTGTCCAGGACACCGGTGCGTGAGGCCCTGGTGCGGCTGCATGCCGAGGGGCTGCTGGAGCGCAACCCTGACGGCGGCTACCGGCCGACACCGCCGGATCTGCAGGCCAACCGCGAGCTGTACGAGGCGCGGATCGGGCTGGAGCTGACCGCGCTGCAGCGGGCGCGCGTGCAGGGCGGCCACGACCGGGGCCAGTTGGAGGCGCTGCGCGCCGACTGGCAGGCGCTGGACATCCCCGCGCCCGACGACGAGGTCGCCCCCAGCTTCGTGCTGCTCGACGAGGACTTCCACGTGCGGCTCGCCTCGGCAGCCGGCAACCACACCCTGGTGCAGCTGCTGATCGGCGTCAACGAGCGGATCCGGCTGGTGCGGATGCAGGACTTCCTGACCGGCGACCGCGTGGCCGCCACGGCCGCGCAGCACCTCGGCGTCGTCGAGTCGCTGCTGGAGGGCCTGCCCACGCGCGCGGAACGGCTGCTGCGCGAGCACTTCGCGGAGTCCATGCGGATCGTGGAGGAGCGCGCCGCGCTGGCCCTGGCGCGCATGGTCTCGCGGTTGGGCGCCACGGAAGGCGGAGGCCGGTGAACCTGACGAAGGCGGAGGCCGGTGAACCTGACGAAGGCGGAGGCCGGTGAACCTGACGAAGGCGGAGGCCGGTGAACCTGACGAAGGCGGAGGCCGGTGAACCTGACATGACCGAGCCGCCGCCGGTCCTGGCCGCCCGCGACATGACGATCCGGTTCGGGTCGTTGGTCGCCAACGCAAGTGTCGATCTGGACCTGCGCGCGGGCGAGGTCCATGCCGTGCTGGGGGAGAACGGCGCCGGCAAGAGCACGCTGATGAAGGCGTTCTACGGCGTCAACCATCCCGACGCCGGCCAGATCCTGGTCGATGGGACCCCGGCGACCTTCGCGTCGCCGGCGGACGCGCGGGCCGCGGGGATCGGCATGGTCTTCCAGGACCTGAGGCTGGTGCCGGCGCTGACCGTCACCGAGAACGTCGAGCTGGCCGTCGGCCGCGGCCGCTACCGGCGGGCGGGCGCAGAGCGCCGCGTCCGCGACGCGGCCGCCCGCTTCGATCTGCCGGTGGACCCCCGCCGGCTGGTCCGCGACCTGTCGCTGTCGGAGCGGCAGCTCGTCGAGATCCTGCGGGCGCTGATGGGCCAGGCCCGCGTGCTGATCCTGGACGAGCCGACCAGCGCGCTGGCGCCGCAGGAGGTCGAGGCGCTGTTCGCGGTGATCGACCAGCTCCGCGCCGAAGGCCTGGCCGTGGCCATGATCACCCACAAGCTCCGTGAGGTCCGCGCGATCGCCGACCGCCTGACCGTACTGCGTCGCGGGCACGTCGTGGTGGGCGGCGTCGCCCCGGACTGCCTCGACGACGAGCAGCTGGTCGCGGCGATGGTGGGGACCGCGGTGCCGGCGCTGCCCGCCCAGCGCCCGCCGGTGCCCGCCGCAAAGGCGGCCCCAGCGCTGCGGGTCGAGGGCCTGTGCGTGCGCGGTCCCCTCGGCCGCGAGGCGCTGCGCGACGTCAGCTTCACCGTCAACCGGGGGGAGATCGTCGGCGTCGCCGGCGTGGCGGGCAACGGGCAGCGCGAGCTGGCGGACGCGATCGCCGGGCTGTGCAGGCCGCACCAGGGCACCGTCTGGATCGGCGGGACGGATCACCGGCGGCACGCCGGGCGAGCGCTGCGGGGCGGGCTGGCGGTCGTGCCCGAGGACCCGGTCTCCGACGCCGTCGTCCCCGGGCTGTCCGTTCTGGAGCATCTTGTGCTCAACGGCCGACCGCTTCCGAGCCGCGGTCTGGGAGTCGACTGGCGGGGCGCCGCCGCTCGGCTGGACACCAGCCCTGAGGCCAAGCGCCTGCGGGTCGCGGACGCCGGGCGGACGGTCAGCTCCCTGTCGGGCGGCAACATCCAGCGGGTCATGCTCGCCCGCGCCCTGTCCCTGGGCGACGCCTGCGCGCTCGTCGCGTCCTACCCGGTCCGCGGCCTCGACATCGCCTCCGTGGCCGTCACCCACCAGCTGCTGCTGGCACGCCGCGCCGCGGGCTGCGGGGTGCTGGTCGTGTCCGAGGACCTCGACGAGCTGTTCGCGCTGGCAGACCGGGTCGTGGTGCTCCACGCCGGCCGGGTCGCCGGGATCGTCGACCCCGCCAGCACCAGCCGCCAAGAGGTGGGGCGGCTGATGATCCACGGAGTGGCGGCATGACCAAGACACTGCAGACTGAGCAGGCCCAACCGGTCGCCGACCCGGCCCCCGACCCGCCCAGGCGGGCGTACCGGGGCGCGCTGCGCCTGGTGCTCGCCACCGCCGGCGCCTTCCTGGTGTTCGCGGTGTTCCTGCTGGCCCGCGGGGCCGATCCACTCGCGGTGTTCGCCAGCATGGCGCGGTCCGCGGCCGGCAACCCCCGCGCCATCGGCGAGACGCTCATCCGCACCGCTCCCCTGCTGCTGGCCGCGCTGGCCGTCGCCGTGCCCGCGCGCGCCGGCCTGTTCAACATCGGCGGTGAGGGCCAGATCCTGATGGGCGCGGTCGGCGCGGCCGCCGCGGCGCGCCTGTTGAGCGCCGCCACGCCGCGCGGCCTCGCGCTGCTCGCGATGATCGCGGCCGGCGCGGCGGCGGGCGCGGCGTTGGCGCTGGCCGCTGGCCTGCTCAAAGTCGTGGCCCGCACGAACGAGGCGATCACGACCCTGCTGCTGAACTATGTGGCGATCCTGATCCTGACCTGGCTGGTGTTCGGGCCGTGGAAGGACCCGACCAGCCTCGGGCAGGCCTACAGCACGCCCCTCGATCCCGGGATGCGGCTGCCGATCCTGTGGGGCAGCCGCGTCCACGCCGGCATCCTCCTCGCGCTGGCGGCCGCGCCGCTGGTGTGGGCGGCGATGCGGTTCACCCGCTGGGGCTTCACGCTGCGGGTGCTGGGCGGCAACCCCAACGCGGCGCGGCGGGCAGGGTTCGCCGTCGGCGCGCTGACCCTGAGCGCGATGGCCGCGGGAGGGGCGCTGGCGGGCGTGGCCGGGATGCTGGAGGTCGCGGGCGTCGAGGGCCGGCTGCGGCCAGGCATGATGGCCGGCTTCGGGTTCATCGGGTTCCTCGCCTCGTGGCTGGCGCGGCACCACCCGCTGCGGATCGTCGGCGCGGCGCTGCTGCTCGCCGCGGTCGCCGTGGGCGGCAACGGCCTCAAGATCACCGCGGGCCTGTCGGGGGCAGCGGTCAACGTGCTCATGGCGCTGCTCCTGCTCGGGATCCTGGGCTGGGGCAGGACCGCCGCGGGGAGGCAGTGATGCTGCTGGAGTCAGTCCTGACCGGCGCGGTCCGGGGCGGCACGTCCATCCTGTACGCCGCGCTCGGCGAGACCGTCGCGGAGCGCGCCGGCGTGATCTACCTGGGCACCGAGGGCTCCATGATCGCGGGCGCGCTGGCTGCGTACATCGTCGGGATCCGCACCGGCAGCCCGTGGCTCGGCGTGCTGGCAGGCATGGCCGCCGGCGCGGCGCTCGCGCTGGTGCACGCCTTCGTGGTGCTCGGCCGCGGCGCCAACCAGATCGCGACCGGGATGATGGTCACCTTCCTCGGGCTCGGGCTGACGAACATGTTCGGGCAGGACTACGTCGGCCTCGGCGTCAACCCGATCCCCGTCGCCCCGATCCCGCTGCTCGCCGACCTGCCGTTCGTGGGGCCGATCCTGTTCGACCACGACCCGCTGACGTACCTGTCGCTGCTCGCCGTGCCCGCCGTGTGGCTCGTGCTGCAGCGCACCCGCGCCGGGCTCGTCCTGCGCGCGGCCGGTGAGCGCCCCGAGGTGCTCAGCGTCTACGGCGTCTCGCCGACCGCCGTGCGCTGGCGGGCGCTGGCCGTCGCCGGCGCCCTGATCGGCCTGGGCGGCGCGCAGCTGTCGACGGCGTTCACCCTGAACTGGTCGGAGAACATGACGGCCGGCCGCGGGTTCGTGGCCGTGGCCCTGGTGATCTTCGCCGGCTGGGACCCGCGCAAGACCATCGCCGCCGCTTACTTATTCAGCGGCACGATCGCCCTGCAGCTGCAGCTGCAGGCGCGTGGCGTGGAGCTGTCGCCCTACCTGCTCCAGGCCGCGCCGTACCTGGTGGTCATCGGCGTCCTCGCGCTGCTGTCCGCGCGGCGGGCCTACAGCGGTCCTGAGGCGTTGGGGCGGGTGTTCGAACCGACGAAGTAGAGGAGCGTGCGGATGTCACGGGCATTGCGGAGCTTTGTGTGTGTCATGCTGGCCATGGTGGCGTGGTCGCCGAGCGTGGCCGGCGCGGGTGAGGCCGACGAGTTCACGGTCGGTTTCCTGTTCGTCGGGCCGAAGGACGACTTCGGCTACAACCAGGCCGCCTACGAGGGCAGCCTCGCGGTTGAGGAGGCCTTCCCCGGCGTCACCGTCCTGCGGGCCGAGAACGTGCCCGAGACGTCCGAGGCCGAGACCGTGATGGAGGACATGATCGCGCGCGGCGCCGACCTGATCTTCCCGACCAGCTTCGGGCACCTCGAGTTCGCGGTGAACGGGGCCAAGGCGCACCCCGACGTGGTGTTCGTGCACCAGGGCGGGCTGGAGCCCGAGCCGCTCGACAACCTCGGGACCTACTTCGGCACCGTCTACGAGCCGGTCTACACCGCCGGCATCGCCGCCGGCGCAGCCACGGAGTCGGGCAAGCTCGGGTTCGTCTACGCCTTCCCGATCCCGCAGACGCTGGCGAACATCAACGCGTTCCACCTGGGCGCCCGCTCCGTCAACCCCGACGTCGAGACGATCACGATCCAGACGGGCAGCTGGTGCGACCCGGGCGTGCAGGCGCAGGCGGCGCAGAGCCTGGTGGACCAGGGCGTCGACGTGATCACCCAGCACCAGGACTGCACGAAGACGATCATCGAGGCGGCCGAGGCGGCGGGGGTCAGCTCGGTCGGCTACCACGCCGACGCCTCGTCCCTGGCCCCGAACGGGTGGCTCACCGGCTCCGAGTGGGACTGGGACGCGCTGTACACCGACATCACCAGGACGGTGATGGAGGGCGGGTTCGTCGACAGCCCCTACAACGGGGACTTCCGCGGCGGCCTGCGGACCGGGGACAACCCGTTCGTCCAGTCGGTGTTCGGGCCGTCGGTGTCGGAGGAGACCAAGGCGCTCATCGAGCAGACCCGCGAGGAGTTCCGGGCCGGCGGCTCGCCGTTCCGCGGGCCGATCACCGACCAGAGCGGCGCCGTCGTCGTGCCCGAGGGGGCCCAGTTGACCTACGCCGAGGCCGAGACCATCAACTGGCTCGCCGAGGGGATCGTGGGCTCCACCGGATGAGCGTGGTCGCCGGGACCCAGCCCTACCCGTGGCCGTACGACGGCCGCCTGTCAGGGGACCGGCTCGCGCTGATCGTGGCCGGCGGCGGGTGGCGGGAGCGGGTTGTGTCCCCCGCGACCGCCGAGGAGATGATCGAGCGGCTGACCGCAGCGGTCCTGCGCGCAGGCGGCGCTGTGATCCACCTGGCGCACGGGCCGCCGCCGGGTGCGGGCCTGGTCGGGCCGCGGCTGCGAGTGCCCGGCCTCGACGGCTTCTACAGCAGCGCCTTGGACCTGGTGCTCCGCTCTCAGGGCCGCGACCAGCTGCTGCTCACCGGCTACGGCCTGGAGGCCGCCGTCCACTCCACCCTGCGCGGCGCCACCGACCGCGGCTACGAGTGCCTCCTGGTCACCGACGCCTGCGCATGCATCGACCCCACCCTCGCACCCGCCGCCCTCTCAATCATCTGCATGTCCGGCGGAATCTTCGGCGCGGTGGGAAGAGCCCGTGAGGTTGTCGCCGCGCTGGAATCCTTGTGTTGGGGAAACTTTGCCCCACATGATGGGGCAAAGTTTCCCCAACCGTAGAGGAGGAGCCCCATGACCGGCACAGTCGACGCCGACCCCTACCCATGGCCGTATGACGGGCCGATCGATCCCACCCGCACCGCACTGCTGTGCATCGACTGGCAGATCGACTTCTGCGGCAAGGGCGGCTATGTCGATGCGATGGGTTACGACCTCACATTGACCAGCGCCGGCCTCAAGCCCACCGCCGCTGTGCTCGCCGCCTGCCGGCAGGCCGGCCTCTACGTCGTCCACACCCGCGAGGGCCACGAGCCCGACCTGCGCGACTGCCCGCCCAACAAACTGTGGCGGTCCAAGCGCATCGGCGCCGGGATCGGCGACCCTGGGCCGTGCGGCCGCATCCTCATCCGCGGCGAGCCGGGATGGCAGATCACCCCCGAGGTCGCCCCCCTGCCCACCGAGCCCGTCATCGACAAACCCGGCAAAGGCTCCTTCTACGCCACCGACCTGGACCTCATCCTGCGCACCCGCGGCATCACCCACCTCGTCGTCACCGGCATCACGACCGACGTATGCGTCCACACCACCATCCGCGAGGCCAACGACCGCGGCTACGAATGCCTCCTGCTGTCCGACTGCACCGGCGCCACCGACCACGGCAACTACCAGGCGGCGCTGAAGATGATGACCATGCAGGGCGGCGTCTTCGGCGCGGTCGCCGACTCCGCGGCTTTTTTGGGTGCTTGTCACGTTTGAGTGGGTGGCTGATCGCCGACACGCTTGGCAGCAGCCGCTTCCTGCCGATGCGTCTGTGCACGCGGGCTGTCGCACAACCAGCAGCAAGGTCTGCGGGTGCGCGGTGGGACGCGGGCAGACCCTGCGGACCCGACCGCGGCTCGCGCGGACCCCGCGGACCCGCCGCGGCTCGCGCGCAGCCGCTGCCGGTGGCCGCGCCTCGGCGAGGCCACCCG